>JASHOI010000089.1 GCA_030041195.1 Streptosporangiaceae bacterium | reverse complement strand
GGCGCGACGCCGTCGGCGACGTACGCCTTCATCTCGTCCGGTGTGCCGAGGCCGGTCACGATGACCTTGCCCTTCCACTTAGGCGTGGCGACGACCTGGGCCGCGGCCAGGATGCCCACGGTGGTCGGCGAGATGATGCCCTTGAGGTTCGGGTACTTCTCCAGCAGACCCTCTGTCACCTGGGTGGCGGTCGGCGGGTCGTCGTTGCCGTACACAATCGACACGAGCTTCATCTTCGGGTACTTGGTCAGTTCCTGCTTCATATAGCCGATCCAGGCGTTCTGGTTGGTCGCGGTGGCCGCGGCCGAGACGATCCCTATCTCGCCCGTGTCGTGGATCTCCTTGGCCATCAGGTCGACCTCGCTGGTCCCGATCTCGGCCGTGGACGCCTGGTTAACGAAAAGGTCGCGGCACGTCGGCGCGTCGGAGTCATAGGTGACCACCGTGATGCCGCGTTTCATCGCCTCGTTCAGCGTCGGGCACAGCGCCGTGGGGTCGGTCGCCGACACGATCAGGACGTTGGCACCCTTGGCGATCGCGGCCTGGATGGCCGGAATCTGCGACGCGGGCGTGGCGGCCGTCCCGCTGGTCTCGGTGCCGCTCTCGCCGAGCGCGTCGAGCGCGGCGATCGCGCCACCGGTCTTGGCGCTGTCAGCGGTGGTGAAGTAGTTGTTGCCGAGGTTCTTCGGGATGATGAAGACCTTCAGGCCCTTCTTCAGGCCCCCCGAGCTCGAGCTGGACGAAGGCGCACTCGACGAGCTCGAGCTGCACGCCGCAGCGAGGATGGACAGCAAGACCAGCGCCGCGAGCAGC
Organism: Streptosporangiaceae bacterium; assembly: GCA_030041195.1. The sequence goes on along the minus strand of JASHOI010000089.1, from coordinate 11,440 downwards.
GGCAGCGCTCTTCTTCTGGCCGAGGTGCTTCTTCTGGCCGAGGTGCTTCCTCTGGCGGAAGCTCTTCCCCTGGCAGAAGCTCTCGCCCTTCCCCTTACCGAAGCTCTCATTCGATGAATCCTTTCAATTGATGGCCCAAAAAATTTGCGAGCCGATGGTGCGGATAGGGGTGCCGCCGAGGCGGTAATGGACGGGTAGCGGAGACGGCCCGGGCCAATGCCGGCACGAGGCCAGGCCCGTCTCGCTGCCCGCGTTGCGCGCGCGTCACGCCGTCAGTCATGGCTAGCTCCGATCGCCGACGGCGCGGCCTTGCCTCTCCTTGCGATGACGCCGCGGAGCCGGCCGGTGAGTGTGGCCATGTTCGGCACGAACACGCTGATCAGCAGCAGGCCGCCAACCGGAATGCTGGCCGCCTCCTGGTTGAAATTCGTCAGCAGCAGGGCGTTCTGGATTCCCGCGAATGCGAGCACCCCGAGCACAACGCCCACGATCGTTCCCTTGCCGCCGAAGATCGAGACCCCGCCGAGCAGGACAACGGCCACCACGTCAAGCTCGAGACCGAGTCCATTGGTGTTGACCGAGGTGGAAAGGCGGAAAGTAAGCAACACGCCGGCCAGCGAACAGATCACGCCGGAGACGATGTAGAGCAGGGTTTTGATGCGCTTGACCCGGATTCCGGCGAACAACGCTGCCTCCGGGCTGGCGCCCATCGCATAGATCGACCGGCCGACCGGCGTGAAGTGGAGTACCACGCCGAAGATCACGGCCAGCACGATGAAGACGGCCGCCGAGAACGACAGGTTGCTGTTGAACACCCCGGTCACGCCGATGTTCGTGTAGCTGGCGGGGAAGTTCGAGATCGTGTTGGGGCCGAGGACGATGTTGGCCACTCCGCGGTACAGGCCGAGCGTGCCGATGGTGACGGCCAGGGACGGCAGGCCGAGCCTGGTGATCAGCAGGCCGTTGATCGCCCCGGCTGCGACGCCGACCAGCAGGATCACGACGAAGATGAGCAGCATCGGCCAGTGCTTGCCCCACAGGTAGCCGAGCTCGGCGCTCGACATGCCCATGATCGAGGCGACCGACAGGTCGATCTCGCCGCTGATGATGATGAGCGTCATCGGCAGCGCCATGATCGCTATCTCGCCCGACTGCAGGCCGAGGTTGAAGATGTTGTTTCCGGTCAGGAACTCCGACGAGGTCGAGACGCCGAGTATCCCGATTGCGATGACGACGGCCGCCAGGCCGGTCTCCCAGCGCAGCATGCTCCTGGAGTCGAACCGTGATCGCCAGCCGGGTGGCGCGTCAACGGTCGCGGCCAGCGACGTGTCCTGATCAGGCCGCATCGCGGGCGCTCCTCTTGCGCAGCGCTGCCGCGAGCCGGACCGAGATGCCGCGGTCCAGGGTGATCGCCAGCAGCAGCAGGAATCCGGCGATCGCCTGATCCCAGAAGTCGGAGATGCCGAGCACATCCAGGGCGACGTTGATCGTGCCGAGCAGCAGCGCCCCGATCGCCGCGCCCACTGCGCTGCCGCTGCCGCCGAAGATCGCCACGCCACCGACCACGACCGAGGCGATCACGATCAGGGAGAAGTTGGTGCCGCCGGCGCTGGTGTTGATCGTCTGGTACTGGGCAGCCCACAGCACCCCGCCCACGCCGGCGATCCCGCCGCAGAGCGTGAACGCGGTGAACACCCGCCTGGCCACGGGAATGCCCGCCAGCCGGGCGCCGTCCGGATTCGAGCCGATCGCGTAGAGCTCGCGGCCGGAGCGGAACGAGCGCAGGTAGTACGCTCCGGCGCCGATCACGGCGGCCACCGCGATCGCGAGCCACGGAATCCCGAAGATGGTGACGTTGGGGATGTCGACGAACCCCGCAGGCAGCGACGAGGCGACGACCTCGTTGCCGCCGACGACCAGGATGTCGATGCCCTGGATGATGTAGAGGGTGGCGAGCGTGACGACCAGGCTGGGCACCCGCCCGAGCGACACCATCAGCCCGTTGGCCGCGCCGAATGCCAGCCCGATGCCGAGCCCAACCAGGAACACGACGGGGACCGGGATGCCGTGCACGTGCCCGAACAACCCGGCGGACAGGTATGCGGACAGCGCCAGCACGGACTGGACCGAGAGGTCCACGTTCCGCGTGATGATCACCATGGTCTCGCCGAGCGCCACGAGCGCGTAGACCGCGGTGTTGACCAAAATGAACTGGATGTTCGACGAGCTGACGAAGCGCGGCTGGATTACGGCCGTGACCAGGACGAACAGCCCCAGGACGGCGATGATCCCGGTCTCCCGTACCCGGAAGACCCGCTCGGTCAGCCGGCGCGACCCAAGCTCGGCCGGAGCGCCCGACGGCTCACGCGGCGGGGCCAGGGTCGTGCTCACCGTGTCCCTCCGCCCGCTGCGCGTGCGTCGCTCACTGTGTTCCTCGGTTCGCTTCTCCGCCCGCTGCGCGTGTGTCGCTCACTGTGCCTGCTCCTGAAGCTGGCCGGTCGCCGCCGACATGATCTTTTCCTCCGAGGCGTCCGAGCGGGCGTACTCACCGACCAGCCGTCCCTCGCGCATGACCAGGATCCGGTCGCCGACGCGGAGCACCTCGGGCAGTTCTGAGGAGATCATCAAGATCGCGACTCCGGTTCCCGCTAGTTCCGACAGCAGCCGGTGCACCTCGGCCTTGGTGGCGATGTCGATGCCCCGGGTGGGCTCGTCCACGATCAGCAGACTCGGGTTCCGCCCGAGCCACTTCGCCAGCACGACCTTCTGCTGGTTCCCTCCGGAGAGCTGCGAGACCGGGTCGGTGAGCCGCCCCAACTTGATCCGCAGTTTCAGCGCCCAGTCGGCGGCGAAGTTGCGTTCCGACTTCCCGGATATGAGCCCGGCGTGGCGCAGCCTGCCGAGCGAGGCCAGAGCCATGTTCTGCTGCACAGACATCTCCATGACCAGGCCCTGCTGCCGGCGGTCCTCCGGCACGAAACCCACTCCGGCGGCCATCGCGCTGGTGGGGGACGACTTGCGCAGCGGGCGCTCGCGCACCGTGACCGAACCGGCGTCGTAGCCGTCGATGCCAAAGATCGCCCGCGCCACCTCACTCCTGCCCGAGCCGACCAGCCCGGACATGGCCACGATCTCGCCAGCCCGCACGTCGAAGGAGACGTCGATGAACGCCCCTTCCCTGGTGAGGCGCTCGACCCTCAGCACCCGCTCCCCGGGCGCCCGCTGGCCGCCGGCCGTACCCTCGTCCAGCTTCCTGCCGACCATGGCGCGGACCAGGTCATCGGCGGTGAGCCCGGCCAGTTCCTTGGTCAGCACCTGCCTGCCGTCGCGCATCACGGTGACCCGCTGGCATATCTCGAAGACCTCCTCGAGGCGGTGCGAGATGAACAGCACGGCGGCTCCGGAGCCGCGCAGTGCCTGAGCCACGTCGAACAGCCGGTCCACCTCGGCCGCGGACAGAGCGGCCGTGGGCTCGTCCATCACGATGATCTTGGCTTCGAGGGACAGCGCCTTGGCGATCTCGATGATCTGCTGGTCGGCGATGGAAAGGCCGCGGCAGATACGGCCGGGGTCGAGCCGGACGCCAAGCCGCTCGAACAGTTCCCTGGCCTGTTCCCGCATCTGCCTGGCGTCGATGCGCCGTCCCCGCCGCAACGGCTGGCGGCCCATGAAGATGTTCTCCGCCGCGCTCAGGTCGGGGAACAGGGTGGGTTCCTGGTAGATGACGGCAATCCCGGCGTCCTTGGCGGCCGCCGGACTGTGCAGCACCGTAGGCGCGCTGTCGACCAGCAGTTCCCCGCTGTCCGGCTGGTACACCCCGGCCAGGATCTTCACCAGCGTGGACTTGCCAGCTCCGTTCTCGCCGACCAGCCCGTGCACTTCCCCGCCGTAGAGGTCGATCGAACCGTCCACGATCGCGTGCACCGCGCCGAAGGCCTTGGCAGCGTGCCGCAGCGACAGGAGCGGCGTCCCCGGCCCGCGGGCCGTGCCCGTCCCCTGGCCGACGCTGAGTCCCTGGCTGGTGCCGCGTTCCTGGCGCGGGCCCGGCCGTTGGCTCGCGTTCGCCCCCCGGCCAGCGGGTGACTGCCCGGAAGACTCCGCCGTCGCCGCCCGGTTCGCGGAGGCGTCGCGCTGGCCCGGGCCGGAGACAGGCCGGTCGGCGCCGCGCCCAGGGCCCATGGACTTCCCTCCGCATCTCCGCTGGTCTGCTTCTGCGTCGTCCTGCGACTCCGGTGCTGGTCTGCCGCGTCAAGCGCCCGCTTGGGTAGCGGTCGTCGGTTTCCGGCCGTCAGGCTGGTGGCCGTCGGCTTCCCGGAAGTCAGCCTTCTGGCCGTCAGCCTCCCGGAAGTCAACTTCAACTTCCGGCTGCAGCCCTCTCTGGAACGTTTCAAATCTGTGAAGTAGTGTCAATCCGGCGTTACGCCACTGTCAAGAGCCGATGAACTTCCTTAGTTGAGTCGTTATACACCGCATATCCGCGAAGTCCACCGCCCGAATCGCGACTAAATAGACCCGTCCGCCCCACTCGTCCCGAACGAGTTCCCTATTCTCGGTCCCCACCCTCACTTCTCACGGGTTTGGTGACCGTAAAACGGACAAACCAGGACACGAAAGCAACGGATCCCGTGAAGAGTTGCGATGATCATGCCGGCCGCCTGCCTGCGGGGGGCGAAAACGGGCCGGGGCCAGGGTGGGGACTGGCCACGGCCGGGACTGGCCACAGCTGGCGGGCAACGGCGGGGCGGGCCACAGCGGGCGGGTCATAGCGGGGCGGGCCACGGCGCGGCGGGGGTGTGCGCGGGGAAGGGCGTGTGCGCTAGGAGGGGCGACGGCGCAGCGAGAGCAGGGAGGCGTGGCGGCGGTCGCGAACCCGCGCCAGGGCCTCGCGGGTGGCGCGGGTTGCGGGGTGGTCGGCGCCCAGCACGCGCTTGCGCCCGCCGAGCGCGCGCTTGTAGTACGCGATCGACTCGCGCAGCCGGTCGGCCCTCGCATAGGCAGCGGCGAGGTTGTTGCACGAGGTGAGGGTGGCGGGGTGGTCGGGGCCGAGCAGCCGCTCGCGGTCGGCCAGTGTCTGCTCGTGCAGCGCGATCGCCTCCGGCAGCCGGTCCGCCCGGCCGTAGGCGGCGGCGAGGTTGCCGCGCGAGGTGAGGGTGGTCGGGTGATCGGCCCCCAGCAGCCGCTCCAGGTCGGCCACGTTGCGCTCGTGCAGCGTGATCGCGTCACCCATCCGGCCGGCTTTGGCGTATGCGGCGGCCAGGTCGTTGCGGGATGCGAGGGTGTCCGGGTGCTCGGCGCCGAGCAAGCGCTCCCGGCTGGCAAGGGTCGGCTCTAGCAGTTCGATGGCCTCGCTGGTGCGCCCGGTCTGCTGGTAGGCCGCGGCAAGATCGTTGCGGAACGCGAGCGTGCCGGGATGATCGGCGCCAAGCACCCGCTGGGCGTCGGCGACGGTGCTCTCGAAGAGCGCGATCGCGTCGGGAAACCAGCCAGCGGAGCTGTACACAGCGGCCAGGCCGTTGCGGGATGCGAGGGTGTCCGGGTGGTCGGCACCGAGGACGCGTTCGCGGTCGGCGGCCGTGTCCCGTTGCAGCGGCACCGCGTCGACGAGCCGTCCGGCCGCGGCAAAGGCTCTCGCCAGGCCATGCCGTGAGGAGAGGGTGTCGGGATCGTCCGGGCCGAGAACCCGTTCCCTGATCGCCAGGTTCTGCTCGTGCAAGGCGATCGCCTCGGGTATCCGCCCGTCCGCCCGGTAGGCGCTGGCCAGGTTGCCGCGGGTATGCGTGGCGTCGGCATGTTCGGGACCCAGCACCCGTTCCTGGTCGGCCAGGGTGTGCTGATACGCGGTCAGTGCCGCGCTGGTTTGGCCCGCGGCCCACAACGCGCTGGCGAGATTGGAGCGGGTCACCAGCGTGCCGGGATGATCGGATCCGAGCAGCCGCTCCTGGATCGAGAGATTCTGCTCGTGCAGCGCGACCGCCTCGGCCACGCGCCCCGCTGAGCGGTAGCTCACAGCAAGATCATTACGGGATTGCAGGGTGTCCGCGTGGTCGGGACCGAGCACATCCTCGCAGGCCGGCACGCTGGTCTCGAGCAGCGTCACCGCCTCGGCGGCCCGCCCGGCGGACAGGTAGCAGCGGGCCAGCGCCGCCTTGGCCGTGAGGGTGTCCGGGTGCTTCGCGCCGAGTGTGCTCTCATCTGCCGCCACGGTCTGCTCGAGCTCGGCGGTTTCGGTGGCCATGGCCGTCGGTGAGATCGGTCGCTTGAACGGGGCCCGCTCTCCCTCCATGGCCCGTAGGGTTCCAGGATCTGGGCGTTCTATCAAATGGCGGGACACAGGCGGCCGTCGGCTAACATCACGTTCTCGCTTACCCTAGATACTGCTTGCAGACGCGGCGCTCGACGATACGGGATGTGAGCGGAAACATCATCCCGCGAAGACGCCGCGTCGCGCGGGCTATGGGATCAGCCAGTGACCGAGGGGACCTGGTGGCGACGACCGCGAACGGGCCGGCCGCACGGCCGGTGATGGCAGATGTCGCCCGCCTGGCCGGCGTCTCGCACCAGACAGTCTCCCGCGTCCTCAACGGGCATCCCAATGTCAGGCCGCAGACCAGAGAAGATGTCCTGGCGGCCATTCGCCAGCTTGGCTACCGGCCCAACGCCGCCGCGCGCAGCCTGGTCACCGGGCGCACCCACACGCTCGGGGTGATCTCGTTCGACACCACGCTCTACGGCCCGGCTTCCATGCTCTACGGGATCGAGCGGGCGGCCCATTCCGGCTATTCGGTCACGATCACCAGCCTTCCGGCCTTCGACCGCCGGTCGCTGCAGGAGGCGGTCGACCGGTTCCTCGGCCAGGGCGTCGAGGGGATCATCGTGATCGCCTCTGAGATGCCCGCCCTGGAGGCGCTCACCGGAGTCGCGACCGACGTGCCTCTTGTCGCCGTGGGCTGCGGCACCCGGGCGCCGCTTGACTCGGTCGCGATCGACAACATCGCGGGTGCCTTTCAGGCCACGCGATACCTGCTCGACCTGGGCCATCCGACGGTGCACTACGTGGGCGGGCCGGACTCCACCCTGGACGCGAGGGAGCGGGCGGAAGGGTGGGGCCGGGCCTTGCGGGAGACGGGCACGACGGAGCCGGAGATCGTCCGCGGAGACTGGTCGGCGAGGTCAGGCTACGAGGTCGGGCACCAGTTGGCGAGGATGCCCGGAGTGAGCGCCGTGTTCTGCGCAAACGACCAGATGGCGCTCGGGTTGCTCCGTGCGCTCGGCGAGCACGGGCGCCAGGTCCCCGCCGACGTCAGCGTGGTCGGGTTTGACGACATACCTGAATCTGCCTTCTTCCTCCCTCCGCTGACCACGGTGCGGCAAGATTTCGGAGAACTCGGCAAGCAGGCGTTGCGGCTGCTGGTCGACCGGATCTGCGGGCGCCCGGCGCCCGGCGCCCGGTTGCCAGTCGCCCCGGAGCTGATCGTGCGCTCCAGCGCAGGCCGGCCCCGCCGCTGATCGGCAAATAGTAAAAGAAGGGGTACCTGTGCACCACGGCCAGGCTGTTAGCGCTAACAATTTGAGTATGAGCAGGTCGTCCGCTGTGGCCGAGGTGAGCTGGTTCTCTCCTGGGGCTGGGGGCGGGTCCGTGCCCGCAGGCCGGGGCGCGTCCGGTCGCGACGGCGGCCCCCGGCCGGAAGCCGGGATCGCATGCGTCCGTGGATGGAGGTAGGTCGGTGACCACAGCTGGGGACGCCTGCGTGCTGGGGATTGACTTCGGCACGCTGTCCGGCCGGGCCGTCGTGGTGCGGGTGAGCGACGGGGCCGAGCTTGGCACCGCCGTCCAGGAGTACCGCCACGGCGTGATGGACGAGACGCTGGCGGCCACCGGCGAGCCGCTGCCCCCGGACTGGGCGCTGCAGGATCCCGAGGACTACCGCGACGTGCTCCGTGAGGCCGTGCCCGCGGCGCTGGCCGTGGCCGGCGTCGATCCGGCCCTCATCGTCGGGATCGGCACCGATTTCACCGCGTGCACCGTGCTGCCGGTGCTGGCGGACGGCACGCCGCTGTGCCAGCTTCCGGGGCTCTCCGGGCGGCCGCACGCCTACCCGAAGCTATGGAAGCATCACGCGGCACAGCCCCAGGCTGACCGGATCAACGCGCTCGCCCACGAGCGGCACGAGCCCTGGATAGCCCGCTACGGGGGGAAGATCTCGTCCGAGTGGCAGTTCGCCAAGGGACTGCAACTGCTCGAGGAGGACCCGGAGATCTACCGGCAGACCGACCGGTGGATCGAGGCCGCGGACTGGATCATCTGGCAGCTCACCGGGACGGAGACGCGGAACGCCTGCACGGCCGGGTACAAGGGCATCTGGCAGGACGGCCACTACCCGTCGCGCGAGTTCCTTGGCCAGCTGCACCCGGGGTTCGCGCACTTCGCCGCCGACAAGCTGGAGCACCCCGTGCTGCCGCTGGGCCGCAAGGCGGGGTCGCTGACCGCGCAGGCGGCCGCGTGGACCGGGCTGCCCGAGGGGATAGCGGTCGCGGTCGGCAACGTCGACGCGCACGTGACCGTGCCGGCCGCCGCCGCGATCTCGCCCGGGCAGATGGTCGCGATCATGGGAACGTCGACCTGCCACGTGATGAACGGCGCCAAGCTGGCCGAGGTCCCGGGGATGTGCGGCGTGGTCGACGGCGGCATCGTGGCCGGGATGTGGGGCTATGAGGCCGGACAGAGCGGGGTCGGCGACATCTTCGCCTGGTTCGCCGATTACGCGGTCCCGGGGGAGTACCGGGACGAGGCCGCCCGGCGCGGCATCACCCTGCATGATCTGCTGTCCGAGGAGGCCGCGAAGCAGCCGGCCGGAGCGCACGGGCTGATCGCGCTCGACTGGCTGAGCGGCAACCGCAGCGTGCTCGTCGACCACCATCTGTCCGGCGCGATCGTCGGCCTCACGCTGGCCACCCGGGCCCCGGACATCTACCGGGCCCTGGTCGAGGCCACCGCGTTCGGGACACGGGTCATCATCGACGCGTTCGGCTCGAACGGTATCCCGGTCACCGACCTGATCATCGCGGGCGGCCTGACCAAGAACGAGTTTGTGCTGCAGATCTACGCCGATGTGACCCGGCGGCCGCTGAGCCTGATCAGTTCCGAGCAGGGACCGGCCCTTGGCTCGGCCATCCACGCGGCGGTCGCCGCAGGCTGCTACCCCGACGTCCCGGCCGCGGCGCAGGCCATGGGCGGCAGGCACGAGGCGGTGTACCTGCCCGACCCGGTCAGCGCCGACGTCTACGACCGCCTGTACGCCGAGTACCTGCTGCTGCACGACTACTTTGGCCGCGGCGGCAACGAGGTCATGCACCGGCTCCGCGGGGTGCGTGACCGGGTGCTGGCCGCGGCGTCGGGAGGGGTGGCATGAGGCGGACGGGGAGCAGCGTATGAGCGCGGACCTGGCAGAACTCCGGCGCACGGTGAGCGGCCTGCACGCCGACCTGGTCGCGGCGGGCCTGGTGGCCTGGACCTCCGGCAACATCTCGGCGCGGGTTCCGGGCGAGGACCTCATGGTGATCAAGCCCAGCGGCGTCGGCTACCCGGACCTGACCCCGGAGTCGATGGTGGTCTGCGACCTGGACGGCAACGTGATCGACGACCCCGCCGTGAACAGCATGGGCTACCGCCCCTCGAGCGACACCGCCACGCACGCCTACGTCTACCGGCAGATGCCCGAGGTGGGCGGCGTCGTGCACACGCACTCCGGCTACGCCACCGCGTGGGCGGCACGCGGCGAGGCGATCCCGTGCGTGATCACGGCGATGGCCGATGAGTTCGGCGGCGAGATCCCGGTCGGCCCGTTCGCGCTCATCGGCAGCGACGAGATCGGCCACGGCATCGTCGCCACGCTGTCCGGCCACCGCTCGCCCGCGGTGCTGATGCGCAGCCACGGGGTGTTCACGATCGGCGGCACCGCCCGCGACGCGCTGAAGGCCGCCGTGATGTGCGAGGACGCGGCGCGTACCGTGCACCTGGCCCGCGCGTTCGGCGGCCCGCTCACCCCGCTAACGCAAGAACAGATCGACGCACTGTACCGGCGCTACCAGCAGGAGTATGGCCAGCGCTGACCACCCCGCTGGGACCGGCCGAACCGGGGCCGGGCTCTACGTTCAGGAGGAATTCGATGTCTGACCGCAAGCCCAAGATCGGGATTCTGGGCATCATGCAGGACCTGTACGACGACATGATCCCCGACATCGCGGCGCGGCAGGCAGGCTATGCCCGCGAGATCGCCGCGCACCTCGCGGACGTCGCCGAGTTCTTCCCGAGCGAGCCAATCAAGTACCGCGAGGACGCCGAGCTCGCCATGCGGCAGTTCGAGGACGACAACCTCGACGGGGTCATGGTGGTGATGCTCACCTACGGGCCGGCCATGCGGGTCGCGCGGCTGCTGAACGAGTCCCGGCTGCCGATCCTGCTGGCCAACATCCAGCCCGAGCCGAACGTCACGCCCGAGTGGGACATGGCCGACATGACCTACAACCAGGGCGTGCACGGCGCCCAGGACACGGCGAACGCGATGGTCAGGGCCGGCCGCCGGTTCGCCGTGCTGACCGACGACTGGAAGAGCGAGGAGTTCCGCGCCGCCGTCGGGCGGTGGGCCCGGGCGGCGGCCGCCGTGACCGCGTGGAAGTCGCTCAAGGTGGCGATCGTCGGCTACGCCATGAACGACATGGGCGACATCCGGGTGGACGAGAGCGCGCTGATCCGCAGCCTCGGCCCGGAGATCCTCGCGGTGGCCCAGGGCGACCTGTACCGCGGCATGCTGCAGGTCACCCAGGCGCAGCTGGACGACGTCATCGCGTTCGAGGACGAGCACTTCGAGATCGACCCGGCGCTGTCGGCGGAAGAGCGCGCCGACAGCGCGCGGATGCAGGTCGCGCTCAAGCACATCCTCGACACCGGGGGCTACGGCGCCTACACGGCGCACTTCGACGCGATCGGCGAGGACGGCAGGTTCTCCCGGCTGCCGCTGGCCGCAGCGTCCACGCTGATGGCCCAGGGCTACGGCTACGCGGCCGAGGGCGACGTGCTGACCGCAGCGATGGTCGCGGCCGGGCACGTGCTGATCGGCGACGCGCACTTCACCGAGATGTACGCGATGGACTTCCCGTCCGACTCGATCCTGATGAGCCACATGGGCGAGGGGAACTGGAAGATCGCCCGGTCGGACCGGCCGGTGAAGCTGATCAAGCGGCCGCTGGGCATCGGGAAGCTCGAGGACCCGCCCACGTTCCTGTTCCAGTACCAGCCGGGCCCGGCCACCCTGGCCACGCTCGTGTCGCTGGGCAACACGCGGTTCCGGATGGTCGTCGCCGAGGGCGAGAACCTGGACAGCCAGGTGCTGCCCGCGCTGGAGATGCCGTACGGCCAGTTCCGGCCGAACACCGGCGTGCG
>JASHOI010000726.1 GCA_030041195.1 Streptosporangiaceae bacterium | reverse complement strand
GCCGTCCGGCTGACCCCGGCCGGCAGCCTGGTCGCCCGCTGGTTCAGCCGGGGCGCCAGCCTGGTCGCCCGCTGGTTCAGCCGGGACGCCAGCCTGGTCGCCTGCTGGCTCAGCCGGCGCGTCGGCCTCGTCGCCTGGCGGCCCGGCCGGTCTGGTCGCGGCACGGCGGCCGCGCCGGAACAGACCGCGACCGCGTCCCCCGGTTTCCTTGCCGCCGGAGTCCGCCGCCTCCTGTCCCTGCCCAGCCTCGGCCGGGTCCTGAGTTACCTCAGCGGCGCCAGCCTGTGGCGGCCTGTCGTTATCTGATTCTCTATCGAATCGCTCCGTTTCGAGCATCCGGGCAATCTCCCGTCGTACTCCCGGGCGCGCGGGCCAGCATCGGGCCCTGCCGCGCCGCGCGGGAGTTGTTCGTACGCGCTGGCCAGCGCGGTAGCAGCCGCTGCGTTAGGTTCCGCTGCGGTGCCCGCGTCCGCCAGGCGTGATTCTTTTTCCTGTCCTTTAGCCGCAGCCCGGCCGGGCGACAGGGGGGTCGGGCCGGCCGCCGCCAGCCCTGCGGACCCCGCCGTCAGCCCTGAGGGCCGTGGCATTACGAGCTCGCCTGTTCCGGCGGCAGGGCCGGTGCGAGTTCCCCCGACAACGGCCTCCATGCCGAGCGCCCCTTGCGCCAGCCGGGTCACCACCGGGGGTGACGACGGCGACAAGCCTGCCATGGCGCTGAGCGCAGCCAGAATGTCATCGGGCCGTACGGCCGGTGTCAAGTGCCGAACAACCATTCGAAGTGTCACACATCCGGCGTCCGCCTGCTGCGCGGCACGCCGGTCAAGCTCAAGTCCAACCACGGCGGCTCGGGCGTCGAGCTGCCGGGTTCCCTTGCTGGTGCGGCGTTCCACCACGGCGCTTTCCGCGGCCAGAAACGCCTGCACGGCCCTGGCTGCGTCGTCCGCGGCGACGCCGGGCAGGATCACCTGCCACTGCGACCCCTCCAGCCGCAGGGCGGCGATGCCCCCTGGCGCGTCGGCCAGATCCAGAACCTCGATCACGTCAATCCCGTCCGGCAGAGCGGCGTCGAGCCGGTCCCGTACGTCCAGTGCGGGGCACGCGCTGGTGAGCGCGATCTCCAGGTACTCGGCCTCGCTCGCGGTTCCCGTCGGCGCTGCCCCCGCGTACGAGATCTTGGGATGCGGTGAGAATCCCGCGGAGTACGCAATCGGCAAGCCGGCCTTCCGCACTCCCCGCTCGACCGCACGCGCGACGTCCCTGTGGCTCGCGAAACGCATTCTGCCTCTCTTAGCGTACCTGATCACCAGGTGCTGAGCCACGGGCACAGGAGGCCCGTGAGGCGGGGAGGGGCGGTGGGCGGGGGGCGTGGGCCGTCCCATCTAAGCCCCGTTCCCTGTCGCCTGATTTGTAATGTTAACGCTCACTTGGCCGCTGCTATGCCCGCCGACCACGGTCAGCGGCAGCAGCTTGGTCCCGCTGGGGCCGACCTGGATCTCGGTGCCCATCGACGAGCAGGCGCCGCATTCGAAGCAGGGGGTCCAGCGGCAGTCCGCTACCTCCTCGGCCCCCGCGGGATCGATCGCGGCGAGCCAGTCCTGCCACAGCCAGTCCCGGTCGAGCCCGGCATCGAGGTGGTCCCAGGGCAGCACCTCGGCGTAGTCGCGCTCCCGCGTCGTGTACCAGGCGAGGTCGACGCCTTCGTCGGCCAGAGCCTTGGCGGCGCAGCGTTCCCAGCGGTCATACGAGAAGTGCTCGCTCCAGCCGTCGAAGCGGGCGCCGTCGGCCCAGACGGCCTTGATCACCTTCGCTACCCTGCGGTCCCCGCGGGACAGCAGGCCCTCCACGATCGACGGCCTGCCGTCGTGGTAGCGGTACCCGATCGACTTCCCGTAGCTGCGGTCAGCGCGCAGCGCGGCGCCGAGCGCCCGGAGCCGGGCGTCCACGGTCTCGTGGTCGCACTGGGCCGCAAACTGGAACGGGGTGTGCGGCTTGGGCACGAAGCCGCCGATCGACACCGTGCAGCGGATGTCCCGGCGCCCGGTGGCCTGGCGGCCGGCCTCGATGACCCGGCGGGCCAGTCCGGCGATCGCGAGCACGTCCTCGTCGGTCTCGGTCGGCAGCCCGCACATGAAGTACAGCTTCACCTGCCGCCAGCCGCTGGAATACGCGGTCCTGACGGTCCTGATCAGGTCGTCCTCGGTGACCATCTTGTTGATCACCTTGCGGATCCGGTCGGAGCCGCCCTCGGGTGCGAACGTGAGGCCGGAGCGCCTCCCGTTACGGCTCAGCTCGTCGGCGAGCGTCACGTTGAACGCGTCGACCCTGGTGGACGGCAGCGACAGCCCGGTGTTCGTGCCCTCGTACCGGTCGGCGAGGCCGGTCACTATCTCGTTGATCTCGCTGTGGTCGGCGCTGGACAGCGACAGCAGCCCCACCTCGCTGAAGCCGCTGGCCTTCAGGCCAGCGTCGACCATGTCGCCGATCGTGGCCACGGTGCGCTCACGGACCGGCCGGGTGATCATCCCGGCCTGGCAGAACCGGCAGCCGCGGGTGCAGCCGCGGAAGATCTCCACACTCAGCCGCTCGTGCACGGCCTCGTGCACCGGGACCAGCGGCTTGCGCGGGTACGGCCAGGAGTCCAGGTCCATCAGCGTGTGCTTGGCCACGGCGCGCGGCACGCCGGGGCGGTTCGGCGTCACCCGGGCGATCCGGCCGTCGGGCAGGTACTCGACGTCGTAGAAGCGCGGCACGTACACGCCGCCGGCCGTGGCCAGCCGCAGCAGCAGGCCGTCCCTGCCGCCGGGCCGCCCGGCCTGCTTCCAGTCCCTGATCAACCCGGTGATCGTCAGCACCGCCTGCTCGCCATCGCCGAGCACGGCGCCGTCGATGAACTCGGCGATCGGCTCCGGGTTGAACGCGGCGTGCCCGCCGGCGAGCACCACCGGGTCGTCGAGGCCGCGCTCCGCGGCGGACAGCGGAATCCCGCCGAGGTCCAGCGCGGTGAGCAGGTTCGTGTAGCCAAGCTCGGTGGCGAAGCTGACGCCGAGCGCGTCAAACGCCCGGACCGGCCGGTGCGATTCGACCGTGAACTGGGGCACGCCGTGAGAGCGCATCAGCTTTTCGAGGTCCGGCCAGACGCTGTAGGTTCGCTCGGCCAGCGTGCGGGCGTCGGCGTTCAGGATCTCGTACAAAATCTGGATGCCCTGGTTGGGCAGCCCCACCTCGTACGCATCGGGGTACATCAGGGCCCACCGGACATCCGTCGCATCCCAGTCCTTGGCCACGGAGTTCAGTTCGCCGCCGACGTACTGGATCGGCTTGCTCACCAGCGGGAGCAACGGCTCCAGGCTGGGGTACACCGACGGCACAGGCATCGTCACAGCCTACCGGCGCCGGCTGAGGCGCGGATCAGGGCGCCGGCTTCGCCCGTCCGGGCCTACGGGCTGGGGCGCGGGCGGGTAGCCTGGTCCGCCATGACGCAATTGGTCCGTAACGCCGGTAGCATGGCGTCGGCGATCTGCCGGAGCGGCCCGTCCCCCGGGGCCGCGGGCGGCCGTGTCGCTGCCGCCGGGTTTCCAACCGGCCGTGCTAGAACTGCGTCATAGGGCATAGGTGACCGCAGCCGTGCCGGGGGGCGACCGCGGTCCGCCTCTGGTGGTGACGCTCGCTTCCTCCGGACAGGGACACGCTGCGCCGCGTCAATGAGAGGGTGGGATGCAGATCACGTGCCTGGGCCATGCTGGCCTGCATATCGAAACGCGCCGCGGAACGATCCTGTGCGACCCCTGGAAAAATCCGGCGTACTTCGACTCGTGGTTCGTGTTCCCCGACAACAGCGGCCTGGACTGGGACCGCTACGGCAAGGCCGACTACCTCTACGTGTCCCACCTGCACAAGGACCACTTCGATCCGCAGAACCTGCGCGAGCATGTGTCCCGCGACGCGACCGTGCTGCTGCCCGATTACCCAGTGCCCGACCTGCGGGCCGAGCTCGAGAAGCTCGGGTTCACCGAGTTCGTGGTCATGCCCAACGGCAAGGAAGTCGAGCTGAACGGCCTGCGGCTGATGGTGCAGGCGCTGAAGTCCCCGGCGGACGGGCCGCTCGGCGACTCCTCGCTCGCGGTCGGCGACGACACCGCCACAATCCTCAACCAGAACGACGCCCGCCCGGTCGACCTGGATGCGGTGCAGTCCTTCGGCCCCTATGACGCCCACTTCCTGCAGTTCTCCGGGGCGATCTGGTGGCCGTGGACCTACGAGCTGCCGGAGGCGGCGAAGCGCTCGTTCGGCGCGGCCAAGCGGGCCAACGGGCTTGACCGCGCCGCCCGCTACGTGAAGGCGGTCGGGGCCAGGCACGTGATCCCGTCCGCGGGCCCGCCGTGCTTCCTCGATGACCAGCTGTTCGGCTTCAACGACCTGACTGCCGACCCGGCGAACACCTTCCCCGACCAGACGGTGTTCCTCGACTACCTGCGCGGCATCGGCATCGATGGGGGCCGCGCCCTCACCCCCGGCGCGGTCCTGGACATCGACCACGACCACTGCGAGGTGCGCTGGCCCAGCACGGCCGAGGAGGCCATGCGGCCGTTCACCGAGAAGGAGCGCTACCTGCGCGACTACGCGGCGCGGGTGCGGGACCGGATCGCCGCGGACAAGGCTCGCTGGCCGGTCCCCGGGATCGACGTGCTGGCCGAGCTCAAGGCGTGGTTTGAGCCGCTGCTGGAACTGGCCGGCCACATCAAGGCCGGGGTGGGCGGGCCGGTGCTGCTGCGGCTGGGCGACGGGCGGCCGATCGTGATCGACTTCCCGGCCGGCGAGGTCCGGCCGTACGCCGGGGAGACCTGCCGGTACCAGTTCACCATCGCCCGCGCGCTGGTAGAGCGGCTGATCGCCGATCACGAGGTGGACTGGGTGAACAGCCTGTTCCTCAGCATGCGGTTCCGGGCCCGGCGGATCGGGCCGTACAACGAGTACCTGTACACGTTCTTCAAGTGCCTCGCGCCGGACCGGCTGATGTACGCCGAAGGCTGGTACGCGGACAAGACCAACGACGAGACGGACATCCGGCTCGGCGACTGGATCGTCCAGCACCGGTGCCCGCACCTGCGCGGCGACCTCAGCCGGTTCGGCGAGATCTCGGGAACGACGCTCACCTGCACCGTGCACGGCTGGCAGTTCGACCTCGAGACCGGCGACTGCCTGTCCACCGACGATGAGAGCTACCGGCTCCGCTGCAGCCGGGCAGAGAGCGGCTAGCCGAACACGGAATGGTGCCGGTGCACGCTCTGCAGCGCGCCGATCGCGATCATGTCTGCGAACATGGCCGAGCCGCCATAGGAGACGAACGGCAGCGGCAGCCCGGTCACCGGCATGATCCCGATCGTCATCCCGATGTTGATGAAGGACTGCACCGCGAACCAGATGACGACCCCCGACGCCACGAGCATGCCGAACGTGTCATCGGCGCGGGCCGCGATCCGCAGCGCCCGGAGCATCAGCAGCGCGAGCAGCGCGATGATCGCCGCGGCGCCGACGAAGCCGAGTTCGTCCCCGGCGACCGCGAAGATGAAGTCGGTGTGCTGCTCCGGGATGAAGTTCCCGGAGATCAGGCTGCCGTGGAACAGCCCCTGGCCGAACAGGCCGCCGGACCCGATCGCGAGCTTCGCCTGCGCGGCGCTGTACCCGCTGCCCTGCGGGTCCGCGTCCGGGTGCAGGAACGAGGTCAGGCGTCCCAGCTGGTAGGCCTTGAGCAGGTGCAGCTTGAACACCGCGAGGACGCAGAACGCGCTTGCCGCCAGGCCGAGCCCCAGCCAGCGCAGCTTGATCCCGGAGAGCGCGATCAGCCCCAGCACCAGGAGCAGCATCAGGATCGTGACGCCGAGGTCGGGCTCCTTCACCACGAGCGCGATCGGCACGATCGCCATCCCGAGCGTCATCAGCACCGCTCGCATCGTGGGCCTGCCGTTGGCGTGGCGCATCTCGCTGAGCAGCGCCGCGGCCATCAGGATGATCGCGAGCTTGCCGAACTCGGACGGCTCGATCTGGTTGCCGCCGGGCACCGTGATCCAGGACTTGGAGCCGTTCACCGGGGTGCCCACCGCGAGCACCGCGACGAGGCCGAGCAAGGACACGCCGTAGAGCACGGGCGCCCACATCCGCAGCTGGCGGTAGTCGAGCAGGGTCACGCCGAACATCAGCGCGAGCCCGATGATGATGTTGATGAGCTGCTTGAACAGGTACGTGCGCGGGTCGCTGCCCTGCTCCCGCAGGGTCGCCGCGGTCGCGGACCAGACGAGCAGGGTGCCGACCAGGCTGAGCGCCAGCACCGTGGCGAACAGCACCCAGTCCAGGCGGCGCAGCACCGAGTTGCCGTCCAAGGCCCGCCGCAGCAGGGACTTCGGCACCACGACCATGCCGTTCCAGCGGCCCTCCGGCCGCACCGGCGCGAGCTTGCCGTAGGTACCGCCGGAGGTGCCCGTCCCCTTGGTGCCCAGGCCCGTCGAGCTGCGAGCCCAGCTCATCTCTTCCGCCTCCTGGCCTTGGACGACGTTTTCGCCGGCAGCGACACGAATGCGGCGAGCGCTGCGGCCGGCGTGACTGGCACGCCCGACGTGACCGACGTGGTCGACGGGACGATCTGGCCCACCCCGTTGATGTGCGGCAGGCCGGGCAGCCGGCCGCCGGGCAGCGCCGCCTTCTTTCCCTGCAGGCCGTAGAGGTCGTCCCAGATGTCCTTGACGGCCGGCCCGGAGACGTCGGCGCCGTACCCGGAATCGGGGATCATCATCACCACCACGTACTTGGGGTCGTTGCACGGCGCGAACGAGGCGAACACCGAGGTCGCCTCCTTGCCGTACGCCTGAGCGGTACCCGTCTTGCCCGCCACGCACACGGTGTTCAGCGGGAAGCCGGCGAACGTGCCGGCCGCGGTTCCCGACGTCACCACTCCCTGCAGCGCGGTCCTGATGTACGCGAGCGTGGACCCGGAAACCGGCAGGTGGCCGGTCACCTGCGGGGTGATCTTCTGCACCACCTTGCCGTCCGGGCTGAGCAGGGCCTCGCCCACCTTCGGGCTGTACAGCGTGCCGCCGTTGGCGAGCGCCACGTAGGCGTCGGCCAGCTGCAGCGGGGTGACCTCGACGTAGCCCTGGCCGATGGCGGCGATCACCGACTGGCCGGCCGTCCAGTCGTTGCCGTACAGGCAGTCGTCGTACTCGATGACCTGGACGTAGCTGCCGTTGGCCTTGCCGTACTTGCACCAGTCCTCGCCGGTGTGGGCGTTGTCCTTCCAGAAGTAGTACAGCCACTCGCGGGTCGGCACCGTGCCGGTGTTCTCCTCCGGCAGGTCGATGCCGGTCTGCTTGCCGAAGCCCCAGCCGAGCTCCATCTTCTGCATCTCCTGGATCGGCGTGCTGGGACTGGTCACGTCGTCGGCCTTGACGTCGTCGCGCTGGTAGATGCCGTAGGCCAGCTCGTAGAACACGGTGTCGCAGGACTGGATGAGCGCCTCGGACAGGCTCATGTCGCCGAGGTTCGGCTCGCCGTCGTTGCTGAACGAGCGCCCGCCGATGCTCACCGAGGCCGGGCAGTTGTACTCGCCGTTCAGCGAGTAGCCGTCGGCGACCGCGGCCGCGGTCGACGTCACCTTCCAGGTCGACCCGGGCGAGTACTGGCCCTGCGTGGCGCGGTTCAGGATCGGCCCGGCGTCCTCCGGGGTGCCGACCAGCTTGTCGAACTCGGCCTGCGAGATGCCGTTGGTCCACACGCTCGGGTCGTAGCTCGGGTAGCTGGCCATCGCGACGACCCTCCCGGTGGTGGTCAGCACCACCGCGGCACCGCTGGTGGCGCCGGAGTTGCCCTCCGCCTCGGTCTGGTGGATCGCGTTCGCCAGGTCGTTGTACACATCCTGCTGAAGGCTGCCGTTGATGCTGGTCACCAGGTCGTCGCCGGATTTGGGCTGGACCTCACTGACCGTGCCGGTGACCTGGCCCGCCGCGTTCACCGAGACCGTCTTCTGGCCGGTGACGCCGCGCAGCTGCTGGTCGTACTGGGCCTCGAGGCCGGACTGGCCGACCAGGTCCACCCCGGAGAAACCGGTCTCCGGCAGGCCACGCTGCTTCAGCTCCTGCGCTGTTATCGGCTGCAGGTACCCGAGCACCTGGGCGGTGTCGGTGCTGATCGGCTCGACATAGTTGGTGACCGGCTGCACCTCGGCGGTGACCCCGGGGTACTCCTTCGGGCTCTCCAGCACCTGCAGTGCCACCTGGTCCGAGACGTTCTGCGCCACCGGGATCGGCTGGTAGGGCGAGCCAGCCCAGCACGGTTGCGGCACCTTCGCCGTGCAGGTCCGCGTCTCCTCGGTGAGCTTCTTGTAGGACATGCCGAGCAGGGCCGCGAGCCGGTGCAGCACGGCTGCCCCGCCGTCGCTCTGCTGCTCCAGGTCGGCCAGGTTGACCGAGACCACGAGCGCGGAGGTGTTGTCCACGATTGGGCTGCCGCTGTCGTCCAGGATCTCCCCGCGCACCGATGGCACGACCACGCTCTCGGTCTGTTCCTGTTTGGCCTGGTTGGCATAGGCGGCACCGGACATCACCTGCACGAACCAGAGCCTTGCGCCGAGTCCGATCAGCAGCGCCGCCACCACCAGATGCAGCACGGCGAGGCGTCGGCGTGACGCCGGAATCATCCAAACCCTCCTGTCCGCTTGCTGCCGATCCGCCAGACGGTCGACCGCCCGCCCAGCCTGCCGCCGGTCCAGGTCGCCAGGAACGACGACCGCCCGGAGCCGAACCTGGCCCGCTTCCCCGCCCGCAGCCCGGCCCGCTTTCCGAGCAGCGAGTGCCCGCCGATCGCAGGGCTGGACCGGAACCGAGGTTGCCTCAGCCGCTGGCTGCGCAGGCGCGGCGCCGCCCATGACGGGCGGCCAGCGGAAAGGCCGCCCAGGCCGCCGTCACCGCGCCGGCCCGAACCCAGCCGGAGGCTGACCGGCCGCGCCCCGAGTCCCCGGTGAGCCCGCCCGTTCAGCAGCGCGCTGCCGCCCAGTACTCCGTCGTGCCGCCGCGAGCTTCCCAGCCGCAGGTTCACCCGGCGGTTCGGCAGCCTGCGCTGCAGCGCCGCGCTGCGCAGGGACGAACCGTTTGACGACCCGCCGGGCAGCCGGGTATCCGGGCGGAACCTGGGACCGCCCGAGGACCCGCCGCGGCC
>JASHOI010000725.1 GCA_030041195.1 Streptosporangiaceae bacterium | reverse complement strand
CGCCTGCCGCCACCCTCGGCCGACCGGCGGCCCGGGCCAGACCCGTGCGGCCCGCGGGTGCCGCCCGCTATCGCGGAGCGGTGGGCCGGGGGCCGGCGGCCCGGGCCGTCCTCGGGTGTCACGGGGTGTATCCGGGTACGGCGTACGCTCCCTGAGCCTGGGACGGCATCGTGTATCTGCGGCCGGTCTTGAGGTCGACGAAGTTGAGCACCTGCTGCGTCCGCATGCCGAGCCGGAGCGCGCGCTGCTCGATCGAGCCGGGCGATTCTTCGGACGCCACCTGCTGCTGCAGCTCCTGCACCTGCTGCGTTGCGGCTGCGTTGCTTTGCTGCAGGTTGTCGATCTTGTATGACGCGGCGGCGAGGGTCGTGTTGATCACCAGCAGGCAGACAAGCCCCCCGCTGAGCAGGCCCAGCACGAGCAGGATGAAGGGGGTACGGGAGGTTGCCCTCCGGCGCGCGGCATGCCGGTCCCGGTCCCGCGCCGCGCCCACGGCACCGGCACCGGCGGGGCCGGGAGCGGCGGCCGCCCCGGCCGGCCGGGAACGGGGAATGGAGGGGGCCGGGGAGGCAGGCGGGGTGCTCGGGACCGGACGCGGCGGCCGGACGGGGCGGCCCAGCCGGGAAAGGGTCCCCTGGCGGGCCTGACGCGGCTCGGCCGGCCGTCCCTGCGGGGCGCGACCCTGCTTGCCGGGCGGCGTCTTGACCGTAGTGTTCATGCCGTGCTCACTTTCGCCTCGAGGACGCCGGCGATGTCATGCCGCTGCCCTTACTCGCTCGGCGGCCCGCAGGCGCGCCGAAGCTGCGCGCGGGTTGGCCGCCACCTCCGCCGCTGTTGGCCGCTCCGCGCCCCTGGTCAGCAGGCGGAACTGCGGCCGGGCGGTCTCTAGCTGGACCGGCAGGCCGGGCGGCGTCCGGTCCGCCGCTCCCGCCGCGAGCTCGTGCTTGACCAGGCGGTCCTCGAGCGAGTGGTAGGCGAGCACCACGATCCGGCCGCCGACCGCGAGGGCCTCGAGCGCGTCGGGCAGCGCCAGCCGCAGCGCCTCAAGCTCGCCGTTCACCTCGATCCGCAGCGCCTGGAAGGTGCGTTTCGCCGGGTTGCCGCCGACCCGCCTGGCCGGAGCCGGTATCGAGTCCCGGATGATCTCGGACAGGCGCATGGTCGACGTGAGCGGGCTCTTGGACCTCTCCCTGACCACGGCGTCCGCGATCCGCCGCGCAAAGCGTTCTTCGCCGTAGTCGCGCAGCACCTGAGCCAGGCGGGCGGCGGGGTAGGTGTTGACCACGTCGGCCGCTGTCAGCCCACCCGACCGGTCCATCCGCATGTCCAGCGGCGCGTCCTGGGAGTAGGCGAAGCCGCGGTCGGGGTCGTCGAGCTGCGGCGACGACACCCCGAGGTCGAACAGGACGCCCTGCACGCTCGGCCGGCCCAGTGCGGCCAGGATCTCGCGGATCGCGTCGTACCTGGCCCGGACCAGGGTGACCCGGCCGAGCAGCGGCGCGAGCAGCGTGCGCGACTCCTCGATCGCGGCCTCGTCGGCGTCCACGCCGATCAGCGTCAGCCCGGGATGCTGGCTCAGCAGCGCGCCGGCGTGCCCGGCCCGGCCGAGCGTGGCGTCGAGCAGCACCGATCCTTCCGGCTGCAGCGCGGGCGCGAGCAGGGCGAGCACCCGGTCGATCATGACCGGCACGTGCCCTGATCCCGTCGTGGCCATCGGTACCCCTTCGCGCATGAACGTCTCAGCCGCCCGGAAAGCGGCAGCACCGGACAAGCACTCGCTGCCATGCTTGCCCGGCCAGGTCCCCATCCGCGCGGGAGCGCTGATGGGCACTGCGCCGGTGGCGTCGGCCGCCTGGCGCCGGGGAAGTGACGTCAGCCGGGCCGGCCACCCAGCGCGGGTGGAGACCTCGCCGGGCACCCCGTGTGCGGGCGCCTGCTCAACTCAGAGAAGCCCGGGCAGCACCTCCTCGGACGCCTCGGAGAACGCGTCCTCCTGCTGGTCCAGATAGCTGGCCCAGGCAGCCGAGTCCCAGATCTCCAGGCGGGTGTTGGCCCCGATCACGACGCAGTCGCGCTGCAGCGCCGCGTACTCGCGCAGCGCGGGCGGGATCGTGATCCGGCCCTGCTTGTCCGGCATCTCGTCGGACGCGCTGGCGAAGAAGACCCTGCTGTAGTCCCTGACCGCCTTGGCGGTCACCGGAGCGGTCCGCAGCACCTCGGTGATCCGGCCGAACTCCGACTGCGGGAACACGTAGATGCAGCGCTCCTGGCCCTTGGTCAGGACAAGCCCGTGCGCGAGCTCGTCGCGGTACTTGGCGGGCAGAAACAGCCGTCCCTTGTCGTCCAGGCGGGGCGTGTGAGTGCCGAGAAACACCGGCCTCACCTCCCGAGTCCCCCACCCGCGCGCTTCCTGGGGCGTGCTCCGCCCCACGGCCCTCCACTGTACTCCACATTCCCCCACCGTCAATGATCCAGAGCCGCCGGCTGAGCCAGATTCCCCCACAAGGCCAAGGTCACGGGGGTGGAGCGTTGTGGAGGGACGGCGCCAGGCAGATGCCGAGGCGGTGGCCGGAACGGAGCGGCGACCGCGGTGAATACCCAGAAGGCCGCAGAAAGGGCCGTGAACGGGGCACCGGTGGGGCGGCGGTGGGGCGCAGTGGAGGGCGGGGTGGGCCGAGGGTGGAGCGTGGCGGAGGCCGCCAAGCCAACGCCAAGCGGACGGCGGCAGAGTGGGTGGCGAGTCGCGTCCTCGCCCCGCACGTCGTACTGTCTGAACGCGACTCGAGGAGGACATGTGGTCATCGACACGGGGAACCAGGCGGACAGCAGGAAGCTCGACGAGCTCGTGCCGGTGGCCCACCGCGTCGGCGCGGCCGTCGAGACCGTGATCTCCGGCAAGCCGGAGGCGATCAGGCTCGCGATGACCGTGCTGCTCGCCGAGGGGCACGTGCTCATCGAGGACGTGCCGGGGGTCGGCAAGACGCTGCTGGCCAAGGCGCTGGCCAGGTCCATCGACTGCTCGGTCCGCCGCGTTCAGTTCACGCCCGACCTGCTCCCCGGCGACCTGACCGGGGTCAGCGCTTTCAACCAGGAACTGCGGGAGTTCGAGTTCAAGCCGGGCCCCATCTTCGCCAACATCGTGCTCGGCGACGAGATCAACCGGGCGTCGCCCAAGACCCAGTCCGCGCTGCTGGAGTGCATGGAGGAGCGCCAGGTGACCGTGGACGGCAGCACGTACCCGCTGGAGCTGCCGTTCATGGTGATCGCGACGCAGAACCCGATCGAGATGGAGGGGACCTATCCGCTGCCGGAGGCACAGCGGGACCGGTTCACCGCACGCATCTCGATCGGGTACCCGGACCGCGACGCGGAGCTCGCGATGCTGGATGCGCACGGATCGTCGTCGCCGCTCGACGAGCTTGAGCCGGTCGCGCACGGCAGCGACATCCGCGCGCTCATCCAGGCCGTCCGCAGCGTGCACGTGGCCCAGGCGATCAGGCAGTACGTGATCGGCCTGGTCAGTGCCACGCGGACGTCCCAGGAACTCAGGCTCGGTGCGTCGCCGCGAGCCACGCTGCACCTGCTGCGCGCGAGCCGCGCCTTTGCCGCGCTCGACGGGCGGGACTTCGTGATTCCCGATGACGTGCAGGCGCTCGCCGAGCCGGTGCTCGCGCACCGGCTGCTGCCGACGCCCGAGGCACTGGTGAGCCGAGAACCCCCCGAGCACGTGCTGGCCAGGATCGTGGAGAAGCTGCCGCTGCCGCAGGTCAAATAGACGCCCGCGGGTTCGCTGGCCCGTCCCGGATCCTGGTCATACATTGGAACCCGCAGCGCGTAAGGAGGCCGGGACGTGCGAACGTGGCTCGCGGCGTTCACCACCCGCGGTACGTCGTTCCTCGCCGCCGGGTTCGCCGCGGCCGTGACCGGGCTGTTCCTCGGCGAGCGCGACCTGGTCAGCGTCGGAATCCTGCTGCTGGTGCTGCCACTGTTCTCGGCGCTGGCCGCGGGCCGGGCGCGCTACCGTCTCAGCTGCGTCCGCAGCATCTCCCCGCCGCGCGTGGCCGCCGGGCAGACCGCGCAGGCCCGGCTCCGCCTGGAGAACGTCTCCCGGCTGCCGACCGGCTTGCTGCTCGCCGAGGACGCGGTTCCCTACGCGCTCGGCACCCGTCCCCGGTACGTGCTGAACGGCATCGAGCGCGGCGGATCCCGCGAGCTGACCTACCCGCTCCGATCCGACGTGCGCGGCAGGTTCGTTGTCGGCCCGCTCGAGATCCGGATCGCCGATGCGTTCGGGCTGGTCGAACTGGGCCGGTCCTTCTCGACCAGCACCACGTTCGTGGTGACGCCGAAGGTGATTCCGCTGCCCCGCGCGGTCGTCACCGGGAGCTGGCTGGGCGAGGGCGACGGCAGGTCCCGCGCGATCGCCGCCGCCGGAGAGGACGATGTGGTGCCGCGACCCTACCGGGACGGCGACGAGCTGCGCCGGGTGCACTGGCGTTCCACCGCGAAGTACGGCGAGCTCATGGTGCGCCGCGAGGAGCAGCAGTGGCGCAATCGCGTGATGCTGCTGCTTGACACCAGGCGCGCGGCGCACGCGGGCAGCGGCACGGCGTCGTCGTTCGAGTACGCGGTCAGCGCCGCGGCCTCCATCGGCGTGCACCTTGCCCATGAGGGCCTCGGCGGCCAGCTGGTCACGGACACCGGAGCGGTCACCGCCTCCGGCGCGTTCGAGGACGTGCTGCTCAACTCGCTGGCCGTGGTCAAGCCGTCACGCGGCCACGATCTGGGGCCCGGCGTCGCCGCGCTGCGCGGCGCCAGCGGCCTGCTGGTCGCGGTGATGGGGCAGCTTTCCACCGCCGCGGCCAGGCAGCTCGCCGCGAGCCGCCGTGACACCGGCCCGGCGATCGCCGTGCTGCTCGCGGTGCCCACGTGGGCCAGCCCGGGCCAGGACCGGGATCGAGGGACCGATCAGGCGGCGGCCATCCTCAGGGCGGCGGGCTGGCGTGTTGTCTGCGTGGACGCGAGCACGCAGCTCGCGGTCGCCTGGCAGCAGCTCGGCATGCTGTCGTCCCAGCCGCCCGCCCCGGCCACGCTCGGCGAGCAGAAGCTGCCGGGAGCGCGGGGAGCCGCTGTATGAACCCCAGGCTGACCCTGACCTCGGCGGTGGCCGTGATCCTGGCGTCGGTATCGATATACCCGCTGATCCAGGACGCCTCATGGTTCTGGGCCGGGGTCGGCGCGGTCATCGCCGTGGCGATCGCCGGGATGGCCACCAGGCTGCCGACGCTGCCGGCGGCCGCGGCGACGTCGGTGCTCGCGCTGATCGCCGTGGCCCCGCTGCTGGCCGGCCCGAGCGTCGGGCTGCGGGTGGCTGGCGTGATCATCGTCGCGATCACCGCCGCAAGCCGGCCGCGGCTGCGGCTGCTGCAGGTGCTCGCCTGCCCGATCGCCTACCTGGCCGCGCTGTTCATCTATCTGAACGCCGTGCTGGCCCCCCGGCTGTCGATCGCCGGGGTCATTCCCACCCGGGCCTCGGTGTCCTACCTGTCGTCGCTGGTCACCATCGGCATGAACGAGCGCTACTTCGAGCCGCCGGTGACCAACACCCCGGGAATCGTGCTGCTCGCTGCAGCCGGCATCGGCCTGATGGCGGCGGCCACCGACCTGCTCGCGGTCCGGCTGCGCAGCCCCGCGATCGCCGGCCTGCCGTTGCTCGCCCTGTACTGCGTCCGGATCACCACCAGCGCCAAGCAGGGCGGCGTCGGCGCCACTGTCGTGTTCTGCCTCGGCATGATCGGCTACCTGGCCTTGCTCGCCGCCGATGGGCGGGAACGGCTGCGCGTCTGGGGCAGGCTGGTGACCGTCTGGCAGACGTCAGCGGTTGCGCAGGACGAGGGCGCCGAGGCGCCCGACACCAGGGCGCTCGCGGCGTCGGGCCGCCGCATCGGGCTCGCCGCTGCGTGCATCGCGCTGGCGGTCCCGCTGCTGGTTCCCGGCATCAACGTGCACGACCTGTTCCGGACCGATTCGGCCGGCGG
This sequence comes from Streptosporangiaceae bacterium, assembly GCA_030041195.1. The sequence goes on along the minus strand of JASHOI010000725.1, from coordinate 8,686 downwards.
CGGGGGCGGGAGTGGTGCCCCGATCGAGGCTCCCGAGCCCCTGGTCCAGATGCGGCAGCAACTGCTCGCCACCACCACGCAAACCGTGCTGACCTACACCACCACCGCGAAGATACCGCAGCAGCAGTACCTGCAGGTCTACGTGCTGAACTACGTAAATTCGGAGCAGACCTGGAGCCTGGTGTCGCCCTCGACAACGGCATTCACGCCGGTGGGCGGCCCCACCCAGTCGGTGGCCGACTTCGGGCTGGCCAAGGGCACGCCGGCCGCCAAGCCCACCACCACGATCACCCTCAGCCAGGGAACGGTGGGATACGACGCGAAGCTCGGCGTCCTCCCGCTGCCGTACGCGCCGACGAAGGTGGAGATCCCGGAGAGCGGCTGGCTGGAAGACGACGCGACGCAGATGGTGTACGCGACCAACCCTGCACTGTCCGGCCTGCAGTACTCGGTGACCAGCACGGAGGTCGCCCCGGCACCGAAAGAGGAGGACCTGCCCGCCTCGTACCCGGCGTACATCAAGAACAACTACCTGTCCTTCCCGGCCGGACCCGGCGGGGAACTGGCCAAGCTCGCCCGGCAGATCACCAAGGGCGCCAGCACCCCGTACGCCAAGGCGACGAAGCTGCAGAACTATTTCCGCGACTCGGGGAAATTCAGCTACAGCCTCAGCGTGAACCTGCCGAGCGGCATCGCCGGCCTGGTCGACTTCCTGTACCACACCCGCGTCGGCTACTGCCAGCAATTCGCGTTCGCGATGGCCGGCCTGGCCCGCCTGGTCGGCATCCCGTCCCGGATCGCGGTCGGCTACACGGCGGGCACCAGCGAGGGCAAGGGCATCTGGAAGGTCACCACCGCCGACGCGCACGCCTGGCCCGAGCTCTACTTCAAGGACATGGGCTGGCTCCGCTTCGAGCCGACCCCCGGCGGTATCACGGGCCAGGGAACCGCGACCGTGCCCGACTACGCGCTCGGCGGTGCGCCGCCCCTGCTCAGCACCCAGCCGACCACAGGGGCGACCACCCCGGCCACCGGCAAGCTCGGCAAGGGCAGCTCGAGCCTGTACCACCTCCACCACCCGGGCGGCGACACGGGCGGTGCCGTGACGCCCGCCAGCCACGGGCACAGCATCATTCCGTTGATCCTGCTGATCATGGCGATCGTGGTGGCGCTCGCCCTGGTCACGCCGCTGACTGCCCGGCGGCTGATCCGCCACCGGCGGCTGCGGGCCACCGGCGACGCGGCGCTCGCTCATGCCGCGTGGCGCGAACTCCGTGACGACCTGGCCGACTACGGACTGGGCTGCCGCGCCAGCGAGTCCCCCCGCGCCGCCGCCGCCCGGGTAGTGGCCGCGCTGCGGCTTGACCAGCCGGCGGCTGACGCGCTCGGCCGGATCGCCGGCGCCGAAGAGCGGGCGCGCTACGCGACCGCGCCGGTGCACTCGCCCAGCCTGCGCGCGGACAGCGCCGCGATCCGGCGGGCACTGGCCAAGGAGGCCGACTGGTCGGTGCGGTGGCGGGCACGCCTGCTGCCGGCGTCGATGCTGGCCCCGATCCGGCCCGCGCTGCAGCACGCGCTCGACGTGTTCGGCTGGATGGACGTGGCCGGTTCCAGGTTCCGCGGCCGCCCGTTCCGCGGCGGGGTCAGCTCAGCGAGCGGGGATGAGCGGGCGCATCGGGGCGCAGCAGCAGGAGCTAGCCGGTAGCGGCCAGGACCGGCAGGGTGACCGGATCAGCAGCGGCGAAGCCGGTCAGCCCCGCTCCTGGCGCCTGCGCCAGCGCTCCTCCAGCCGTTCCATCATCCCGGTGCCGGACGACCGGCTCGACCGGTTCGACCTGCTCGATCGGCTCGACCGGCTGGCGTGGCGTTCCTTCGGCTTGGCCGGCCCCCGGCCGGCCACAAAGCCGGTCATGTGCCGGTAACTGGTCAGCGCCCACATGCTGCACGCGAGCATGACCACGAAACCGGCCACGCCGATCCAGATGTACTTGGTCACCACCCCGGCCACCAGCATCCCGACACCCAGCAGGAACCCCAGCGCGGCCTCGACGACCCGGCGCTTGTAGTGCACGCGCGGATCGCTTGCGCGAACGGCGTTGGCGAACCGCGGATAATCGGCGTAGAGCGCCTGCTCAATCTGCTCGAGCTGACGCTGCTCGTGCTCCGAGAGCGGCACGGTGCCTCCCATAAAACTTGCGCGCGGGGACGTTGCTTGGTGAGCTGCGCCTCACGGCCTCTCTTTGCCTCCAGAATACGAGCGCCGGCGCTTGCTGCGGAAGGGTACGTCGGTCTCGGGGCCGGCCGGCGCGGCGCCGATCGCCCGCCAGCCGCAGAAAGTCACCGGCATATCGCCAGAAAGGATGATGTGCCGGGCTCACCGCTCGGTCCCTTCGCCGTTCACCAGGATGGCCGGCCGCACGGCGTCGGTGCCGAACCGCCCGGCGATCCGGTCCACCGCCCGCTCGGCCTCGCGCCAGGAGACCGGCCGGTCACCGAATGCGAGCTGCTGCGCCGCCGCCGACGCCGGGATCAGGCCGGTGGCCCGCACGCCCACCAGCCGCAGCCGTGCCCTGGCGTCGAGGCCGGCCGCCGCGTAGAGCGCGCACGCGGTGGTGTAGATCTGCTGCGCCACGTCGGTGGGCTCGGGCAGGGTCCGCGACCGGGTGATCGTCTTGAAGCTGGCCAGGCGCAGCTTCACCACGACCGTCCGGGCCGAGCAGCCGGCGGCGCGCAGCCCGCGCGCGGTCCGGCCGGACAGCCGCAGCAGCTCCCGCCGGATCACCTCGGGGTCGCACACGTCGCTGGCGAAGGTCTCCTCGGCGCCGATGCTCTTCTCCTGGGTGCCCGGCACCACCGCGCGCTCGTCGCGCCCGGCGGCCAGGGCCGACAGATGAGCGGCGGCCGCGCGGCCGAGCTCGCGCTCCAGGGTGCCGATCGGGGTCTGCGCCAGGTCAGCGACCGTGCGCAGCCCCAGCCGGGCCAGCGCCTGGCCGGTCTGCTGGCCCACACCCCACAGCTCGGCGACCGGCAGCGGATGCAGGAAGCCGAGCACGCCGTCGGCCGGGACCACCAGCAGCCCGTCCGGCTTGCAGCGCCTGGAGGCGAGCTTGGCGATGAACTTGCTCGTCGCGACGCCCACCGAGCAGGTGATCCCCAGCTCGCTGACCTGGGCCCTGATGAGCTGCCCGATTCCGGCCGGCGTCCTGGCGAGCCGGCGCAGCGCGCCGGAGATGTCCAGGAACGCCTCGTCCAGCGACAGCGGCTCCACCTGCGGGGTTATCGCCCGGAATATCGCCATAACCTCCCGCGACACCGCCGCGTACAGCCCGTGCCTGGGCGGGATCACCACGGCGTGCGGGCAGAGCCGCATCGCCCGCGCCATCGGCATGGCCGAGCGAACCCCGAACGCGCGGGCCGGGTAGGTCGCCGACAGCACCACGCTGCGCCCGCCGGTGCCGCCGACGATGACCGGCCGGCCGGCCAGCTCCGGCCGGTCCCTGAGCTCCACGCTGGCGTAGAACGCGTCCATGTCCACGTGCAGGATGCGGCAGCCGGTGTCGTCCGGGACCGGCCCGCCGGAGCTGCTCGCGGCACGTTCGTGCGACACCGCTCGCCCCCTCGTGTGGTTCCGCACCCAACCTAACCCCGGCCACCGACAGTCCGGAGCGGGGTTACCGGTCCGGGGTCGCCTCGAGTTCCGGCTTCAGTTCCAGCAGCCGGGCGAGCAGCCCGTTGACGAAGGCGGGCGACCCGTCGGTGGACAGGTCGCGGGCCAGCAGCACCGCCTCGCTGATCGCGACCCCGTCGGGCACGTCGGGTGCCCAGAGCAGCTCGTACACGCCGATCCGCAGGATGTTCCTGTCCACGGGGGGCATCCGGTCCAGGGTCCAGCCCTCGGCGTGCTGGGCCAGCAGCTCGTCGATCCGGTCCCGGTGCGCCTGCACGCCCCTGACCAGGTCGGCGGCGTAGCCGGAGACCGGCGGGCTGGCCTCGGCGCGCTCGGCGAGCAGATCAAGGACCGGCACGTTCCTGATTTCGGCCGCGTAGAGGATGTCGAGCGCCCGCTTGCGGGCTTTACTGCGTGCTGGCATCGGCCGACCTCGGGCAGCGCGGCTGACCTGCGGGAGCGGTCACGCCCGGCCGAGGTACTGGCCGGTTCGGGTGTCCACCCTGATCTTCTCCCCGGTGGTAATGAACAGCGGAACCTGGATCTGCGCTCCGGTCTCCAGCGTGGCCGGCTTGGTGCCGCCGGTCGACCGGTCCCCCTGCAGGCCTGGGTCGGTCTGGCTGACGGTCAGCTCAACGGCCGCCGGCAGCTCCACGTACAGCGGGACGCCCTCGTTGAACGCCACCACGACGTTCTGCTCCTCGAGCAGGTAGTTCGCGGCGTCGCCGATGGTCGCCGCGGGGATGTGCGGCTGGTCATAGTCTTGCGTGTCCATGAACACGAAGTCGTCGCCCTCGCGGTACAGGTACTGCATCTCCCGCTTGTCCACGCTGGCCTGCTCGACCCGCACCCCGGCGTTGAAGGTCCGGTCGACGACCTTGCCGGACAGCACGTTCTTCAGCTTGGTGCGCACGAACGCGCCGCCCTTGCCGGGCTTGACGTGCTGGAAGTCCACGACGTTCCAGAGCTGGCCGTCGATGTTGAGGGTCATGCCGTTCTTGAGGTCGTTGGTGGTGGCCACTGCGCGTGTCTCCATCGTGCGGGCTCGCCCCGCTACAAGACGAGGAGATCCCTGGTCGTCGTGGTGAGCATCTGGTGTGATCCCGCCGCCCCTGGGCCATCGCGCACGACCAGGGTGTCCTCGATCCTGACGCCACCCCTGCCAGGCAGGTAGATCCCGGGTTCGACGGTAACGGGAACCCGGTCCACGAGTGTACCCGTCCGGCCGCAGGAGATTATCGGAGCCTCGTGGACCTCCAGGCCGACCCCATGCCCGAGCCCGTGGCCGAAATGGTCACCGTGCCCGGCGGCGGCGATCAGGTCGCGGGCCGCGGCGTCGACCGTGCGAACGTCAGCGCCGGCCGTCGCCGCCTCAACACCGGCCCGCTGCGCGGTGGCCACGAGCTCGTAGATATCCCGCTGCCAGGCGGCGGGCTCGCCGAGCGCCACGGTCCTGGTCATGTCCGCGTGGTAGCCCTCGTAGCGGGCGCCGCAGTCCACGGTGATCAGGTCCCCGGCGGCGAACTCCCGGCCGCCGGGCGCGTGATGCGGGATCGCGCCGTTCGGCCCGCTGGCCACGATCGTGCCGAACGCCGGCGCCTCAGCGCCGAGGTCGATCATCGCCCGCTCCAGCAGCACCGCGAACTCCCGCTCGGTCCGGCCCGGCGTCACGTCGGGCAGCACCGCGGCGAACGCCTCGGCGGTGATCGCGCAGGCCCGCGCCAGCAGCGCGATCTCGGCCTCGTCCTTGACCATCCGCAGTTCCTCGACCACCCGCCCGAGCGGCACCAGCGCGGGCCCGCCCTCCAGCGCGGCGAGCTCTGCGTGCCGTTCGACGGTCATTTCCTGTGCCTCGAACGCGACGACCCCCAGCCCTCTGGTCGCCGCCAGGCTGGTCAACGCGGGCTCGATGAACCGGTCGACCACCAGCTCGAGGTCACCGCAGTCGCGGGCGGCCGCCTCCGCGTACCGCGAGTCCGTGGCCAGCACCCCGGGCCCGGTCGCGGGCAGCAGCAGCGCGGCATTCGAGCTGACCATGCCGGTCAGGTAGCGGACGTTGGGCCGGCTGGTGATCAGGGCGGCGTTGGCGCCCAGCTCTGCGATCTCATGCTGCGCCCGCTCCCGGCGCGCGGCGTGTGCCGGCGGCATACCCACGACTGTACGGCTCTGCCCCGGTCGGCTGCGATGACGGCTGGTACCGTCGCCGGGTGGCCAGCGAGCAGCAGGAGATCGACGCCGTCGTGTTCGACCTCGGCGGCGTGCTGATCGACTGGGATCCGCGGTACGTGTACCGGCAGCTGTTCGCCGATCCGGCGGAGATGGAGGAGTTTCTCGGCTCGGTCTGCACCTCGGACTGGCATCGCGCCCACGACCTGGGCGCCGACATCACCCGGTCGTGCGAGCAGCTCGCGCTGCGGTTCCCCGAGCACCGGGACCTGATCATGGTCTGGGCCGAGCGCGGCGAGGAGATGGTGGCCGGCCAGTTCGACGACACCGTCGAGCTGCTCAGCGAGGTGAAGGCCTCGGGCATGCCCTGCTACACGCTCAGCAACATGGAACCCGACGCGTTCTCGGTCCGGCGGGCCCGGTTCCCGTTCATGGGCTGGTTCGACGCCCACGTGATCTCCGGCCTGGAGGGCGTGGCCAAGCCGGACCGGCGGATCTTCGAGATCCTGCTGCACCGTCACGGCCTGCGGCCGCAGGCCACCGTGTTCATCGACGACCAGCCCCGCAACGTCGACGCCGCCCGCGACCTCGGCATCGTGGCCCTGAACTTCTCGTCAGCCGCCCAGCTCCGCCAGGACCTGCAAGCGCTGGGAATCGCCTAGCGCGGCGCACGCCGGCAATTATCGGTGTGGTTTTGTCCGGCGGTTACCGGACTTTTCCGAACCGCTAAAGCCAGCAGGCCCACGGCGGGGCCACGGCGGGCCGGGGTGGGCGCAGCTCTGTTAGGCGGCCAGGTCGCGGATCTGCTCGATGAGGTGGACGCGGTCGGTGTGGGTGGTGCCCATCGGGGCCACGTTGAGGGTGGTCACGCCGGACTCGCGGAACGCGGCGACCCGCTCGGCAACGTGGGAGCGCGGCCCGACCAGCGACGTGCCCTCGAGCAGGGACGCGGGCACCATCGCGGCCGCCTCGTCCTTCCGGCCGTCCAGGTACGCGTCCTGGATCGCCGTGGCCTCGGCCTCGTACCCGTACTTGACCACCAGGTCGTTGTAGAAGTTGCGGCCCTTGGCGCCCATCCCGCCGATGTAGAGCGCCTGCGCGGGCCGGCCGAGCTCGAGCAGCCCGGTGACGTCGTCGCCGATCGCCAGCATGGTCGTGGCCGGCATCACGTCCAGCGGCGGCAGCGACGGGTCGCGCTTCGCCTTTCCCGCCGCCAGCGCCTCGCCCCACACCGACGCCGCCTTCTCCGGGAAGTACCAGATCGGCTCCCAGCCCTCGGCCAGCTCGGCGGCCATCTCCACGTTCTTGCGCCCGAGCGCGGCCACGAAGATCGGGATCCGGTCCCGGACCGGGTGGTTGATCAGCTTAAGCGGCTTGCCGAGCCCGGTGCCCTGGTCCGGCGGCAGCGGGATCGTGTAGTAGCGGCCCGCGTGCTCGAGCCGCTCCCGCCGCCACACCTTGCGGCAGATCTCGATGATCTCCCTGGTGCGGCCGACCGGCGCGTCGTACGGGACGCCGTGCCAGCCCTCGATCACCTGCGGCCCGGAGGCGCCGATGCCGAGCACGAACCGGCCGTTGGAGACGTAGTCGAGCCCGGCCGCCGTCATCGCGGTCAGCGTCGGGGTCCGCGAGTACAGCTGCATGATGCCCGAGGCGAGCTGCAGCCGCTCGGTCTTCGCGGCCAGGTACCCGAGCTGGCTGACCGCGTCGTAGCTGTACGCCTCGGGCACGAACACGATGTCCAGGCCCGCCTTCTCGTAGTCGGCGAGCTCGGCGACGGTCTCGGCGAAGCCGCCCGCGTAGCTGAGTGACATCCCTATGCGCATGTTCGGACCTTCCGGCTGGCACCGCTGACCGAATCCCGTTCGGCTTGAGTGCCTTGAGCGTAGCGCGGCACCGGCCCGCGGTCAGGAGCGGCGGACGGTGGCCGGCTCGGCCAGATCGGCGACCACGGCCGCGAGGTCGGCCTCATCGGCCGGTATCCCGGCCTCGGGCTTGCCGAGCCCGTTCAGCACCACGAACCTGGCGCCATCCTGGTACTTCTTGTCCCGCAGCCAGGCGTCCTTGAGCCCGGCCAGGTCAAAGGCTCCCTGGGTCGGCAGCCCCAGATCCGTGAGCAGCCGGCGGTGCAGCCCGACGAGATCGTCCGAGATGCGCCGCTGGCGGCGCGCGAGGTACGCGGCGGCCATCATGCCGACCGCGATCGCCTCGCCGTCGTCGCCGGAATCAAGCCCGCGGACCTGCTCGATCGCGTGGCCGAAGGTGTGCCCGTAGTTCAGGTACAGCCGGTCCCCCTGTTCCCGCTCGTCGTTGCTGACGATCTCCGCCTTCACGGTCACGCTCCGCGCGACCACCTCGGCCAGCGTCGCGACGTCGCCGTCGCGCAGGTCGGGCGCGTGCTCCTGGACGAGCGCGACCATGTCGGGGCCGCTGATCAGCGCGTGCTTGACGATCTCGGCGAGCCCGGCCTGGTACTCGCGCGAGCGGCGCTCGGCGGCCAGCGCCACGTCGGCGACGACGGCGACCGGCTGGTGCACCGTGCCGACCAGGTTCCTGCCCTGCGGCAGGTTGAGCGAGGCCTTGCCGCCGACCGCCGCGTCCGCCTGCGCGGCGAGCGTGGTCGGCAGCAGCAGCAACGGCATGCCGCGGTTGTAGGTGCTGGCCAGGAACCCGGCGATGTCGCCCACGACCTCGCCGCCGACCCCGACGATGACGTCGTCCTTGTGCACGGCGAGGTCGGCAAGCTCCCCCGCGATCCGGGCGATCGTGCCGAGATCCTTGGACTGCTGGCGGTCGGGCACGTCGAGGCACCGGACGTCGAGCCCGGCCCGCTGCAGCGCGGCGGCCGCGGTG
>JASHOI010000724.1 GCA_030041195.1 Streptosporangiaceae bacterium | reverse complement strand
GGTGACGGCCGCGGTGAGCGAGTCCTCCGGCCGGCCAGCGGTGACCGCCGCAGCGAACGCGCCCTCCGACTAGTCGGCGGACGGGTGCGCGGTCGCCGACGTCCGGCCGGCGGCCCGGAACTCGCCGAGGAACGCCGCGGTCAGGCGGCCCACGATGACGAAGCACAGCAGCTGCGGCAAGGAGAGTGCCAGCAGCGCGCCCGCCCCGCCGCCCAGCCGCGAGCCAGGGATCGCGCATACCGCGGCGGCCGCCAGCAGGCCAGCCACCAGCCACGGGCTGGCGAGCAGCCGGGCGAACTGAGACCGGGAGCGCGATTCTGCCGCGGCCAGGAACCCCGCCGTTCCGGCCGGGATGACCACGGCGGCGGGAAGTCCGCCGATCCACAGGCCGGCGAGCACGGCCAGGACCAGCCCGGTCACCACGACCGGGGCCTGGATCCCCCAGATGACCGGCCACGTCGGTGCTGGGGACCCGCGCGCGCCGGCCTGGACCATCGCCGCGTCCCGGTCGTCCCGCGATCGCCTCCGCCACGGTGCCCAGGCGATGATCATGATGACCAGCAGAACGGCCAGGCCGCCGAAGACCGACAGCCGGAACGGGCCATTGGGCAGGTAGCTGAGGGTCACGCGGCCGGCGGACCCGGCCGGGAGCAGCCACGCTTGCTCCCAGCCGTCCAGCCTTACCGGGCGCAAAACCCGGCCGTGCAGCGTGGCCTGCCAGCCCGAGTTGAAGTTCTCGGCCACGGTCAGATACGACGCCGCGGTGGCCGACACCCGCAGGACCCTGCTCGACGAGGTCCAGGAAAGGACGCGCGCGGTTCCCGCGGTTGCCGCCGGTGGCCTGGCCGCCGCCGGCTGAGCCGTCGCTGGGCGCAGCGCGACCGACTGAACGCTGAACGCGTCCGAGCTCGGCTCGACGACCCGGTTAAAGCCCCCGGCCACCGGCACCGGCGAGCACGCTGAGAACGCCAGTTGCTGGCCGTCGAGCAGGTCCGCGGACGTGCCCACCGCCCTGGTCCGGATCGGCGTGCCGTTGACGCTGATGTCGGGCCCGCTGCCGCACGGCAGCGTGACGGGCCCCGTGCCGCCGGACGTGAGCGGCGGGACCCCGGGAATCGTCACGTCGGTGATCTGCACCGGAGGACGCGCCGGGGTGAAGCTCAAGGTGAGGCTGGAGGTCCGCATCGGCGGGAACGTGACCGTTGCGGAGCCACCGGCGCCCGGCCGGCCGACGACGCCGGTGCGCACCTGACCACGGGACCCGGTGATCCGGACCGGCAGCGGGCCGGTGACGCCCGGCGGGCGAGTGACCGTGACGGAGCCGACCGGCAGCACGCCGCGCCAGCGGATCGTCAGCGCCGGATGGGGATCGGCCACGCCTGAGATCCAGGTGGTCAGCGGGTTATTGTCAAACGCCGAATAGCCCTGGTCTTCCGGGTCGCCGGTGTAGGCCGACGACGCGGTGACGACCGGCTGATGCCCGGGAAACGCGTAGGCCTCGATGAGCTGCGGGCTGGTGAGCACCGCCACCCCGGACAGCGTGGCGGTTTCCGGCCGGGCGACGGTGAAGGACTCATCGAAGCCGTACTGTTCCTCGGTTGGCCGGATCAGGCTGGGCGAGCACACCCACCGCTGCGAGGTGAGCATGCAGCCTGACGGCTGCGGCTCGGCCTTGGCGAGGACCACCGCCGAGGGATCGGCGCCGCCGGCGAGCTGCACCGCCGGGGCCTCGATCGTGCGGCTGGCGTGCACGCCCGGGATCACGATCTCCTTGATGCCGGCCTGATCGTTCACCGGCTTCCGCCGCTCGTGCCGGAGGGCAGCGATCGTGATCTGGAGCCACTTCGTCGGGCCTGCCGGGACGCGCAGGGTCTGGAAGCCGCCGGTGTCCCGGACGGCGTCGGCGACCCGCCCGGCGGCCGTTTTGACGACCACCCTGGCCACGGGCGGCCCGACCGCGGCCGTGTCAGCGAACGCAACCCGGATCGTGTGCGGGTTCAGCCGGGTGAGGAACCTTACCCTGATGTACTGGCCGACCCCGGTCGCGCCGTCCGATTCCCACATCGTGGCGAGGTTGCCGTCGATGGCCGAGAACGGCATCAGCCCGGTACCGAACTGGTTCGGGGGAGCCCTGATCCCGGCCTGCGACGACGAGGCCGTGACATTCGCTATCCCGAAGTATTTCGCCACCGCCTCGTAGCGATTCCAGCCGGGCTCGGTGAAGTCGGGGACGGCATCGAAGGTGCTGAGCGGCGCGGTCGCGGTCAGCGTCTGCGAGTAGTCGACCCGGATCTCGCCGAGATTGCGGACCACCCGCCGCAGCGAGTCGGTGATGACCGTGTACCGGGTGTGAACGGCCGGGTCATCGTTGTTGAGCAGCACCGGCTGGCCGGCGAGCACGTCGTCATCGGCCAGCGCGAGCACGCTCTCCGGCGCGCCGAAGACGCGTATCGCGTCCGCGGCCGGCTGGATGATCGCGACCGGGTCAGCGGATTCAACCTGGTAGATCTGGACCGGCGGATACGGGGCGTCGAAACTGCTGGTGGCGTTGCCGGCGAGGTGTTTTCCGGCCGGCGCCGAGCCGAATTGCGCGACCTCGACGATGCCGGGTGACCCGGCCAGCGCCTGGTGTATCCGGGCGGGCCAGGCCCCGTACAGGTCGGAGCGGATCAGGTCGTTGCGTACCACGATGTATTTGACGCCCATGCCGGCCAGCACCGCGGTAAGACCGGGCGAGCCGTCCCCGGCCGAGAACTGCCGGTCGATCGCCTCGAGCAGCCGGTAGTTGCCGACCGATCCCAGGTCGGAATTCTGCACGCTCGCCCAGTTCCCGGTCACGAACGGCTGCAGCACGTCGTCCATCGGGCTGCCCCACGTGTACTGACCGAACCGGGCGCCAGGTTCCTCGAGAATGCCCTGGTCGCCCGCGTGCCGGTTGAGCCAGCTGGCGGCGTTCAGCCAGTAGCCGGGAATGCGGGTGAACGACCCGTTCATGCCCAGACCGCTCACGTAAACCGGCAGGGCGAGCAGCCCGATCGCGGCGGCGATGGCGGCGCTCGCGGCCAGCCGGGGCCGCCTGATGCGCACCGACACCGGGAGGGCCGCCAGGCCCAGGGCGATCGGCAGCCGGATCAGCGGATCGAACTTCCTCAGGTTCCGGAACGCGGCGAGTGGCCCGTTGATCAGGCTGCCGACCTCCGAGGCGAACGGGCTGCCAAACGTGCCGGCGTAACCGGCCACGATGATGACGATGCCGGTCAGCAGGGTGGCGAGCAGGAAACGCCGGTGCGGCAGGCGCCGGGTGGCCAGGCCCGCCAGGCCCGCGCCGGCGATCAGCGCGGTCGCCACGGTGGGCAGCGCCTCGGTCGATATCCGGTAGGCGACCGGCTCCCACGGCTTGCCGTTCACCACCAGGTAGGTGATCCAGTTCTCGGTGCCGCGCAGCGTGTCGAACAGGCTCGTCGGGCCGGTGGTGAGGGCCGCGCTCTCGGTGTACGGCAGGATCGACGCGCCGTACTTCAACTGCAGCAGCAGCGGATACGTCCACCAGAACGTGGCCAGCAGCACCGCCGGCACCCACCAGGCCATGATCCGCCATCGCGGCGCTGGCCGGGCCGCGGTCAGCAGGAAGATCACCGGCGGTATCAGGACGGCCCAGGTAGCCGCGGCGTTGATGCCGCTGCACAAGGCGACCGCGACCGCGGATTGCGCGGCCGCCCTCAGCCGCCCCGCGGTGCGCATGTCCGGCCCTGCGGCCACCGCCCTGACGAGCGGGATGAGGACCCAGGGGAGCATCGCTATCGGCAGGAACTCGCTCGACAGCGTGCCCAGCATCCCCAGCGCGTTCGGAGCCAGCGCGTAGCCGAATCCGGCCGCGATCCGGGTGGCCGGGGTGCCGATTCCGAGCCGGTCGGCCAGGCGCACGATGCCGAGGAACGCGGCCAGCAGCATCAGGGCTATCCAGATCCGCTGCGCCACCCAGCCTGGCACGGCGACCGCCTTGGCCAGCACGAAGAGCAGCCCAACCGGGAAGACGTAGCCGACCGCCTGGTCCTGCAGCTGGCCGAACTGAGACGGGTCCCACAGCTGCAGTGCCCGGGCGAGGAAGCCTGCCGGGTTGACCGCCAGGTCCAGCTTGGTGTCGGAGATGATCTGCCCGGCGTGCGACACGAACGCCAGGGCGACCAGGGCCAGGCAGGACAGGACCAGCCAGCGCGATCTCCCGGCCGGCGCCAGGACCCAGTTGCGGCACGCCGTGATGAGCCGCTGCAGCAGGGCTGGCCGCGCCGGCTGCGCTGGGCGCTGCGGCGCGTCGATCATGAGGGGCCGGGCATTCCAGGCGTGGCGGGCGTCTCCCCGCGCAAGCCGGCGCTGATCAGCCCGGCCATCTGTGCCGCGCTGGTGTCCCAGTCGAACTGGCGAGCCCAGCTGCGGCAGGCCGCGGCTATCTCCGCGCGCCGGGCTGGATCGGCGAGTTCCTTCAGCGCGCGCTCCGTCACATCCTCGATGCGCTCGCCGGCCTTGACCAGCCATCCCGTCTGACCGTCGCGCACAGAGTCACGCAGGCCGTCCACGTCGTAGGCGACCGTCGGCACCCCGAGCGCGGCGGCCTCCACCACGCACAGCCCCCAGCCTTCGCCCTGGGAGGTGCTCAGGTGCAGTCGTGAGGCCGCAACGGCCCGGTGCTTCTCTTCCTCGGGCAGGTAACCGCGCAGGAGCACCCGCCCGGTCAGGCCGCGCGCCGCGACCTGGCCGGCCAGCGGCGCCAGCTCCGGGCCGCGGCCGATCACCTCGATCGTGACGTCGCTCCCGGCCAGCCGGCTGGCGATGTCCAGGACCCGGTCGGCCCGCTTATGTGCGACCAGCCGCCCCACCCAGGTCAGCACGGTCCCGGCCGGCTCGCCAGCGGGAGCGGCGTCGTCGGCGGTGCCGGCCGACAGCCCAAGCGGCACGATGTGGATCGGCCCGGTCCAGCCCAGCCGGCTGCGCATGGCCGTCACCGTCGACTGCGATGCGGTTACGCACCGATGGCGCCGGTAGCACCAGCGCGCGACCGGTCCTTCGAGTAGCCGGCCCACCGCGGCCACCGGCGCCGGGAAATGCACGCCGAACTGAGCGTCGTGCACGTGGTGCACGACGCACCACACCTGCACCTTCCGCGGCAGCACCAGGGGGGTAAAGAAAGGTATGCCGTTCTGGCAGTCGAGTACCGCGTCAAAAGACCTGCGGTGCCGGGCCATCCAGGCCAGTACCAGCGGGTAGACGGTCAGCCTGCCGCCGCGCCTGACGATGTCGATGTCGTCCCGCCGATCGCGTGCCGCCTGGCCCGGCGCCCGGGCGGTCAGGTAGCTGACGCGCGCGCCGCGGCGGGCCAGGCCGCGCGCCATCTCCCAGGCGTACTGCTCGGCGCCGCCGGCCTGCGGATGCCAGGGGTCTCGCCAGTTCACGATCGCGAGCCTGCGCCCACGCAGCGGCTCGCCGGCCTGAGCAGTCATGACTTTGGTGTCATCCCTGTACCCCGGTTTACGCGGTCGGCATCGGCAGCCCTGGCGGAATGGTGCTCGCCGCCGTCCCATCGCCTGACGGGCCGGGCGTCACCGCCTCGGCAGCGGCGTTCGCCAGTTCAGACGGCACTGTACTTGCGGAGCGAACGGCCTTGCGAATGGCCGCGACTTCGATGAACGCCGCCAGCGAATGCCGCCATACCGAGAAGGTGGAGCCGGGGACGTCCTGCCAGCGGACCGGGATCTCGGTCGGCTCGGCGCCGAGCTGGCGGCACCGGGCGATCAGCTCGATGTCGAAGGCGAAGCCCGAGGCACGCAGGTTGTAAGCCGCCGCCCTGGCGACGGGCCCCGCAAAGAACTTCAGGCCGCACTGGGTATCGGTGACGCCGGGCGCGATCCGCCGCGCGGCCGCGCGGAATATCGCGGCGCCTGCCTTCCGGAACACGCTGTGCCTGTCCTCGACCACGGACGCCTGGTGTGCCCGCGAGCCCAGAACCAGCGGCCGGCCGTCGAGAAGCAGCTTGATCGCCTCGTCCACGGCCGACAGGTCGGCCGCCATGTCCGCGTCGCAGAAGCCAACGTAGGGCGCGGTGCTCGCCAGCAACCCGGCCCGGACGGCGACGCCCTTGCCCGGCCGGGTGCAGCTGACCAGCCGGACCGGAATCCGGCCGGCAGGCCACCGCGTGACGATGCCCGCGGTGTCATCGGTACTGGCGCTGTCGACGACGATGATGGCGACGCTGCCCGGCAGTTCGGCCGCCTTCGCGCACAGCGCCGCCAGGCCGGCCGGCAGCCTGCTCTGCTCATTGCGGGCCGGAACGACTATCTCCAGCCACGGCATACCGGGCACCGGCGGCTTCCGGCAATCCGGCTCGGAAATCTGAGTCATCGGTCGCTGGGCAGTGTCAGCCGGCGCCGGGGGGCGACGGGATAGCAGTTACAGGTGGTGCTGGCACAGGTACAGCCTTTCGCCGGAATCCCGGACAGGCTACCGGACAGGTCAGGCGAAAGGCTGGCTTTCGCCGCTTTAGCGCCCCCGCTGGTCGGCGCGACGTCTGCACGCCTTAGGCGCGGCCGGTGAGGCTTCTCAACACCAGGCACCTGCTCATCCATGGCAACAGCTCAGCGGCAGGGAGAAACCTCAGTCAAGTTCCAGGACAATTGGGCTGGACTATCATCGCGCCACAAAGTCATATCAATGCAGCGAGGCCCGAGATCGGCAAAAGATACGTTCGAAGCGGAGCTTGCCCGGCTGGAGCGGACTTTCCAATGTCGCTGCCGAATTAATCCATAACTTGCGATCAAAGGCCCGGCAGGCCATGAACAGCCTGCAGCGCCACCGTCTCCGGCTGCCCTCGGCAACCTGCGCCGGTGCCCGGCCGGCTGGTTACCCGAAAATCCTGCGCTGAACTAGGTTCCCGCTGGTGGGGCGCCAGGGGCTCGAACCCTGAACCCACGGATTAAAAGTCCGCTGCTCTACCATTGAGCTAACGCCCCGCGAAACTAGCCTCCTGACCTGCTGTTTCTTGCTTTCGTGACCGGTCCAGCGGCGCTGCGCAGCGCTGCTACGGCACCGGCCTGGCGGCAGGCGGTGACTGTTTACGTTCATACCATGGCGGAAAGCCGACTAGAGACTGCAGAACCACATCGGCGCCCGCGGCGCGCAAATCCGGGTCGCTGAACGACCCGGTTACGACGCCGATCGCGAGCACGCCCGCCTGGGCGGCGGCGGCCATGTCGGCCGGGGTGTCGCCGACGTAAACCGCGGCACGCAGGCGGCGCAGCACGGCGGCCTTCTCCGGCCCGTGCACGTGCGTGAACAGCTCGTCGGCCGTGAGGCCTGCGGCATTGAGGTCGGGCGCCACCGAGACCTCGTGCTTCGCCGTGATGATCACGGCGCGCTCGCCGGTCGCGCGCACCGCGGCCAGCGCCTTCCGTGCTCCGGGCAGGGCGGTCGTCATGCGTTCCGCCAGCTGCACGTAGTGCCGCCGGTAGGTCTGCGCCGCGGCCGCGATGCGGTCCGGCGGATACCAGTAAGCGAGTTCGTCTTCGAGCTTGATCCCCAGCCGCGCACCGACCGCCGCCAGGTCGATGCTGACCCCGGTCTCCCCGGCGAGCCCGCCGAACGCGGCCATGATCGTCGGCCGGGAGTCGATCAGCGTCATGTCCAGGTCGAAACCAACAGGCCCGCGAAGCCCGCCTCGTCCCAGCACCCATCCACCCTACCTGGCGCCAGACACCGGAGGCATAGAGCTCCAGCTCCGTGCGGGGCGACCCGCGGTACGGGCTATGAGGGCACGTCGTCCGGCAGCAGCCGGAAACTGCCGTGCGGGGTCAGCGGGCGGATCATGCGAAAGTGCCGGTGGTCGACCGTCGCAATGACGTCGGTCCGGAACTCCCTGGCAAGCACAACGTTCATGGCGTCCGCGAGCCCAACGCCTGGGTAGTCGTTGAGCACCGCGTGCGCGGCCAGCAAGAGCGGTCCGATGCCCGGCACTTCCCAGCGGCCTGCCGCCACCCTCTCGGAGACGTATCTGACGATCGAAGCCGCCGCCGGTGGCCCCTGGCGGGTGGAGACGAGGTAGTCGAGTTCAGCGAGCACGCACGGCGACACGACGAGGTGACCGACATCGGCGATGCCTTTCCGCGTCGTGCTGTGGTGCTTATCGGTCTTGTTGAAGAACGCGATCAAGGCAGAGGTGTCGGCGATCGCAACGGACAGATGGTCAGCCATCCATACCGAACCCGGCGAGGAGGTCGTCTGCCTGCTCGGAGAAATCCCGATCGCCGCTGAAGGTCGGGGCGTCGTCCATGCCCATAGGGTCTGTCCGGAAGGGGTACGCCGCCGGGTCCTCCGGGCCGTAAGGACGGAGCACTGCCACCGGGTGGCCGTTCCTGGTGACCGTGATGGTTTCCCCAGCCTCCACACGGGCGAGCACCTGTGCGGTCTGCTGGTTCAGCTCACGAGCGGTCGTCTCCATGGGTCGCATTGTACTACATGTAGTACATGTGGGTCGACGCGGTCGGCACTTCGGGTCGCGTCGCGACGCGGCGGTCAATCTGTTCGCTGGGGGACGGTGACGACCACGTCGTTCGCGGTCGAAGAGATCATGGTGGCCCCGGAGGCGACGCGGACCGGGGTCAACGTCGTGAGCGCGGTCCCGTCACCGACCTGTCCGACGGGGCTGGCGCCCCACGCGTACACCTCGCCGGTCGTCGATATGGCATACGACGTGATCGCCCCCGTGGCCAGGGTTTTGTAGGTGACTCCGGCGGGCGGGTAGATCCGCTCCGGGGACGCCTGCGGCCGTGTCGTTCCGTCGCCCAGCTGCCCCTCAAAGTTGCTGCCCCAGGCCCACAGCGAGCCGTTGAACAGCTGGACGAGCGTCTGCCCGTTGTCCCAGATCGATCCGCCCTCGGCGACCTGAATCACCGGATCGGGGAGATTCACCCGGACCGGGACGTCCGACGACCGCTGGAACTGCCCGTCGCCGAGCTGACCGTTGCCGTTGTAGCCCCAGTCGAAGTACTCCCCGTCGGACAGCAACGCCCCGGAGTTGCCGAACGACGCCACCAGTTCGATGACGGCCGAGCCGTCGAGCCCGGCCACCTTCACCGGCGCGGTGCTGCTGCGCGTGCTGCCGTCGCCGAGGTCGCCGGTTCCGTTGTTCCCGCAGGCGTAGACGGTGCCGTGAGCGTCATACAGCGCGTGATTGCTCGCGCCGGCCACGGCCGTCACATCGGATAGCGGGAGCCTGACGGGAGTGGTGTACGTCCTCGTGTCCCGCAGGCAGAGCTCGCCCTCGCCGTTTTGGCCCCAGCCCCAGACGTTTCCCTTGGTGTCGACGGCCAGGGCGGCGTCGAAGGGCATGGCGTCGGTGGGGATTGACGCGATCTTCACCCCGGGAGGGAAGCGCACCCGGACGGGGCTGGTGAAGGAGCTCGCCAGGCTGCCGTCGCCGAGCTGGCCCTCGTTGCCCAGGCCCCAGGCGTACAGGCTCCCGTTGGTCAAGAGCGCGTACTCGGTCGAATTCGACGTCCCGATCTCGGCGACCGTCCCGGGCACGGTCAGCGCAACAGGGGCGGAGGCCACGTCGTAGTTCACGCCTTTCCTGCCCCCGAAGAATGACCCCCAATGCTCGACCGTTGACGGCAGCTCGACGACCGGTCGTGAGGACTGCGTGGCCGCCGGGGTTGACCGCGTGGCCGCCGGGGCTGACGGGCCGGCCTCCGGCGACCGAGGTGACGAGCAGCCGCCCGTGAGAACGATGGCCGCGACGGCCGCGCAACGGCCGGCCGTTACGATCAGTGATCTCCCCGCCGTGGTCCGCACCGATGCTTCCCTGAGCGCCATGCGAAGACAATATTGGACAATACGGCCGCGCGATCAGCGGCGGATCCAGAGTGTGAGCCACATGCCCCGGTAGCCTCGCTGCTTGACCCGGGTGAAGTCCCGCAGCAGGACCTGGCTCTCCTGGCGCATCGTCCCCGCCGGCAGGGCCGGGGAGGGCACGTACCCGATCACCCAGATCCGCCGGTGCGCGAGCATGAGCGGGTATATGGCCGAGAATGGCTTGTTGATGCCCTGGTACGGCGCCAGCAGCGGCGACACGTCGAGCGCGAAATCGTCCGTCTTGCGGAACTGCGCTGGGTAACCGAGTTCGGCTTTGCGATAGAACGAGCTCATGAAGAGCACGCCGTCGCCGGTGCGGGCGTGCGTTCCCACGTAGAAAGCCGGCCCGCCGAAGTTGAACGAGCGGCTCTGCGGAGTGCGGTAATCATGCTGCACCCGGAGCTGCAGCAGAAGCGTGCACAGGCACACTGCCAAGCCAGGCACCAGGATCAGCTCTCGCCGGCGCAGGGCGCCGGCCAGCCATCGCCCGATCCGGTAAGCCCCGGCGCCGGCCAGCAGGGCCGCCCCGGCCTCGCCGTACTGGACGTACCTCTCCTGGTACAGCGGCGGCAACGTGCGTGACTCCAGGAGCAGAAGACCGGCCGGGATCAGCAGCAACGGCACCGCCACCGAGGGCACGGAGATCCCGCCAGCGCTCCACCAGGGGGACGCGGGCGCCGGGCCGGCGGCGTGGCTCCGCCGTCGCCACCATCGTCCGGCCGGCAGCACCGCCACGACCGCACACACCACGAGGATCCGGGCAACGGCGGACTGCGCACCGAAGTAGTCCTGGTACAGAAAGTCGGCCTGCTGCCAGTCTGGCCGGCCGATCCAGTCGGCGGAACCACGCTGCAGGACGCTGATAACCACGACGGGCATTGCGAGCACGCAGGCCATGCCGGCGGTGATCGCCCAGCGCCTGACCGTGCGCCGGTCGTACCGGGCCAGCAACACGGTGATCGCGTGCGCCGGCACCACCAGCAGCGCCATCTCATTCAGGTAGCCGCTCAGCGTCACCAGCGCGCCGTAGAGCAGCCACCAGCGCGTGATGCGGCCGGATGCCGCGCTGGCTCGCTCGGCTTGCAGGGCGGTCAGCAGGGCCAGCGTCTCGCCCAGCACACAGGCGAACACCAGCGCGTACGAGCGCGCGGTCTGCGCGTAGTAGCTGATGGACGGCGTGGTCACCATGATCAGGCCGGCGAGCAGCCCGGCCCAGCCGGATCCGGTCAGCCGCCGGGCCAGGATCACCATCATGGCCGCGGCGGCGACCATGCCGATTACCGAGGGAATGCGCAGGACCGCTGGGCTCGTGCCGACCGCCATCCACCCGTGCAGCAGCAGGTAATAGAGCCCGTGAACGATGTCCACGCGACGCAGCAGCCGCACGAGCTGGCCGAGCGGCAGAAAGGCGGCGTAACGGCTTACGACTTCGTCGTTGCCCATGGCCGAGCCGCGCGCCAGCCCCCACAATCCGAAAAAGGCCATCAGGGCGGACACCGCAACGACCGGCGCGTACCTGGCCACGGCCGTCACCCATCCCGCGGCGCGCGCCGCGGCGACGCCGGAGGGCGGTACGGCTGACCCCTCCAGGTCCGGAGCGGTGGTGGCCTTGCCTTGCTGCCCTGCCGGGGTAGCTCTCATCGGCACTCTCTCGCCGGTGTCAGACGATGGCTCTTCGAGGGTAGTCGCAAACGACTCTCCGGTAGCGTCCACTGCGTGCATAGCGTCTTCTTCGAGCCGGCCGGAACGGGCACCTTCGTGGCAACGCCGGCCACCGCGGGACCTTGGAGTGCGCGGGCCCAGCACGGTGGCCCGCCGTCCGCGCTCGCCGCTCGGGCGCTGGAGTTGCACGAACCGGACGGGGGCCAGCGACTGGCCAGGGTGACGGTGGACATCCTGCGCCCGGTGCCGCTCGGGAAGATCACGGTCCGGACGAGGACGGTCAGGCCCGGACGGCGAGTGGCGCTGGTCGAGGCCGTGCTGGAGGCAGACGGGCAGGAGGTCGTGCACGCCCGCGGCTGGCGGCTGGCGATACCGGACGGCCGGGTGCCGGTGATCGGGCAAGGCTCGGCGCCGCCGCCCATCCCGGCCGAGCACCCGCTGCCCACCTTCCCCGGTGGGCACATGACCGGGTACCTGCGGGCGATCGACTGGCGCTACGTTGCGGGCGGCGGCTTCGACGTGCCGGGCCCCGCCGTGGTCTGGGCCCGCCCGAAGCTCCCGCTGCTCCCGGAGGAGGAACTGTCCCCGATGTGCCGCGCCCTGCTGCTCGCTGACTCGGGCAGCGGGGTGAGCGCCACCCTGGACCCGGTGAAGTTCCTGTTCATCAACGTGGATCTCACGGTCATCCTGCCGCGAGACCCGGTCGGCGAATGGCTGCTGCTCGACGCGGTCACTGCGATCGGAGACCGGGGCACGGGCCTGGCCGAGACCACGGTGTCTGACGTGCATGGCAGGTGCGGCACCGCGCTGCAGACGCTGCTGGCCGCGCCGCGCTGACCTGGCCGCCGCGCCGGTGGAACGCCGCGCTAGCCGCCGAGCGGCGACGGCTAGCGCGGCGGGACCGTGACCGCGTTGCTCACCGAGAGCCCGTGAGACGCGGTGGGCAGCAGCACCACCCGGTACGTGCGCTGCTGGGCTCGGGACCGCACCATGAACTGAACCTGCCTGGCAGCGTTCAGCCTGCCCGTCTGCAGGTTCATCCAGTGCTTTCCGATCTGGACCTGCAGCACGGCGATGTTGCCGGGAGCCGCCAGCGGGCTGCTCGCGGTTATCTCGTTCGCCATCGCGGCGGAACCGACCGTGGCCTTCACCGGCACCGTGACCGTGACCAGCACCGATCGGCTCAGCGCCCCGTGGGGGCCCTTGAGACGGAACGCGGCGTTCGCGCTCAGGTGTTTCGCGGTTATCGTCGCGCCGCCGTTGCTGCCCGTGGTCGCGGTCCCTGCCACGTTCCAGGCCCGCTGCCCAGCCTGGCGCTCGAGCAGGGTCAGCCTCGCGCCGGCGACAGCCTTGGCATGGTCGATCAGCCGTCCGGTGAACACGTCACTGTGGCCGGCCACGATCCGCGTCCTGGCAACCGTGAGCGACAGTCCGGTCTGCCCGATCGCGGACGCCGAGCCCGAGCCGGTGGGCTGCGGCGACGCCGATGCCGCCGACTTTGAGTCACCCGGCTTGGGCGAGGAGCCGTGACCCGGGCCGTGCCCCGGCGAACTTGACGAGGCGATGTTCGGCGCCGAGTGGTGCGCGGCCGGCACGCCCGCGAACCCGAGCACGTGGTATGCGGCCTGCTGCAACGGCGCGGGCAGCGCTTCGGTGTAGGCCGCCACGGCGAACCCGGCGGCGGCGGCGAGCGTGACAGCGGCGGCCATCAGGCCGACCCGGCGTCCCTGCCGGCGTGAGCCACGCCCAGCGGGAGCAATCCGGGCGGCGCCACGCCGGCTCGACCTGGGCGCCGGGTGCATGAGACGAGATTCTTCGGCAGGTGGCCCGAACGCGAGCGGCTCGAACGCACGCGTCTGAGGCCGGTTCGCCCGGAACATCGCCAGCGCGGCGTTCTCGCCGGTTAGCTCGTCCGGCGTCGCGTCGGCGGTCAGCATCCCGAGCAGGGCGCCAAGCCCCGGCTCGCTGAACGCGATGTTGCCGGAAAGCTCACCGGGAGCGTCGTCGGGAAGGTCGTCAGGACGGTGGCCTGGGAACTCGCTGGTCACTCAGTCCACCTCCCCAAGGGCGAGCAGGCCGGGGGCCTGGTATCCCAGCCCGGCGTCGTTGTCGGCGGCCAGTGCCTGGACCCGCGGATCGGCGGCCAGTGCCCGGAGCCCGCGGTGCAGGGCGACCCGCACCGCACCGGGCGACTTGCCGAGGATGCTGGCCACCGCGGGCGTGTCGAGCCCGGCGATGACCCGCAACGCCACGGCCTCCGCCTGGTCCTGTGACAGACCGGCGAGCATCCCGACCGCCCTCTTAACCGACATGCCGTCAAGTACTTCGTCTTCAACCAGCTGCCCGTCGGCGAGGCCGTCAAGGCCGTCGGCCATCGGGCTGACCCGGCGGCGCATGCGTGCCCGCGCGGCGTCGATGGCCCGGTGCCGCCCGACCGTGAACAGCCAGCGCCGGAAGTCCTCGTCGTCGCCGGCGAACTTGTGCAGGTCGCGCACCACCTGGAGCCATGTCTCGCTGGCGACGTCATCGGGGTCGTCGCAGCCAAGGACGTGCAGGTAGCGCAGCAAGCGCGGCTGCAAGGCCCGCCAGAGCTCGAGGAACCCGGCTTCATCGCCCGACCGGGCGCGTGCCAGCAGCCCTCCCAAGTCACCAGCCTTTGTCGCCATAGCGCCTGCAAGAGTCCCACACCGGCGGGCCGGGCGTGTGCACACGCCGTTTTTCCCAGCAACTGGTTACGGATTTCCCAGCCTCTGGTCAGCCAGCCCGCCGATGTGTGACTTTGCATTGTGCTAGCCCTTGACGACGATGACCCGGCTGTGGCTCGAGTGCAGGTGCTTGGTCCCCTCGAAGACCAGCACGAACCTCGCTGTCGACTTCGGGTCGACCACGAACGCGACGAGACCGTGTGCCCCGGCGCGCTCATGGCGGATCGCCACTGGGTCCTTGCCCTTGAGGCGGTCGAGGAAGACCAGCCGGCCGCGGAGCCCGATGTTGTGGATCGTGGACAGCCGGCCGAAGATCACCACATCGTGATGGGGCGCCCGCCGCTTGTGGATCGACAGGTGGGTGGGCAGCCGGTGGTGAGCCGTGGACGCATCCGCGGCGCCTGCGGTGACCATAGCGCCGGTCGTGGCAATCACAGCAGCGGCGGCAACGGATCCCGCTCGCGTCATCAGGGATGCACGCATGGCACTCCTTTGAGTTTGGGCCCCGGCGAACGGCCGGGGCGGCAGATAACACCCGGAGAGCGATACGGCCGTGCCGTGCGTTACTCAGGTGGCGAGTGCCTGCTAAACGGGGGTATGGCTAAGGGCATGCAAGCCAATCTGCCGATCTGCCGCACCTGCGGCGTCCAGTACCCGGCGCCCCGTGATGACTGCCCGATCTGCGAGGACCAGCGCCAGTACGTGGGCTGGGACGGGCAGCAGTGGACGAGCCTGGCCGAGCTCGGCGAGGCGGGCCACGCCGGCCGGGTCGAGCCCGAGGGCCCGGGCGTGGTCGGCGTCGGTGCCCAGCCGCCGACCGCGATCGGCCAGCGCGCGCTGCTGGTCCGCGCCCCGTCAGGGAACATCCTCTGGGACATGATCACCTATATCGACGACGACCTGGTCGCGGCGATAGCCGGCCTCGGCGGCGTGAGCGCGATCGCGATCAGCCACCCGCACTTCTACGGCTCCATGATCGAGTTCGCGCACGCCTTCGACGCCCCGGTCTATATCCACAGCAAGGACCGGCAGTGGGTGGCGCGGCCCGACGACTCGGTGATCTTCTGGGACGGCGACACCCGTGAGGTCGGCGACGGCCTCACGCTGATCAACGCCGGCGTGCACTTCGACGGCGGCCAGGTGCTGCACTGGGCGGCCGACCCGGACGGCAACGGCGCGCTGTTCTCCGGCGACATCTTCACGGTGGTCCCGGACCGCCGCTGGGTCAGCTTCATGTACAGCTACCCCAACCACATACCGGAACGCCCGCGCACGATCCGCCGCGCGCTGTCGCTGATGAAGCCGTTCTCGTTCGACCGCATCTACGGCGCCTGGTGGCGCCGCAATGTCGCGGCCGACGGTGTGGCGGCGATCTCGCGTTCCGCGGAAAGGTACCTCAGCTTCGCGCTGGATGAGTAGCGGCACCGGAACGGCGTCTTCATTCCCCTCCGGCCGGTGAACTCATCGGTCCGGACGGCCGGCCGGCATTCCCGGCGTTAATGGCGGCCGCCTGGACGGTGATTTGAATCCGGTCCTCACGCCACATCACGGCAGCCCGACCGCATTCTGATCCTTACCCGGTCCTCGCCGCCTGGGGTCACCTCGGTCAGGCCGAGCCGCTGGTAGAGCGCTCGGGCCCGCTCGTTCACGACGAGAACGTCGAGCACCAGGTCCTGGTCTCGTCCGCGGGCCTCGGCGAGCAGCGCGTTGATGATCCGGGTGCCGATGCCCTTGCCCTGCCGGCCGGGCAGGATTTCGATGCGTGCCAGGTAGATCTCGTCCGGACGGTACTCGACCGAGAGCATGCCGACGTCGGCACCGTTGGCGGTGATGATCTGCCAGCGGCGTGGCTTGAACGCCCGGGTGTGGAACCCGCGCTGAACCTTCTCGTCCCAGCCCCAGATCGCGGCGACGTAATCGCCCATCGCGGCCTTGTGCAGCTGGTAGCAGAACTCGTTGTCGGCCCGGGTGGCCGGCCGCAGCGTTATGACGGTCACATTAAGTCAAGTTATCTCGCCACGAAGGACTTTACCGCTCGGTCGTAATGCGCGCTTCGTTATCGGGGGGGCGCATACGTGGCATCTCGCAGTGCGTTACCTGCTCAAGGCCGCCGGCCACCAAAGTGCGGCCATCGCTGTCAGTCTGTAGTCATGCCCACGGCCGCCCCTGGCGGCACACAGCCGCGCGCCGTAACGGCGCGACCGCCTCTGACGTGCCGCCTGGAACTTTGCGCCACGCCCGGCGCGGTGCCCTGCGCGCGGTCCCTCGCCAGGCAGATCGTCGTGGAGTGGGAACGGCCCGAACTGGCCGACACCGCGGAGCTGCTCGTCTCGGAACTGGTCACCAACGCCATCCGCGCCTCGGCGGGCTTGCCCTCTCCGGTGGTCCGGCTGTGGCTCGTCGCGGAGCGCGACAGCATCGTCATCCGGGTCTGGGACGGCAACGACGACCTGCCCAGGCGCCAGGACGCCGGCCCGGAATCTGAACACGGCCGGGGCTTGATGCTCGTCGACAGCCTCGGCAAGCAGTGGGGAGCCTGCCGCAAGGCCGTCGGCAAGGTCGTCTGGGTCCAGATCTGACGGACCAGCTCATCTCTTCACGCGTTCGGTGACCGCAAATCGGCACATACTGGCCGGACGGACTAACGGATCCCGTGAGATGTTGCGCCGGCGTAGCCGGCAACCTGGTCGCGGCATGCGGCGCGCTGGGCTGCCGAGGGCCGCTCGGCGGCCCAGCGGGCCATCAACGGTTCGACCGCTTCCTTTATCCGGTAGATGTCCTCCGCCTCTGAACGGGTAAGGCGGCGGACGGTTACACCAACGCGCGAGGCAATGGTGACCAGCCCCTCGCGCTCCAGTTGCCCGAAGGCGTCCCGGACTGGAGTGCGGCTGACTCCGAGTTCCGTGGCCAGGCCGTCAATGGAGAGCTTGACCCCCGGCTGGAACCCGCCCGAGTAAATCCGCGCCCGTATCCGCGCCAAGGCCCAGTCCTTGGCCGACACGAGCATGGGCGCCGCGTCGAACACGAGCGGAGTGTGACATCTAACATATTAGATGTCAAATACGATATCTCCCGGACGAAGCGGCCGGCCGGCGTGAGATGGCGGTGTATCCCGCGCGGCCGGTCAGGCTGGGCGAGCCGCCAGCGACCGGGCGTTGTCGCAGCAGATCCGGCGCTCGGTGGCCGCGCCGAGGTCCGCCGACCGGATCGTGCCCACCGGGTCCGGATCCGCGATCGGGAACGGGGCGTCGCTGCCCAGCAGCACCTGGCTGGCGCCGACCCGCCGGACCAGGAACTCGATGCTCAGCGCGTCCAGCGCGACCGTGTCGAAGAACAGCCGTCGCAGCGCGCTGGACGGCGGCTCGGTCATCCGCGTGCTGGCCAGCAGCCCGGCCCGGACCAGCCCGTCCAGCCGGAAGATCTGGTACGGCAGCAGCGCGCCGCCGTGCACAACGATGACCCGCAGCCTGGGCAGCCGCTCGAACAGCCCGTCGGCCATCAGCTGGACGAGCGCGCTGCTGCTGTCGATGAGCCGCCCGGCGACGTTCTGCAGCACCGGCGGCGTGAACTCCCGCGACGGCCCGTTGACCGGCGGGTGCAGTAACACCGGCAGGCCCAGGTCGGCCAGCCGCTCCCACAGCGTTCCGAGCGCCGCGTCCGCCACGGACCGCGTTCCCACGGGATGGGTGGAGAGCGTCACGGCCGGCGAGCCGAGCATGCTGGCCAGCTCGGCCACGTCATCGGCCGCTACCGCGGCGCCCTCGGACAGGTCCGCGGCAGGTACCATGCGGAGCCGCCCGCCGGAACCACCCGCCACGTCGGCCAGGGTCTCGTTGACCACCGCCGCCCAGCGCCGGCCGTCGGCCGGCCCGAACTCGTGCCAGGTGAACAGGTCGCCCCACGGGGACACCCACTGCTCGGCGATCGAGCGCTCGTCCATCCAGCGCAGCCGCGCGGCAGCGTCGGTGAACTCGGCACCGATCGGGCCGAGCCGGTCGGCTCCGGCCGTGAGCAGCGGCTTGCCGTCCGCCTCGGCCAGGCTGATCCCTGGGAACCGGCCGGACCACACCTCGTCGAGCAGGCCGGGCGCGACCATGTGCGCGTGCACGTCAATCGCGCCGGGCCGGCCATCCGCTGACGTCATCGCGCACGCTCCTAGCTGGGCGGCCCTGGCGGGCTGGGGTGGCAGGTCCTCGTTGCCGGCCCGGCGCACCGAGGGCGGGCGTATCGGCGTTTCCGTGCAAAAATCAGCGTAGTAGCTTCCTGCGACGCGACCGGCAGGCCCTGGTGAGCGGAGACGGGCGATGACCCCCACGTCGTTCGGCAGCATGCTCAGCCGGATCGGCGAGATACAGACCCCGCTGTCCGCTGCCGGCTCGATCCTGATCGGCCTGCTGGCGCTCGCTGTGGTCGGCGTGCAGGGGATCTGGGAGGTGGCGCGGTACGTCGATACGATCGCGCACGAGGGGATGCACGCCGTCACCGGATCCGCCATGGGCCGCAGGGTTCGGAGCGTGACGCTGAAGCGGAACGGTGATGGCGAGACCATAGTGAGCAACGGCGGTTTGGCTGGGAACGTTCTGTTCCATTTCGCCGGGTACTTTGGCCCAAGCGTGTTCGGCCTCGGAGCAGCGAAGCTCATCGGGGTCGGGCACAGCGTCGCGGTGCTCTGGCTGACGCTGCTTCTGCTGGTTGTCATGCTGGCGGTGCTGCGCGACTGGTTCAGCTTCGTGCCCGTGCTGATCACCGGTGCCCTGATCTTCATGGTCGCGCGGTACGCCACGGTCGGGGTCCAGACCACCGTGGCGTACGGGGTGGCCTGGTTCCTGCTTCTGTCCGGAGTGCGGAAGGTCATCTACCGCGGCACCGGGGCGGGCGACGCCGGGGATCTTGCCAAGCTCACCCACATCGGGCGGGCGTTCTGGTTCCTGCTGTGGCTGGTCGGGTCGATCGCCGCGGTCGCGGTCGGCGGCTCGCTGCTGGTCTGAGCTACGCCGGCGCGTGCGACCCGGTCATCTGCGCGGCGAGATCCCCAGCTGAACAGCCCCCTGGCTCGCCTAGCTGCCGGGCACGGCGGCGAAGCGCTGCCGCAGCTCCCCGATGCCCTCGATGTAGCTGACGAGCTCGTCGCCGGGTGCCAGCCAGCGCTGCGGGTTGCGGCCCTGGCCGACGCCGGCCGGGGTGCCGGTGAAAATGATGTCGCCGGGCAGCAGCCGGGCGACCGCGGACAGCCTGACGACGAGCTGCGGCACCGAGAGGATCAGGTGGCTGGTGCGGGACTTCTGCATTTCCTCCCCGTTGATCGCGCAGCCGAGCTCCAGGTCGTCGGGGTTCTCGAACTCGTCGGGGGTGACCAGCCACGGGCCGGTCGGCCCGAACCCGGGAAACGACTTGCCCATGCTGAACTGCGGCGGGCTGCTGGCCATCTGGGTGATCCGCTCGGAGAGGTCCTGGCCGACGCACAGGCCGGCGACGTAGCTCCAGCCGGCGTCCTCGGCGACGTGCCAGGCCTGTTTGCCGATCACCGCGACCAGCTCGACCTCCCAGTCGGTGTGCCCGCCGGGAGGCAGCTCGACGTCGGTGTAAGGACCGGTGATGCAGCTCGGGAACTTCGTGAACACGCTCGGGTAATCGGGAACGCCGAAGCCGGACTCATCCGCGTGATCGCGGTAGTTGAGGCCGATCCCGAACGACTGCCGCGGCGCCGGCGACGGCGCGCCGAGGCGCCCGGGCTCATACGGCTCGGCGCTGCCCTCGGCGATCGCTGCCCACGCCGTGAACTCGGTCCAGCGTTCGTACGCTTCCTGCGGGCCGGCCCCGAACTGGCCGCCGCTCGCCCGTTCCACGTCGATTGCGCCGGCGTCGGTCAGGATGACCAGCCGGCCATCGAGGTTGCCGATCCGCACGAAGACCTCCTCGTAGCTCTGCGTTCTCGCCGCGAGCGCCGGCCGTCGGCCGGCCGCTGCCACCAGTCTCCGCTGCGGCCTCGGCCGCCGGCAAGGCGCCCCCTCGCCGCCTTGCCGGCGGCCGATTACGCGTGTGGCAGGCTGCCCCGCCAGGGGGAACCAGCGGGGCAACCTGCCACGTCATTCGGCGGAGGCGGCGGTGCCGGTCAGGGGCTGCGTACCGCGAGCGTGCGAGGCGCGTTCGTGATCAGCCACAACGCGTCGGGCGCCTGGCCAACCTTGATCACTACCGCGTCTTCATCCGGGTAGGTAGCCGCTTCCCCCGGGTAGGGATCTGGATCGTCCGGGGAGGGATCCAAGGACTCCGCCCAGAGACCGGGACCGAGCCGGAGTGCCTGGGCATTCCAGGCGGCCTCCCGGAAGTCGTTCCAGGCACTTGTCATCGTGTCCGCCGACGAGCGGGCGATGACCTGCACTATCTCGGGGATGATCTGGGCGAGATCATCGAGCGCGCAGCCCTCGATCACGCGGTGAAGCTGGCTGCCAGCGGGCTGGTCACCGAACTCCGGTTCCGCGGGCGGGCTGGGCATCCAGGACGCGTCCACCGGAGATCCGGACCCGGACCGGCGGCCGGCCGCTGCGCTGAACGGATACTCCCGCCAGCGCTGGCCAAGCCGGCCGATGCCCGGGCTCACCTGGCGTTTCGAGCGGTGGCGGGGCTCATATCCGGTATCCCACAGCAGCAGGAAGCCGGCGAACCACGTTA
This sequence comes from Streptosporangiaceae bacterium, assembly GCA_030041195.1. Next base: position 9,099 of record JASHOI010000724.1, on the reverse strand, counting down.
CGACCATCGGCCCGTCCCCCGTGCCTGGCATTGGACGCGTCGCGCGTGTCGTTCCATTGCTGCTACGTGCCCTCGGCGGGGTTGCTGCTGCGGGCCAGCCACAAGGGCTCATCCTCGGGAGGGGGAAGGCTCGAGAGCTTGGCCAGCACCTCCGATTCGAGGTAGCGGCGGTGGCCGCCGAGGGTCCTGATGAAACTCAGCTTCCCGGCCTTGGCCCACCTGGTGACCGTTTTTGGATCGACCCTGAATGCGGCGGCTACTTCGGCAGGGGTAAGCAGCGAATTCGACGCAGGGTGGACTTGAGTCGTTGACACTCTTTCTCTCTCTCCTTGCTGTTTTCGTTGAGCTTGATGCGAGCTGTCCATCGGTGGCCGGTCACAGCGTGAATGGTTCCGGCCATTGGTCGGCCGACTCCTGCTCACGAGTGATCGCGGCGACGGGAACGCGAAGGGCCCTGGCGATCCGGTGAATGGTCGCTGGACGGGCGCTGCGCTTTTCCCGTTCGATGTTGGACAGCGCGGACTGGCTCATACCGACTTTGCGTGCAAATTCGGGCTGATGCCAGCCATCCTTCTCGCGAAGGCTGCGGATTGCCGCGCCGTTCTGGCGCAGTCTCGGTTGCACCCGGCTTGGGAGGTCTCGTGTCGCCGTGGTGACCGTTTGTGGCCAGCTCATGCGGAATAACTTAAGGTCTCGGTCCGAACGCCGCAACCAGAAACTAGACATTGATGGTCACCAAAGGTCCGGACGAGATGGCCAGCGGCATGCAGAGTAATGGCCGGGAGGCGCGGGGCCGGCTCCCGGGGCGCCCAAGCGCGGAAGGCGCTGTTCGGGCGGATGCTGGCCGCCGGATAGGCGCCAGGCCGCCCTTCCCCTGAACACCACGGGGCGCGGATCAGATGCAAACACGCAGATGACGAGGTGGGCGCGCGAAGAGATTGGGACCTTGCGGACCATTCTGCTGCTACCCATAAGCCGAAGCCGCGAAGGCATGGAAGGAACCGGGACGCGGCTCGCCTTGTTGGCCTGAATCTTCACTCAAGATGTGGCAAGCTATGTCCAGAACGATCTGTATTTCTCGGCGACCGCGGACGGACCTTGACGGACACCTACTCGCACGAAGCCTGGCTACGCCTCGGACGGATGCTGGAACGCCGTAGGGGCGAACTCGGCTATGGTTTCCGTCAGCGCGCCCGTTTCGCGAGGGAGTGCGGCGGCGGAAAGATCTCCGTGAAGACGATCAGCCGCCTCGAGAAGGGCGAGCGGGGTTACTATCCCGAGTCGACCGTCGGAACCGTCGAGACCATGTACCAGTGGGCCCCCGGCAGTGTCGAGTCAGTCCTGCTGGGCGGGGAACCGAATGCGCTCCTGGTCGCCCCGCCACCCGGGAAGAACCCCATCACGACCGCGTACGCTCCGTCCACAGCAGGTGAGCGCCTCGCCAGCTGGATGTTCGTCCGGATGAGGCAGCGCGGTTACAGCGACGAGGTGGTTCACGCCTTCCTCGCTTCCGAGGGGCTGCCTCGCGAGCCCACAACCGTGTCCGCGGTCAAGCGGATCGCCGACGCGACCGGCGCAACGGTCGCGGAGGTACTCGCGCTGCTCGGAGTCGAGGACATGAACGCTCACCGATTCCCGCCGCCCTCCGCCGGGGACGTAACCGGCGGGGCCGCCGGAGTTGCTCCGGCGATCCCTCAGCGCGCGGTGGCGGCCAGGAGCGTGAGCCCGAGCTAAGCGCTTGGCCAGAAGGGGACGAACGCTCTGCGTGGTGACGTCGACGTCTTCCTGGCAGGTCTCACATCTGGCGGCCGCACAGCCGTGCTGGAAACCGCGCCGCCACGCGGCCCACGGATCCGGGACCAGCAATCCGATCATGCCGGCCGCCGTCGTCAGCGCGGCCGGGAGGGCGATCGCGATGGCCTGCTGGATACTGACGACATTCAGCGTGCACACGATCACGGTTGCCGCATCGAGGGCGAGACCCGCGACCGTGCAGCAGAACGCCCGCGGCGCCAGGGTTAAGCAGATCCTGACTGGCTGCCGCCGGATCGGCCCAGTGCCCATGGACGCTCATCTCCTTCTGTGCCCGGACAGGCCCTGCTAGCTGCAACGTCCGGCAACCCATGGGGCACCCAGGTCCGTCTAGCCGCGCCCTATGCTCTCCGTGGCCTGCTGATGATTTTTACTACCTTAATGGCCGACACTCTTATATCTCGGATTTCAGGGCGCGATTTGCGAGTGTCGCTTGAAGGCTTGCCGTGCAATTGCACGCTGGAGGCAATGCAGTGACTGGGCGGCTCTAAAGAGATGCCAGTGACTAGTGTGGCGGTTCACCGGGTCTCGTCCAGGCGAGGTTCGGCAGGCTGAGGCGCCGCCCTTCGCGCCCGGGGCGTTGCAAAGACCGCGCCGCCTGCAGGGAACGTGGACGCTAGGTGTGGGTCGCCGCCGGGTTTCGCGTCGTACTGTGGAGCGGTGGTGACAACCTCAGGCCGCCACGGCCCGTGAGCGTCGTCCGCCGTCAGGCTCAACGCCGATGGCTCGCCGTGGCGTGCGGCTTCGCTTTGCTGTGTGGGCTGCCGGCCATCGTTGGCGCCTGGCCGGTGCCGAACTCGTCGCTGTCCGCAACCGCGCTGCAGGCGCGGATCCGTGCCTCGGCGAACGTGCCGTACCAGGGCTATGTCGAGAGTGACGTCGACCTGGACCTGCCCAGCCTGCCCGACCTCGGCGAGGTGAGTTCGCTGCTGGACGGCGTGACCGACCAGTACGCGTGGTACCGCTCGCCCGGGCAGTGGCGCGCCGACGTGATCACCCAGTCCGGCGAGGACGACACCTACCAGACCAGCCAGGGAACGTTCCAGTGGAACTACTCGGCCAACCTGATGACCCAGGTCATCGGGGCCCAGCCGGTCCGGCTGCCGCGCGCCGCCGACATGCTGCCGCCCGCGCTGGCGTTGCGGCTGCTCAGCTTCGCCTCGTCCGGCACCCGCATCTCCCGGGTGGCGTCGCAGCGGGTGGCCGGGGTGGACGCGGCCGGACTGCGGCTGCTGCCCGACGACCCGGACAGCACGGTCGGCGCCGTCGACATCTGGGCCGACCCGGCCAACGGCCTGCCGGTCGAGGTTGACGTCTTCAGCCACGGCGCGACCAAGCCGATCCTCGTCACCCGGTTCCTCGACCTGAGCGAGAGCCGTCCGTCGCTCGCCGACGTGACCCCGAACCCGGCGCCCGACGTCGGCACGACCGTGACCGCGCTGCCCGACGTGAGCGGGATCGTGGACCGGTTCGGGCCGCCGCTGCCACAGCAGATCGCGGGGATGAGCCGGGTTGCGGCCCCCAGTGGCCTCGAGGACGTGGCCGCGTACGGTGCCGGGTTCTCCAGGTTCGCCGTGCTGCCGCTGCCCAACCGGGTGGGGCAGAGCGCGCTGAACGCGGCCGAATCGGCGGGCGCGGGAGGGGTCAGCCTGTCCGGCGGGACCGGCGCCCTGGTCGAGACGCCGCTGCTCACGGTCCTGCTGGCGCAGTCGCAGTTCGGCGGGCCTGTCTACCTGCTCACCGGGGCAGTCACCGGGCCGCTGCTGGTCCGCGCGGCCTCGGACCTGCTGAACGCCGAGGACGGACCATGATCGAAACGCGGGCGCTGACCAAGCGTTACGGCCGGGTGCTTGCCGTCGACCGGGTCGACCTCGACGTGCGCGAGGGGGACAGGTACGGCTTCCTCGGGCCGAACGGCTCCGGGAAGACTACCGTCGTGCGGATGCTGCTCGGCCTGGTCTACGCCACGAGCGGGGAGATAAAGGTGATGGGCAGGCCGGTGCCGTCGCGGGTCGCCGAGGTGCTGCCGGAGATCGGTGCGCTGGTGGAGGGGCCGTCCTGCTACGGCCACCTGTCCGGCCGCGCCAACCTCGCGCTGATCGACGCCGCCGGAAAGGGCCGCGGCCGGCGCAGCCGGCGGCAGCGGATCGGCGAGGCGCTGGAGCGGGTCGGCCTCGCCGGTGTCGACAACCGCGCGGTCAAGAAGTACTCGCTCGGCATGCGGCAGCGGCTCGGCCTTGCTGCCGCCCTGCTGCGCGAGCCGCGCCTGCTCGTGCTCGACGAGCCGACCAACGGCCTCGACCCGCAGGGCATCCGCGAGATACGCGACCTGCTCGCCGAGCTCAACAAGGCCGGCACCACGGTCTTCCTGTCCAGCCACCAGCTTGCCGAGGTCGAGCAGCTCTGCACCCGCGTCGGGATCGTCGACCGCGGCCGGCTGGTCCTGCAGGAAGACCTCGACGCGCTGCGGGCCCCCACCGGCCGGGTGATAGTGCGGACGCCCGATGCCGACCGCGCGTCCGCTCTGCTCGACGGGCGCGTGGAACGGCGCGACGGCGACCGGCTGGTTGTCGCCGAGGCGGACCCGGTTCAGGTCAACGCCCGGCTGGTCGCGGCCGGGCTCCGGGTATCCGAGATCGGGCCGGAGCGCCGTTCCCTCGAGGACCTGATGCTCGCCGTGACCGGCTCGGGCTCGGACCGGATCGACGGCACGGGCCGGCGCCGGGCCGATCCGGGCGTGACGGAATCAAGAGTGACGGAACCAGGCGTGGCTGAACCGGGGGTGGCGGAGCCGGAGACGGCGGACCAGGGCGGAGCCGAGCCGTGATCAGGGTGGAGCTGGTGAAGCTGGTGCGGCGGCCCAGGAGCTGGGTCAGCATCGGGCTGCTGTGCGGGCTTCCGGTGCTGGTCGCGGTTTTCGTCGCGGTCACCCACCTGGTGCCGCCGCCCGGCCAGGGCCCGACGCTGCTGTCGGCCGTGCTGTCCAACGGCTCGCTGTACCCGGCGGCCGCCCTCGCTATCGTGCTGCCGATCTTCCTGCCGGTCGCGGTGGCGGTGGTGGCCGGCGACGCGATCGCGGGCGAAGCCGGCTCGGGAATGCTGCGGTACCTGCTGGCCAGGCCGGTCGGCCGGACCCGGCTGCTGGTCGCCAAGCTCATCGCGGTCGTGGTGTACACGCTGGCGGCGGTCGTGGCCGTCGCGGTCACCGCGTACATCACCGGCCGGGTGCTGTTCGGATCGCAGCCGGTCGCCGTGACCAACTCCGGTGGCGGGACCACTCCGACGATCATCGTCGCTCACGCCGCGGCGACCTCGCTTTCTGGCACCGCGCTGACCCCGGCCGACATCCTGATGAGAACGATCGGGGCGATCGCCTTCATCGGCGTGTCCATGCTCGGTGTCGGCGCGATCGCGCTGTTCCTGTCGACCCTCACCGATTCCTCGCTCGGCGCCGCCCTCGGCGCGCTGGCCGCGCTGGTGACCAGCGAGGTGCTCGTCACCCTGAACGCGGCGGGCGTGGTTAACCCCTACCTGCCCACGCGGTACTGGCTGGCCTGGGTCGACTTCTTCCGCCAGCCGATCTTGTGGCGGAACATCGACCGGGGGTTCGCCGTCCAGGGGGTGTACGTCGTGGTGCTGCTGGCCGTGGCCTGGGCAAACTTCGCGACCAAGGACATAACAAGTTGATCGCGCCCCGGCCGGAAGTTGGCCGAAGAATTACATAGAGGTAATCCAGCGGCAAAGGCGGGAAAATCCTGCGGAAGGATGCCCCGGCTATCCTTCTGGGTGCAACTATGATGGTTTTCCCTGGGCAAGCCTCCAGGTGAGAAGCGCGAATAGGGTCGGTTCGCCCAGGTCCGGGCCAGCCATGGCCAAGACAAAGCCCCTAATCAGCGTCTGCCCGGCTGGACGTGCGGCGGTCGTCGTCAGCAGGTCAAAACGGATCGCAAGGCTGGAGGAGCAACCGGATGCGCAGTGCCACAGGGGCAAGCTCGGACTCGGCCACGGCCGGGCAGGACATGCCCACGGCAGGCCGGGCGGCGCGCGTCCTCACCTGGCTGGCCACGGTTGCCATCGGCTGCTCGATCCTGGTCATGATCGCGGCGTCCGCGGTACGCGACAGCTGGCAGTACCCGCCGATCATCCTGCCGAGCGTCGGGCCTCCCTGGGATCTCACATCCCTGCACCTGTCCGAGGGCGCGGCGACGGTCGCCATCTGGAGCGCGCTCATCGTGGGCGCGATAGGCGTCATTGCCGGGCTCGCCGCCGTGCAGCGCGGGGCAAGGCCGAGCCTCCGGATCCTGTTCATCGCCGCGGCGGTCGCGGTCGTGGCATTGACCGTGTTCCCTCCTGCCGGGTCCACGGACGCGTTCGACTACGCGGCCTACGGCCGGCTCGCGGTGCTCGGGCACAGCCCGTACGTGTCCACCCCCCATCTGCTGCGCATCACGCACGACGCCATCTGGCGGTCGGTGCCGATCACATGGCAGCGTTTCTACAGCGTCTACGGGCCGCTCGGCACGCTCGAGCAGTTCCTGGCGGCAAAGCTCGGCGGCACCTCCGCCGCCCGGATCACCTTCTGGCTGAAGCTGTGGAACTCGATCGCGTTCGGCGTGGTCGCGTACGTCGCCGACCGGGTGCTGCGCTCCGACCCGGCGCAGCGGCTGCGGGCTCACCTGCTCTGGACGATCAACCCGCTGCTGCTGTGGGACCTGATCGCGTCCGGGCACATCGACCTGCTGGCCGCGGCGTTCGGCATACTCGGGATCCTGGTGCTCGGCAGGCACTCGGAAGCGGTCAGGCCGCCGCTGCTGCGTGTGCTGGCCGCCGGCGTGCTGATCGGGGCCGCCGCCGACATCAAGATCAATTTCGCGCTGTTCGGCGTCGGCCTGGCCTGGGTGCTGCGCCGGTCGTGGTCGGGGCTGGCCGCGGCGGCCCTCGGGGCGGTGGTCGTGATCGCCCCAAGCTACGCGTATTTCGGGCTGCCCGCGGTCCACGCCCTGTCCGCCCGGCGCAACGGGACCAGCGCGGACAGCTTCTACAACGACTTCCTCGTTGGCCACCTGCGGCTGCATCTCGGCGAGATCGCGGCGGTCCTCGTCATCGCCGTGGCCTTGCTGGTGTACAAGCGCCTGCCAATGGGCGACCTGAGCCGGCCGGTGATTCGGGCCGCGCTCGTGCTGACCGTGGCCTGGCTGTTCTTCTGGCCGTACCAGTTCCCCTGGTACGACGCGATGATCATCGTGCTGCTGATGTTCTACCCCGCTACCAGGCTCGACTGGCTGGTCATCGGGCGGATCGCGGCCGGCTCGCTGCCCAACACGCCGGGGAACCCATCCGGCCCGTTCGGCGTGCTCGGCACGATGCACCACTGGGCCATCTCCGTGGTCGCGCCGATGGTGCTGCTCATCGCCGCCGTCAGCCTGGTCGTGCTGTGCCTGACCGGGCAGTGGACCCCGCACCTGCGCGGCGGGCCGCCCGGCCCAGCGCCCGAGGAGCCCGAGCTGGTCCCGTCGGCCGCCAACTTACGCACGCTGCGGCACCGGCTGCGCCAGCCGGCGGCTGGCCGCCTCATCCCGCGCAGTCGGCCGACGTCGGAGCGCGGAGCGGGCCAGAACCGATCGCCTGCAGCACGATCTCGGTGACCACCGGGTTGGTCGGAAGCTGCTCGTGACTGATCCGCTCACCGGGACAGATCGACTGGATCGGCACGTTGATCGCGCCGGCCAGCCGGGCCGAATCCGGCGGGGTGACCGTCTGGTCGTCGGTGGTCCACAGCGACATCCAGCGCGGCCGCGCCGGCGCGGGCGACGCGTCCAGCCCGGCGAGCAGGCTGCTGCCCGGGACGAGTTGCTGGCACGCCGCCGGGCACGCGCCGGGCACGAATCCCTCGGCCCCGGCGGCTATCGAAGCTCCGTGGTACGGGGATCCGAGCGTGATCACCCGGCGCGCCTTGGCCGCGCCGTTGTCCTCGCGCGCCCACAGCAGCGCGACCACGCCGCCGGCCGAGTAGCCGATCACGTCGACGGATGGAGCCCCACCGGCCAGAGCCCGGTTGACCGCACCGTTCAGCACGCTGGCGTCACCGTTCAGGGCTCCTGTCCCGTTGCCGGGCATGTGCACCACGATGGCCTGTCGGCCTGTGGCGCGGATCCGGGAGGCCAGCACGGACAGCGATCCGGTCTGGCCGCCATAGCCGGGCACGAGCAGCACCGGGCCGGGCCGGTTCTGCGGCGGGTAGCCGGACGGGCCTGCGGGCCTGCCGACCGCGGTGACGACGCCGGCGGCGACCGCCGCGGCTACGAGCACGGCGAGCCCGGCCACGAGCAGCCTGCGCCGTGGCGACAGGCTCCCCAGCCTGCCGACCGCCCAGCTCGCCCGCGGCCCGCTCATGATGCCACCGTAAATGGCGCCCGAAGCCGGCTGAACACATCGGTCTCCCGCAACGTGTCAGGGATGTCGCAATCCGCGCGGCGATTGGGGGGCAAGCCGTGGAAACGCTGGCCGCAGGGGATCCCTGTCAGGTGGGGGCGTACCGGCTGCGGGCCAGGCTGGGGGCCGGCGGCATGGGGCAGGTGTTCCTCGGCTACTCCCCGGCCGGCCGCCCGGCCGCGGTGAAGGTGATCCACCCCGGGCTGGCCAAGGACCCGATGTTCCGGGTCCGGTTCCGCCGGGAGGTCGCCGCGGCCAAGGCGGTGAGCGGGGCCTACACCGCTCCGGTGATGGCGGCCGGGCCGGACGACGACCCGCCGTGGCTGGCCACCGCGTTCGTGCCCGGGCCATCGCTGGCCGATGCGGTCGCCGCGGCCGGGCCGCTGCCCGAGCGTTCGGTGTGGAGGCTGAGCGCCGGGTTAGTCGAGGCGCTGCAGGCGGTGCACGCCGCCGGGCTGGTGCACCGGGACCTCAAGCCGCCGAACGTGCTGCTGGCCGCCGACGGGCCCCGGGTGATCGATTTCGGGATCTCCGCCGCGCTCGGGGACACGAGGATGACCTGGAACGTCATGGGCACGCCCTCGTTCATGTCGCCGGAGCAGGCGCAGGGCGAGCGGGTGGGGCCGGAGAGCGACGTGTTCTCGCTGGGCGGCGTGATCGTGTTCGCCGCGACCGGGGCCGGCCCGTTCGGGGACGGCCAGCTCGCCTCGGTGCTCTACCGCGTGGTGCACACCGAGCCGGAGCTCGGCGGGGTTCCTGGCGGCCTGCGGGACGTCGCCGCGGCCTGCCTGGCCAAGGCGCCCGCCGACCGCCCAGCGCTGGCGTGGCTGGTGGACGCCGTCGCCGCGGGCCTGG
>JASHOI010000723.1 GCA_030041195.1 Streptosporangiaceae bacterium | reverse complement strand
TTGGCCATGGCCTTGAGCACGATCGAGTCCGCCCACGGCGGGATCTCCGGGTCCACCCGCGACGGCGGCACCGGGTTCTCCCGCACGTGCTGGTAGGCGATGGCCACCGGCGAGTCGCCGGTGAACGGGGGCCGGCCGGTCAGCAGTTCGTACAGCAGGCAGCCGGTGGAGTACAGGTCGCTGCGGGCATCGACCCGCTCGCCCCTGGCCTGCTCCGGCGACAGGTACTGCGCGGTGCCGATGACCTGCGCGGTCTGCGTCATCGTGGCCTGTGCGTCGCTGACCGCCCTGGCGATGCCGAAGTCCATCACCTTGACGTCGCCGGTCCGGGTCAGCATCACGTTGCCGGGCTTGATGTCCCGGTGCACGATCCCGTTGCGATGGCTGTAGTCCAGCGCCCGCAGCACCCCGTCGGTGATCTCAAGCGCCCGCTCCGGCAGCAGCCGCCGGTCGTCCCGCAGCAGGTCGCGGAGGGTCCGGCCGTCGACGTACTCCATCACGATGTAGGGCACCGGGGTGTGGCCGACCATGTCCTCCCCGGTGTCGTAGACCGCCACGATGCTCGGGTGGTTGAGCGAAGCGGCGGACTGGGCCTCGCGCCGGAACCTCGCCTGGAAGGTCTGGTCGCGCGCCAGGTCGTCGCGGAGCGTCTTCACCGCGACGATGCGGTCGAGACGGATGTCGCGGGCGCGGTAGACCTCGGCCATGCCGCCGCGCCCGACGACCCCGTCGAGTTCGTATCGGCCGCCGAGTAGCCGCGGCTGAGTCATGTCTCGCACTTTGCGTTACCGCCCTGCGTAGATTTCGGTCTGGGTCTGGCTGTTCACTAGTGAACCCCCAGGTACGCCTGGATGATCTTGACCGCGATCGGCGCGGCGGCGTCGGCCCCGAACCCGCCACCCTGGACGATCACGCCCACGGCGATCTTCGGGTCGCTGGCCGGCGCGAAGCAGGTGAACACCGCGTCGTCGAGCCCTGAGTTGTTGATGCCGTTCTGCGCGGTTCCGGTCTTGCCTGCGATCTCAACCCCGGCCACCGACGAGTTGGCCGTGGCGAACGCGGTTCCGTCCGGGTTCTGGGTCACCTGGACCATCATCTGCTCGATCTCGCTGGCCACCTGCGCGCTGACCGGCTGGGAGAGCTGCGAAGGCGTGGTGCTGGCGACCGTGGTCAGGTCGGGTGCCACCACCGACTGCATCAGGTACGGCCGCATCAGCACGCCGTGGTTGGCGATCGCCGCGGCATCCATGGCCTCCTGCAGCGGGGTCACGGTGTCGTTGTACTGCCCGATCGCGCTCATGGCGGTGAACGATGGGTCGGTGAGCAGCGGGTAGTTGCTCGACGAGACCTGCATCGGGATCGCCAGGTCCGAGCTGTTCCAGCCGAACTTGTTGGCGTAGTCGCGCAGCGTCGCGCTGCCGAGCCTGATGCCGAGCTTCGCGAACGCGGTGTCGCAGGAGAGCCAGAACGCCTCGATGACCGGCGGGTCGCCGTCGGCACAGGTCTCGTCGCTGTCGTTGTGGAGCAGGTTTCCGTTGGGCAGCACGAGGGGCTCGGGAGCCGGGATCGTCGAGTTCTGGTTGGCGACCTTGCCGGTCGAGAACGCCGCCGCGCTGGTGATAATCTTGAACGTCGAGCCGGGCGGGTAGCTGGCGTTGATCGCCCGGTTGAGCAGCGGCTGCGACGGATCCGCGAGCAGCTCATTGTCGATCTTGACGAACTTCGAGCCGTCGAGCGTGGTCAGCCGGTTGGGGTTGAACGTCGGGACCGATGCCATGGCCAGGATCGCCCCGGTGCTCGGGTTGATCGCGACCGCCGCGGCGTCGTGCCCGCCGTCGTTCAGCAGCGCCTGGTAGGCGGCTTCCTGCGCCTTCGGGCTGATCGTGAGGTAGACGGTCGCGCCCTGCTTGGGCTTGCCGGTCAGCAGGCTGATCAGGTTGTGCACGGTCAGGGTCGAGGCGGTGCCCGCCAGGTACTTCTGGTAGGCCGACTCCACCCCGGTGGCGCCGTAGACCGAGTCGAAGCCGGTGACCGGCGCGTAAGCCGCGCCACCCGGGTAGTGCCGCTGGAAGATCGTGTTGCCCGAGGTGGACGCGCCATTGACCGGCTCCGAGTCGGCGATCGTCACGGGCCCGCCGACGCCGTCGGCGACGATCGAGCCGCGCTGGTACTCGAACTGCTCGTCGAAGGTGCGCGCGTTGCCCGGCCTGTTGGCCAGGCTGCTCGACTCGAACGCCTGCACGTAGTTGACGTTGACCAGCAGCAGCACGAACATGACCAGACAGGCCAGGGACAGGCGGAACAGCGCGCGATTCATGCCGCACGCACCACCTGTGTCATGCCCTCGTCCTGGATCGGCTGCGGCGCCGGCCGCCGCGCGGTGTCGCTGACCCGCATCAGCAGCGCGACCAGCGCCCACGTGGTCAGCAGCGAGGAACCCCCCTGGGACAGGAACGGCGTGGTGATGCCCGTCAGCGGGATCAGGTTGCTCACTCCGCCGACGATGATGAACACCTGCAGCGCGATCGCGAACGCCAGTCCGCCGGCGAGCAGCTTCGAGAACGGGTCGCGGACGGCCACGGCCGCGCGCAGGCCGCGCTGCACCAGCAGCCCGAAGATCAGCAGCAGCGCCATCAGGCCGGTCAGGCCCAGTTCCTCGCCGAACGCGGTCATGATGAAGTCGCTCTGCACCAGCGGGGTCCAGTACGGCTGGCCGTGGCCGAGGCCGGTGCCGAGGATCCCGCCGTACCCCAGGCCCTCGAGGCCCTGCACGGTCTGGTACGCGTTGTGGGTGGGGTTGTCACCGGCCCAGGGGTGCAGCCAGACGTCAAACCGCACACCAACGTGGCTGAACAGCTTGCTGGCCACGTACGCACCGAACACGAACAGCAGAATGCCGATCAGCAGCCAGGAGGTGCGCTGGGTGGCGATGTACAGCATCGCCACGAACAGCCCGAAGAACAGCGCCGACGTCCCGATGTCGCTCTCGAAAATCAGCACCAGCAGGCTCGCGCCCCAGGCGATCAGCACCGGTCCCAGGTCCCGGGCCCGCGGCAGGTCGATGCCCAGGAACCGGCGGCCGGCCAGCGCCAGCACGTCCCGCTTGGCGACCAGGTAGCCCGCGAAGAACACCGCGAGCGCGAGCTCCGCGAACTGCTCCGGCTGCACGGTGAAGCCGCCGATGCCGATCTGAATCTTGGCGCCGGTACCGGGGACCGTGCTGTTCGGCATCCCCGGAATCGCCGGGAGGGCCAGCAGGATCAGGCCGATCACGCCCAGGGTGTACGTGTAGCGCTGCAGCACCCGGACTTCCTTGATGAACAGCAGCACCGCGATGAACGCGGCCACGCCCAGGGCGCTGAACATCACCTGCGCGGCCGTGGTGGACGGGCTCATGGTGCTGATCTGGATGCCGGGGTTCCCGTTCCGCCCGGACTCCTGGAGCCGGTAGATCATCACGATCCCGAGGCCGTTCAGCAGCGCGGCGAGCGGCAGCAGCAGCGGGTCAGCCCACGGCGCGAGCTTCCTGACGGCCAGATGGGCCACGAGCACGATTGCCGCGAACGCGACCCCGTACTCGACCAGGCCAGCCGGGAGCTTCCCGTTCAGGCCGAATCCGACATTCGCGTAGGCGAACAGGACGACTCCTACGGCGAACGCGAGCATGAGCAGTTCGGTCCGGCGCCGGCCGCGCGGCATCGCCACGGCCGCCTGGGCAGACGGCCGCGCGGCGGGCTGGCTGGAAATAGCGGTCACCCGGCCGTCCCCTGCGGCGTGCAGCCCTTGGGCGTCGTCGGCGCGGGGCGGTACGGCGGCGTCGTGGTCACGGTCTTCTTGCCGACCTTCTTTGTGGTCGGCTTGGGCTTGTGCGCCAGCCAGCTGGCGTAGGCCGTGTCGTAGTTGTTGCAGGTGATGGTCTGCCGGATGCTGGCCACGGTCTTCTGGGCCTCGGTCAGGCTGCCGGGGGATGTCGCGCTCACGACCGTGCTCTTGTCGTTGGCGGGAACCTGGGACAGCGCGATGCCGGTCCTGGAGTACACGCTGGACAGGCTCATCCCGAGCACCTTCTGGTTGACCCCGCGGTAGATGATCACCTGCTTGCCGTCGGTGCCGACGTAGTACTGGCTCTGGGTGTAACGCCACCCGGCGTAGCTGCCTCCGACGATGACGATCAGCAGCACGATCAGGATCGTGGTGACCACCGGCCAGCGCCGCCGCGGCGCCCGGTGGTCGGGGGCTGGCTGATCTTCCGCTTCCGGCTCGGCGCGGGCGGCCTGCCCGTCCGCCGCCGCCTCGGCCGGCTTGGCGATCGCCGTGACGCCGGTGGCTGGCGCCCCGGCGCGGGTGAGCAGGTGAGCGCGGCCCGCCGGGCTGTCGGTGCGCAGCCGGGGCCGTCCGTCGCCGTTCGACACGGCGCCGACCAGCATCGAAACCGGCGCGGTCGTCGGCTCTGTGTCGCCGTCAACGACGTCGGCGACGATGCAGGTGATGTTGTCCGGGCCGCCGCCGCGGTTCGCCAGCTCGATGAACCGGAGCACCGCCTGGTCACGGTCGGTGAGCGTCTGCAGCACATCGCGCAGGGTCTCCTCGCTGACCACGTCGGACAGCCCGTCAGAGCAGAGCAGGTACCTGTCTCCGGTCTTCGCCTCGAAGATCGACAGGTCGGGCTCGGCGACCGTGCCGCTCTGCAGCGCCCGCATCACGTAGGAGCGCTGCGGGTGGGTGGCCGCCTGGGCCGGGCTCAGCCTGCCGTCGTCCACCAGCGACTGGACCAGCGTGTGATCCCGGGTGATCTGATGGAACTCGTTGTCCCGGAGCAGATACGCACGCGAGTCGCCGATGTGGCAGATCGCGACCTTGGAGCCGGACCACAACAGCGCGGTGAGCGTGGTGCCCATGCCCTCGACGCTCGGGTCCTCGACGCTCATCTCGTGCAGCGTGGTGTTGGCCTGCGCGACCGCGGCGGCGAGCGCATCGAGCAGGTGCTCGACGGGCATGTCCTCGTCCAGGTCGGCAATGATCGAAATCGCCACCGAGCTGGCGACCTCGCCGGCGGCGTGCCCGCCCATGCCGTCGGCGATCGCGAGCAGGTGCGGGCCCGCGTAAGCCGAGTCCTCGTTCCCCTCGCGGAGGAGGCCGACGTCTGTTCGGACCGCATAGCGGAGTGCAAGTGTCATCTGCGCAGTTCCAGGACGGTCTTACCGATGCGGATCGGCACGCCGACCGGTACCGGGGTCGGCTGCGTTACCTTCTGACGGTCGAGGTAGGTGCCGTTCGTTGAGCCGAGATCCTCGACAATCCACTGACCATCCTGGGGAAACAGCCGGGCATGCCGGGTCGAAGCGTAGTCATCGTTCAGCACCAGTGTGGCATCATTCGCGCGGCCGATGGTGATCTGCTGATCAGTGAGGCCCAGGCTCGTGCCCGCCAGCGCGCCCGCCGTCACCAGGAGCTGATGCGGGGACGAGCGCGGGGGCCGGGCGCGCTGCGGACGGGGAGGCTTGGAAGGCTGCGTGGTCACCCGCGGACGCGCCTGCCGCTGCTTGCGCTGCCTGCGGGACAGCGAAGAGGCAGCGTTGCCGAACAGATCGGTGCGCACCACACCGACCGCTGCGATCACGAACAGCCACAGGACTGCGAGAAATGCGAGCCTGATAAGCGTGAGCGTGAGCGCGGTCATCGGGTCATGCCTTTGCTGCCCTCTGCTGGTCGGCGGCTGCCGGGGCCGTCCATTTCTGGCGCCGTCGTCAGCCGGTCGGGGTCGTACCGCCACCGGTGCGGTCGTGCGGTCGCGGGTTGTCAGTACACACCGTCCCTGCGGAAGACGAGAGTCGTGCGGCCCAGCGTGACGCGCGTGCCGTCGGTCAGGGCCACGCGCCGCACGGGCTGGCCGTTGACGAACGTGCCGTTGGTGGAGCCGAGGTCAACGAGGACGACCTCTCCGTCCTCCACGCGGAGCTCCGCGTGGTGGCGCGACACACCGGGATCGACCAGGCGAAGGTCGCAGTCGGTGCCGCGGCCAAGAATGGTCAGCGGCGCGCTCAGCTCGTAGGTGCGCTGAGTGTTCCCATCCGAACCGGGTTCCGGCCCGGAGACCAGCAGCCGCGGCGTTCCGGCGAACCCGCCGGCCGGGCGCGGCAGGTCACTGGTCGGCCTGCGGATCTCGCCGTCCTCCACGGTGGTGCCCCGGATCACGCCAGACCGGATCCGGAACGTGCCCGTGGTGAGGTCGGGGACACCCTCGAAGCGCATCCGAACCGGGCCTACGAACGAGTAACCCTGTTCCCTCGCGTGCTCGCGAGCCAGCGTGGCGAGCTCGATGCCGAGGCTGTCCGCGTAGACCTCGAGCCGCTCGTGGTCCGCCTCAGCCAACTCGACGACGAAGTCGTTGGGGACCAGGGTCCTGCCCTGTGCCACGATCGCAGCACGATCATCCATTTCGCGCTGCACAGCACTGGCAATCTCGACTGGCTGCAGTTCCGATTTGAACGCCCGCGCGAAGGCACCCTCGACCATCTCCTCGAGCCTGTGCTCGAAGCGTTGCAGAACTCCCACCGGGTACCCCCTCTCCCTCCTCGCTTCTGCTCGCATCCGATCGTATCGGCGGAGTGGCATTGCTTGCGGACGTGCTAACCTGACTCACTGCCCAGGGCGGGTGGCGGAACGGCAGACGCGCACGGTTCAGGTCCGTGTGTCCGAGAGGACGTGAGGGTTCAAATCCCTCCTCGCCCACTTCGTAGCCGCTTGTTCCTCCTGACCCCTTCCAGTTCGCTGGCCGAAGCTTAGGCGCATGACGAGGTTCTTGCCACCGGACCGGTGACGACCCGGCATAACTGGCTGGCTACAGCGGGGTGCCTTAACCGGAAGGCCCGGCTCCCGAGGACTCGGCCCGCAGCGCGACGCCGGCCGCGACCAGAACGATCCCGGCGATCTCCGCCGGGTCCGGCAGCTGGTGCAGGACGATCACACCGATGATCGTCGCGCTGGCCGGCAGCAACGACATCAGCAGCGCAAAGGCGGCACGCGGGAGCCTGGCCATCGCGAGCTGATCGGTGACGTACGGGATCACCGACGAGCAGATGCCGACGCCGCAGCCGGCCCCCAGCAGCAGCGGGTGGGTGAACGCGACGGCCGCCGCGGCTATCCCCACCGGGCTGATCGCGACCGCGGCGATCAGCATCGCGGCGGCCAGCCGGTCGATGCCGGTGCTGCCGCCCGCCGCGGCGATCCGGTGCCCGATGACGATGTACAGGGTGAACAGCGCGCAGTTCGCGAAGGAGAAGGCCAGGCCAGCCGGCTGCCCGGTGATTTTCACCTCGCTGAGCAGCGCCACGCCCGCTACGGCCAGCGCCAGCGCTGCGGCGTTACGGCGGGTCCGCACCCCGACCGCGGCCAGCGCGACCGGGCCGAGGAACTCCATCGCGCCGACCGTGGCCAGCGGGAGCCGGGCGATCGCCAGGTAGAAGCAGGCGTTCATCGCCGCCAGAACGATCCCGAACGCGACGAGCAGCCGCCGGATCCGGGCGGTGCTGTCCCGCCACAGCCGCCACAGCCGGGCCGGGCGCCGCCACACCGCGAACACCACGGCCGCGCTGGCGATCCGCAGCCAGGCGACGCCGAGCGGCGCGATCTGCGCGAACAGCAGCACCGCCAGGGCCGGCCCCAGGTAGTGGAAGATCGCGCTGACCAGAAAGTAGGCGTGCGGCGGGAGGCGGTATTTCCGGCCGGCCCCGGTAGCTGCGCCACCGCCGGCCCCGGCTGGGGCGGTGCCGCCCGCGTCGGCTGGGGCGGTGCCGCCCGCGTCGGCCTCGGTCCGCCGTGCCGCGCCCGTCTGTTTCCGCGCTCCCGCCGTTCCCGTCTGCCCGGCCGCCGTCATACATTGATACTTGACGGCCGATAGCGTTACTTACAGGGCAAGCAGAAGGCCTGGAGGCTCCGGTGCCTAATAATCGTCAGCCACGACCGGCTATTCGCGACGAAAACCCAGGATCTTTGCTGGCCGATCCGATCAACCTGCGGATCCTGGCCGAGCTGGGCGGCAATCCGCGGATCACGATGTCCGAGCTGGGTCGGCGCGCTGGCCTGTCGGCGCCCGCGGTGACCGAACGGGTGCAACGGCTCGAGCGATGCGGCGTGATCGCCGGCTACCGCCTCGAGCTCGACCCGGCCGCGCTCGGCTTCCCGGTGTCGGCCTACGTCCGGGTCCGGCCGGGTCCCGGGCAGCTGCGGCGGATCGCGGAACTCGCCGCGAGTATCCCCGAGGTTACCGAGTGCTACCGGATCACCGGTGAGGATTGCTTCATCATGCGCGTGTACGCCGCCGCGATCGACGAGTTCGAGGCGGTGCTGGACAAATTCCTGCTGTACGGCCAGACCACGAGCTCGATCGTGCAGTCATCCCCGGTCCCGCCGCGCCCGCTGCCGCTGCCGCTGCCCGGCGCCGCCCCGCCCCCCCGCTGACGCGGCCGCCCGCCCGGCAAACAGGGTGGTGGGACCCCCGCTGCTGCTGTTACGCGGTGGTGGGCACCACCACGCTGTTGGGGCGGGCGGGCGGTCGGAGCAGCGGGGCGGAGCAGGCAGAATCGAATCCGTGCCAGAACTACCCGAGGTGCAGGCCCTCGCCGACGACCTGCGGGAACGGGTCGCCGGGCGGGTCATCGACCGGGCGGACGTTGCCGAGGTCTCCGTGCTGAAGACCTACGATCCGCCGCTGGACGCGCTGCGTGGCCAGACCATCACCGGGACTCAGCGTTATGGCAAGTTTCTGGATCTGGTGACCGGGCCCGAGCAGCTCCACCTGATCGTGCACCTGGCCCGGGCGGGCTGGCTGCGCTGGCGGGACAGCCTGCCCGAGCAGCCGCCGCGGCCGGGCAAGGGCCCGCTGGCGTTCCGGCTCCGGTTCACCGATGGCGCCGGGTTCGACCTGACCGAGGCCGGGACGCGCAAACGGCTGGCCGTGTACCTGGTGACCGACCCCGTGGCGGTGCCCGGCATCGCGTCGCTCGGGCCCGACCCGCTGGACCCGGCGTTCACCCCGGAGGCGCTGGCCGCGATCCTCGCCGGGCGCAGGACCCAGATCAAGGGCGTGCTGCGGGATCAGTCGGTGATCGCCGGCATCGGCAACGCCTACTCGGATGAGGTGCTGCACGCGGCCAAGATGTCACCGTTCCGGCTGGCCGCCAGCCTCAGCAAGGACGAGGTGACCGAGCTGCACACGGTGATCATCAGCACCCTGCGCGACGCGATCGCCAGGTCGGACGGGCTCGCCGCGAGCGACCTGAAAGCGGAGAAGAAGGCGGGGCTGCGGGTGCATGGGCGGGCCGGCCAGCCGTGCCCGGTGTGCGGTGACACGATCCGCGAGGTGTCGTTCGCGGACTCGGCGCTGCAGTACTGCCCGACCTGCCAGACCGGCGGCAAGCCACTCGCCGACCGCCGGATGTCCCGCCTGCTCAAATGAGTGGCGAGGGAGAACACTCAGTTGAAGATTTGCCCGATCTGCTCCCAATGGGCCAGGTCGCAGCCGCCGGGGGTGAACGTGGTGTCGACTTGCTTGCCGAAGTAGGTTCCCTTGACGATCGCGGTCTTGGTGCCGACCCTGATCATCGGGCACATGATGCCCTTGGGCAGCGGCGCGAACGGGTCCTTCGCCTTGAGCAGGACCGCGCATGCGGCTGCGGGGTTGGGGTGAGTGCCGCCTGCCGGGTCGCATTTCAGCGTCCAGTGCTTCGCGGGGGCGCCTGGCGTGGTGCTCACGGTGATGTCGAGCGACACCTTGGGCGGGGGCGGCGCCGCCGACGGTGCCGGCTTGGTGCCGCATGCTGTGGCCGCGGCCGCGCAGATCGCGGCGATCAGAAGGTAGCGGGCACCGCTCCGGACCCTGAGCAAGTCTGGCTTCATGCCCATTGGACGCACGTCCGCGTTGCTCGGTTCCTAGCGCGTTCCCGCACGGCGGGGTTGCCGGCGACATTTCACGGGCTTTCGTTGACCATGTATTGCCAAGCGGTGGGATCATGAATCGTGGCCCTTAGGCTGGCGGTGACTAGCGGCCGCGACCGGGAGCGGATTGACGCTACCGCGCGCGCCGTTATCGAGTGTGCCGCCGACGCGATCATCGCCTTTGGCGCGGACCGGACGATCACGCTGTGGAATCCGGCCGCGGAGCGCCTGTTCGGCTGGAAGGCGTCCGAAGTTGTCGGCCTGGACCTGGCGTTCATCCCGGAGGAGCTGAAGGCCGAGCACAACGCGGTGCTCGAGCACGTGGCGAGCGGCGGCCAGGTCTCGTTCGCCACCCGCAGGCTGCGCAAGGATGGCGCCTTGCTCGACCTGCGCATCGACACCAGCGCCCTGGTCAACGCCGCGGGCCAGGCGACCGGCTGGGTCAGCGTCTGCCACCAGACCGCGGGCGACGAGGCGGTCAAGCATTACATGGCCGAGCGTGCCCGGGTGGTGCGCCGGCTCGGCGACGTGGTCGCCGACATGAACGCGCAGCTCGAGCTGTCCGCCGTGCTGGACCGGATCGCGGCCAGTCTCCGGGAGCTCACCAGGGCGGACGCGGGCGGGTTCGTGCTCATCGAGAAGGACAGGCTGCGCCTGGTCAGCGTCGACGGGCTGCCGGCCAAGCTCCGCGGCCGCACCGCCGACCTCGCATCGAGCACGGTCGGCGAGCTGATGCGGTCGGGCAAGACCGTGATGATGGCCACCGCCGAGTCGGGCCGGTTCGACGACCTCATCTGGTCCGCGCTGCCGGGGCTGCACACGATCACGCTGAGTCTCTCGCACGTGGGGGACCGCCCGTACGGCGCGCTGTACGCGCTGTACTCACGGCAGAAGGTCGGCCACGTCGAGCTGGAGCTGCTCGAGCTGCTGGCCGGGCATGCCAGCGTGGCGCTGTCCAACGCCACGGCCTACGAGGAGGTCGTCAGGCAGCGGGCGCACGAGCGCGCGGTGATCGACGCCAGCGCGGACGGTATCGCGGTCCTCGACGGGGACGGCCTGGTGCGGCAGTGGAACCCGGCCGCGCACGTGCTGACCGGCGTGCCGGCCGAGCGGGCCAGGGGCAAGCCGCCGCCGTTCCCGCTGCCGGACCCGGGGGCAAAGCTGACCTACAAGCTGGACAGCGGCCGCTGGCTGGACGTGCTGTGCACCGGTCTGGAGGGCCGCGACGAGCAGGTCCTGGACTTCCGCGACGTCACGGCTTCCAAGGAGCTCGAGGAGGCCAAGGACCTGTTTCTGGCCACGACGAGCCACGAGCTGCGCACCCCGATCACCGTGGTGCAGGGGTTCGCGAGCACGCTCGCCAGCCGGTGGGAGAAGCTCACCGACGCGGACCGCCGCAGCGCGGTGCAGACGATCGCCGACCGGGCGGGCGCACTGGCCAGGCTGGTGGAGCAGCTGCTGCTCGGCTCCCGGGCCGGCGCTGACCAGCTGCAGGTGAACAACGGGCCGTTCGACCTGGGCGGCCTGCTGCGCGGCGCCGCGGTCGCGTTCCGCCCGCTGTCCGACAAGCACACGCTCACGGTCGAGGTCCCCGACCAGCTGCCAAAGGCCATCGGCGACCCGACCGCGACCGACATCATCGTCGGGGAGCTGCTCGAGAACGCCTACAAGTACTCACCCGACGGCGGCACGGTGACCGTACGCGCCAAGAAGGACGGGGACAAGATCCAGGTTCTGATCGAGGACGAGGGGGTCGGTATCCCGGCCGCCGACCGTGAGCGGATCTTTGAACGGTTCGTGCAGGGCGAGGCTGGCGACCGCCGCCGGTTCGGCGGCATCGGCCTCGGCCTGTACATCGTGCGTCAGCTCGCCAGGGAGCAGGGCGGTGAGGTCGTGGCCGAGGAGGCCAAGGGCGGCGGCACGATCATGCGACTAGAGCTGCGCCTGGCCGCCAAGGAGGACCAGGAGGAGGCTGCCGCGGCGCCGGCCGACAAGACCGGCAAGGCAGCGAAGGTCGGGTAGGTTCAGGTTCGGGCCGACAGGGGTCCAGGTCTGACCCGGCGGGGGTCCAGGTCTGACCCGGCGCGGGCTCAGGTCCGGGCCGCGGCTCAGGTTTTCGCTGGCACCCGGGCGTGGATGCGCTTCCCGGTTACCGGGTCGCGCTCGACCGGGGTGCCGCCCGAGGCCGCGATGTAGCGGTCGATGATCTCGATGACGTCCTCGCCCTGGGTGACGATCTTGCCGCGCTCCATCCAGATCACCCGGTTGCAGGTCTGCTCGACCTCTTCGAGGTTGTGGGCGACCAGGAACACCGTGCCCGCGTCCTTGCGCAGCTCCTGGATTCTCGCGTGGCTCTTGACCCGGAACTCCGCGTCCCCGGTGGCCAGCGCCTCGTCGACGAGCAGAATGTCCTGGCTCTTGGAGGCCGCGATCGCGAAGCGGAGCCGTGAGCCCATGCCGGTGGAGTAGGCCTTCATCGGCAGGTCGATGAAGTCGCCCACCCCGGAGAAGTCCGTGATGGCCGGGTACTTTTCCTTGGCCTCCTTCTTGGTCATCCCCATGGCCAGGCAGCCGAGGACCACGTTGCGCTCGCCGGTGAGGTCGTCGAGCAGCGCGGCGTTCACCCCGAGCAGCGCGGCCTCACCATCGGTGTAGACGTTGCCAGCCTCCGCGGGCAGCAGCCCGGCCACGGCCCGCAGCAGCGTGCTCTTGCCGGAGCCGTTCCGGCCGATGACCCCCACAGCGTCGCCGCGGTAGGCCACGAACGAGACCCCGCGGATCGCGTGCACCTCGCGGATCGAGCCCCGGGTCTTGCGGCCCAGGATCCGCAGCAGCGCGGTGGCTGCCGTGCCCTTGTCGCCGCCCGCGCCGAACACGCGGTAGACGACGTGCAGGTCGTCAACGACCACCATCGGCTTACCCGCGTCCATAGTGCGCCTCCGCTCGCCAGAAGAAGTAGAACCCGATCGCCATCGCGAGCACCGCCCAGGCTATCGCGTAGAACCAGTAGTGATTTGGGTCGGTGATCGGGCGGCAGTAGGCGCTCCAGTCGAGGTAGGGAGAAGCCTTGAAGTGCTTCCAGGTGGCGCATTTCAGCGCGTTGTACGGCTGGGCGCCCGGCTGGCTCTGCCGCTGCGTCGCCATCATGGCTTCGCGCATCAGCGTGATGTAGATCGCCGCGGGGTTGATCTGCAGGATCGCGACGTACCTGGGCGAGATGTCCAGGGTGCTGATGTTGTACAGGACACCGGACATGTACATCAAGGTGCGCGTCAGGAACGGCAGGAGCTGGCTGAAGTCGTTGACGTTCGCCCCCAGCCGCGCCGTCATCAGGCCGACGCCGACGCAGAAGATCGTCTGCAGCAGCAGCACCGGGATCGCCAGCAGCCAGTACCAGGTGATCGGCTCGCCGGTGCACACCAGGATGACGGCCAGCACCACCATGGACAGCACCATCTGCTCGAACTCGATCATCACGTAGGCGAGCGGGAGCGCGGCGCGGGGGAAGCGCAGCGCCCGGATCAGGGGCAGGCTCTCGGTGACCACGGTGGACGGGGCGATGAGCGCCCGCGAGGTGAAGTTGAAGACGAACACCCCAGTAACCAGGAATCCCAGGTAGTCGGGGATACCGCGGCTTACGTGCAGCAGCACGCCGAAGACCAGGAAGTAGACGCCCGCGTTGAGCAGCGGGGTGAGTATCTGCCACAGCTGGCCGAGCCTGGCCTCGGTGTACATGGCGATGTTGCGCGCGGTGGCGAACGCCATGATGAAATGCCGACGCAGCCAGAGGTCCTTGATGTAGCGGCTGATCGGCGGGCGCTCAGCGGCCACCCGCAGGCCATGCGCGTGCGCGAACTCGGCCAGCGGCCCTTCCGGCAGCTCGGCCGTGATCAGCCCGGACTCCGAGAACTCGTCACCAGCCTGCAGCTGGCCCGGCGCGCTCAGCCGCCTGTCGTTGCTCACGCAGTGTCTCCTGTTTGCCGGAGCGGCGCCTGGCGGCACCGCTTTGCCTCGCCCCCTGCCGCGTCTGCCCCCCGCGCCGGCGCGTAATCCGCGCCACATCTGAAGCGCTCGCGTGAGCGCGCCGGTGAGTTGTACGGAGCAACTGTCACGCGGCGACTGTACCACCGACTGAGTTGTGCGGTACAACTGTTGTTGTGAGCGACGCACTCGACGACGCCGAACTGGGGCAGCTGCTCGCTCAGCTGCTGCGCCTGGTGAGCCCGGCTCCCGGGGACGGGACGGTCGGTGTCCCCGCCCCCAATGCGGCTGCGCCCAGCAACGGCGCGGCGGTCGCGGCCGGCGCCGCTCGCGCTGACCGACGGCCGGGCCACGCAAGCTTGCCGTCTGCTGATGGCCGCCCGGGGGATGCCGCCGGCGGCGCAGGCCCAGCTGCCGGCGTGCCGCAGCTGTCGAGTTCTGAGGCGCGCGCGCTGATCGAGCTGGTCAAGGCGCGCGGCATCGCCCAGGGCGAGCTGGCCAGCCTGCTCGGCCTGGAGAAGAGCACGGTGAGCCGGCTGGCCGCCGGGCTGGAGCGGAAGGGCTGGATCCGCCGCGGCCGCGACGAGGGCAACCAGCGGTACGTGCGCCTCTACCTGACCGCGGATGGCGGGGCCGTGGCCGCCAGGCTGTGGAACGCCTGGCATTCCCGGCAGACGAGGATCCTCGGCGCGCTTACCGCCGAGGAGCGGGAGGGCCTGTCGGCTGGCCTGCGTGGCCTGGTGCGCGGCCTGGCCGCGGAGGGCCTGCTCGGCGACGGCCCGGCGGCTCGCTGACGGCCCGGCGGCCGGCTGGCTGCGGTGCTGCGTGACGGGCAACCTTGTCAGCCGGCCGGCCGGTACACGGCGGCGCCGTCGGCGCGGTAGTCGAGCCGGAAGCCGGTGTCGGTCAGGTACTTGGCGATCAGCGGGTTGCTGGTCCAGACCAGTACCCAGCCGATGCGCATGTGGCGGGCGTCCCGCGCCGCGGCCGCCAGCTGGGCGGGCGTAGCCCGCACGACGACCGGCGCGCCCTCGATGTAGTTCGAGGAACTGACGAGCAGCGTGTAGAACGGGTGCTTCTTGATCGCGCGGATCGTTGCGGCCGGCACCCAGGAGGTGTAGGAGACCGCGCGCCGGTGCCCGTCGCTGGTGGCCAGGATCAGGGACTGAGCGGCGAACTGCCCGCCATACAGCGGAATCCCGCCACGTAGGCCGAACGGAGCATCAACCACGATCGAATCCGAGTGGTCGGCGGCGATCGGGCGGTCGAGGGCAGGCATCGACGTCCGCATCACGCCGACGTTCGTGCCGCCCGCCCAGCCCGCCTCGAACACGGCAAGCGCGGCCACGACGACGACCGCGACGCGGGCGTGGCGCCACACCCACTCCACTGCGGCGCCGGCCAGAAGCGCGGCGCCGACGAGCCCGAGGATGGCGAACCTGTCGGCTTCCCTCAGGTCCGACAGCAACGGGATGCGCATGACCCACGTGTAGGGCATGATCAGCGATACCCGCTGCGCATACCACCGTTCCAGGAACGGCAGGCGCGGTTTGTGGCCGATCCAGAGCACGGCGCCGAGGGCGAGCCAGGAACACCCAACCCACAGCGCGGCCAGCTTCCAGGCGCTGCCGCGCCGCCAGGCGGCGACCAGCCCGCACAGCGCGAGCACGGTGAGCACCACGCCGTACATCGGCATTGCCTCGCCGATGCGCCCGTCGCTGTTCGCCGCCGCGTTGGCCAGGCCGGTCAGCCCGTAGGCGGCCACCCGCTGCGTGGGGTTGAAGAGGTCGAAGAGCCCGACGCCGTAGGTCTTGCCGGTGACCGCCAGCGTGCGCCCGTTGACCGACGCACCGCCGCCGGAGGCCTGCGTGATCATGGCGACCAGCTGCGGGCTCGCGATGATCGCCGCGGCCGCCGCGCCCCATGCCAGCGCGCGCAGCCGGTCCGCCCTCGGGTGGCGGACCAGCCACGGCAGCAGCGCCGCCGCGGCCAGCAGTATAGCCATCACCGCCGACTCCTGGTTGACCAGCAGGCTCGCGCCGAGCACCGCGCCCAGGATCACGCCCTGGCGGACCCCGGGCCGACGGCGCAGCCGGACCACGGCCTCCAGCGTCATCGGCAGGAACAGGGTGCCGAGCGCGATGTTCAGGTGCATCCAGTCCTGCCACGCCAGCATCGAGGACAGGCCGAACAGCGCTGCGGCGGCGATCGCCCCCGGCTCGGCCAGCCACAGCCGGGCCGCCCGGTACATCAGATAGCAGGTCAGGCCGGGCACCAGGGCCGTCAGCACGTCGAACGAGGCGCTGGGGCCGAAGGCCAGGGTCACTGGCGTCATGACCAGGCCGGCCAGCGGCATCGTGGTGTCGAACCCCAGCTGGATGCCGACCGGGGCGGCCATGTGGTTGGTGTAGAAGGGGTTGGCCAGGTGGACGACCTGGTGCGCCGTCCACCACAGATCCCAGACGTAGCCCGAGGTGTCGCGGGTTTCCGGCAGCAGGTGACGCCACAGGTACGTGGTGCGTGGCCAGGTCAGCGCGATCCCGGCGGCCAGGTATATCGCCAGCAGCGCCAGGTGCCGCACACGGGAGCGCGAGCTCGCAGCCCCTGGCCCGGCGGAGTCCTCGCGCCCGGCGGAGTCCTCGCGCCCGGCGGTGTCTGCGGCGGCGTCGTCATCCACAGGCCTGGACTCGGCAGCATCCAGTTCTCCTGGCCTGCTGCGGCCTGCACGGTTCATGGGTTCACCTGTCCAGCGCCTGCCGGAGTTTGGGCAGATCGCTGCAGAGACGATGGGTTATGGCGTGGTCGTGCGCCTCACGGATCGGGCCAGCGCCAATGGCTGTCAGCACCGCGGAGTTGCCCATGATATCGGCTGAACGTGCGCTACGAGGCGCCCGCAGCCCGGACCGCCCGCACCGGGCCGGCACTCGGCGGCCGCTTCCGGTTTCCGGCCCTGCTGGGATGGGCATTCCGGTCGCAATGGCTCCTTTCGCCGGGCGTCGTGGCCGGGGGTCGAGCATCGTCCTCCTGCCCGCCACGCCCGCAAGCGTAGCCGTCGCGCGGCGGCGGCTAGCCGCTGACCTGATCGCGGCGGGCATCTTCGACGCCGTCATACGTGACGTGGCCCTCGTGATCAGCGAGCTGCTCAGCAACGCGATCCGCCACGCGCAGTCGCTCCCGGGCTCCCGGCTGCAGGTCACCTGGAATGTCGCCACGGAGTCGGTGGAGGTCGCGGTCAGCGACGGGGGGAGTCCGACCAGGCCCCGCCAGACGAAGGCGTCCCTGTCGGCGCTTGGCGGGCGCGGCCTTGGCATCGTCGAGCACCTGTCGCGCACCTGGGGAGTTCGCAGCGGCAGCTTCGGGCTGACGGTCTGGGCGGTCATACCGGCGCCGCCAGCCGCGAGGGCCGCGCCGATCCTTACCCATAGTGACTAGTTGTTAACGCAAAAGCACTGCGCATGCGTAATCGGCGCCGGAATGGTGATACTCCTTCCAGGGGCGCTGGGGGGCGCTCAGCGGCCGCGCGGGGGCGTGGCGGCACAGCCGGGGGGAATCGTGGCCCACGCGCACGGCGCCGATGGCGAGGTTGGCCGGCTTCGGACGGTGCTGGTCCATCGCCCAGGCCTAGAGCTGCGCAGAATCACCCCGCGCCATGCGGACCGGCTGCTTTACCATACGCTGCCGTGGGCAAGCCGCGCCCAGCAGGAACACGACGCGCTGGCCAGTGTGCTGCGCGAGCGCGGTGTCGAGGTCCTGTACGTGACCGAACTGCTGCAGGATGCGCTCGAGTACCAGCCTGCCAGGGACGAGGCGATCGCCTCGGTGCTCTCCGGCGCGGCACTCGGCGATGAGCTCCGGGCGCAGCTCCGCGACCACCTCGACCACCTTGACCCCGAGGCGCTGGCCCGGGTCCTGATCGCGGGTCTGACCCCGGAAGAGCTCACGATCGGCCGCGGTGTGGTCTTCGAACTGCTCGACCGGCATGACTTCATCGTCGATCCGCTGCCCAACCTCACCTTCATCCGCGACTCCAGCGTCTGGGTCGGTGACCGGGTCGCGGTCACCTGCCTGTCCGCGGATGGTCGGCAGCGCGAGTCCGAGCTCATCGGCGTGATCTACGCGCACCATCCGAGGTTCGCCGGCACCAAGTGCCTCTACGGTCCGGGGCTCGAGCGGGTAACCGGCGGGGATGTGCTGCTGCTCGCGCCCAGCGTGATCGCTGTGGGCGTGGGCCAGCGGACCACGGCGGCGGGCGCCGAGCGCCTTGCGCGGCGGGTATTCGACGCCGGCCTCGCGCACACCGTGCTGGCCGTGCCGCTGGAACCGCTCGGGCCGGGCGCGCACCTGGACACGCTCTGCACCATGGTCGATGTGGATACCGTCGTCATGTATCCCCGGCACGCCTTCACGCTGACCGCGCACACCATCACCGCGTGCGCGGACGGCATGCGCGTCTCGCGGCCGCAGCCGTTCCTCGAGGCGGCGGCGCAAGCCATGGGAATCGACCGGCTCAACGTCATCGAGACCGGCATGGACCCGCTGGCCGCGCCGCGGCAGCAATGGGATGACGGGGGCAACGCTCTGGCGATCGACCGCAGGGTCGTGATCAGCCACGAGCGGAACACCCAGACCAATGACCGGCTCGAAGCAGCCGGGCTCGAAGTGATTCGGGTGCCTGCCAGCGAACTAGGCAGCAGCCGCGGCGGGCCCAGGTGCATGGCCTGCCCGGTGGCGAGGGATCCGGCGGCATCACCGGACGCTGGAGTGACCGCCGTGCAGTTCACCCGACCGGGCGTGTTCATGCCGCACGAGGCAGTGACCCAGCCGCTCCGGAGGGTCGAGCCGCTCGGGCGGCTGACGCCGGCCGGCTAGAACTCGCCGCCCCGCCGGCGCCGCCCCGACCAGCGGCCCACCTTGAACATCGCGAAGGCCGCGATCGCGACCAGCACGATGAAGAAGGCGTAGAAGAAAAGCACGTGGACGATCGCGAGGACGAACATGATCGCGATGACCGCAACCACGAGCCCGAGGATGCCCAGCAGCAGTTTGCCCATGGTTCTAAGGTACGGCTAATCCGCGCTGGCGGCACACCGGAGGGTGTCCCCGCCCCCCGCCCAGGGCCGCTAGGCCGTCTCTGGGCCGCCGGGCAGCAGGTGGCCGGACAGCACCTCGTCCAGGATGCGGAACGTCGGGCAGGGCCACCGCCACATGCAGCTCCCGCAGCGGTGAAACGCGCCGGCCGCGTCGCTGGTGATCGCGCTGACCTCCTGCGGCTGATGCAGCTCGGCGAGCCGCAGCCCCAGCTCGGTGAATCTCAGCAGCTCCTCGCGCGCGTTCGCGAGGAACGTCAGGTCCTGAGCCGTGAACTTGGCCGTGACCGGGACGAAGCCCTCCCGGTTGAGCAACTGCTGGTAGTGGCTGCTGCTGTTGAGCCAGGACGCTGCGCCCTGCGCGCGCAGCAGCAGGCCCTCCAGGTACTGCCGCAGCGTCTCGGTCCGCTCGTCAGGCACCGGGGCCTGGGGCGCCGGAACGGGCCGCCCGGTGCCGACCCGCCTGCCGCCACCCCGGCGAGGCTGACCTGGCTGAGTGTGCATCCGAACTGCTCCGGCCCCCGTGCGCTGAGTGTAAACATCAAGCTTGGCGCATATCTGCGGCGTGGGAAAGCGAGTTGGACATGTGCGGCAATGTTCCATCTGGCCGGCGGTGCCTTGGAGCGGGTAAGGTGCCGCACGTGGAGCTTAAGGTCTCGACTAGGTCACAGGGCAGTCGCACCATCATGTCGCTGGGCGGCGAGATCGATCTTTACACCGCACCCCGGCTGCACGGGGAGCTGGTCTCCCTGCTGTCGGGAGACAGTCCGGTGCAGGTCATCGTCGACATGTCGGGGGTCGAGTTCTGCGACTCAACCGGGATGAACGTCCTGCTTGCCGCGCACCGGAAGGCACGCGAGCAGGGTGGCGACCTCGAGCTGGCTGCTCCGCGCCCGGCGATCAGGAAGATCCTGCAGGTGACCGGTCTGGAGAGCGTGTTCACCGTGCTCGACGACCCGGCGGCGGTGGCCGGGCAGTAGCCGTTCGCCACCCCCCGACTCGCTAGGATCGCAGCCATGGTGCCGCCGAGCGGCGATGTCGCCGTCGTGATCCCGGCCAGGAACGAGTCCGATCGCATCGCCGCGACCGTGCGGGCGGCGGCAGGGCTGCCCGGAGTCGACATCGTGATCGTGGTGGATGACGGCTCGACCGACGGCACCGGGGCGGCAGCCCGGGACGCCGGCGCGTCGGTGATGCGGCACGCGCGCAACCGGGGCAAGGCCGCCGCGATGGAGACCGGTGCCGAGGCCGTCCGGCTGCTCGAGGACGGTGAGCACCGCGACAGCGCCCGCCACCTGCTGTTCCTGGACGGTGACCTGGCCGAGACGGCTGCCGGGGCGGCTCCGCTCGCCGAGCCGGTGCGGGCCGGCCAGGCGGACATGACGATCGCGGTGTTCAGCACCCGGGTGAAGCAGGGCGGCCACGGTTTTGTCGTCGGCCTGTCCGGTTCCGGGATCATGCGCGCGACCGGATGGCGCCCGGCCCAGCCGCTGAACGGGCAGCGCTGCCTGACCCGCGCAGCGTTCGAGGCGGCGCGCCCGCTCGCGCCGGGATTCGGCGTGGAGACTGGGCTCACGATCGACCTGCTCCGCAACGGCATGCGGATCGAGGAGGTCGAGGTTCCGCTGGCGCACCGCGCGACCGGTGGCGACTGGCGGTCCCAGACGCACCGGGCCCGCCAGTTCGTCGACGTGGGGCGCGCGCTGGCGGCGCGGTGGCAGGCTCTGCGCCGCCCGGCGAGTTAGCGCCGCCCGGCTGTGGGCCAGCGCCGCCCGGCTGGGCTAGGGAGGGGCGGGTGGGCTAGGGCGGGGCGGGAGGGCTAGAGGTAGGGCCCGGAGCCGCGCTGCTGCTGGGAGTCGTCGCCCCCTGCACCGGGCATCTGCCCCGGCACCATCTGCCCGGGCACCATTCCCGGCGGCAGCGCCCGCCGCATCTGTTCGAGCTGCGCCCGC
The DNA here is from genome assembly GCA_030041195.1 of Streptosporangiaceae bacterium. The sequence goes on along the minus strand of JASHOI010000723.1, from coordinate 23 downwards.
GCGGCCATCTGCTGCGCGAACAA
>JASHOI010000722.1 GCA_030041195.1 Streptosporangiaceae bacterium | reverse complement strand
GCGACGATCGCCCGCCTGTCCGAGCTGCGGCTCGCCGCGACCGAGGACCGGATCGACGCTGACCTCGCGCTGGGCCTCGGTGCGGAGCTCGTCCCGGAGGTCGAGGCGCTGGCGACCGAGCATCCGCTGCGGGAGCGGCTGCGCGGCCAGTTCATGCGCGCGCTGTACGCGGCCGGCCGGCAGGCCGACGCGCTCGGCGTGTTCGAGGACACCAGGCAGACGCTGGCCGAGCAGCTCGGGGTCGACCCGTCGCCCGAGCTGTCCGCCGTGCACCTGGCGATCCTGCGGGCCGAGCTGCCCGCGGCCCAGCGGCCGGCCGGCGTGCCGGCGCCGCAGCAGCGCCGCGGCAACCTGCCGGCTCAGCTCACCACATTCGTGGGCCGGGACGAGGACCTGGAACGGGTCGCGAGCCGGCTCCTCGCCGAGTCCCGGCTGGTCACGCTCACTGGTCCAGGCGGAGCCGGGAAGACCCGGCTCGCGGTGGAAGTCGGCGCGAGGGTGGCGGAACGGGTGCCGGACGGGGTCTGGTTCGTGCCGCTGGCGCCGGTGCAGGACGCTGGCGACCTCCCGCAGACGGTGCTGAGCACCGTCTTGCCGGACGGCGCCTGGCAGGCCGACCCGTTCGAAGCGGCGCGGCTGGCGGCCATGGAACCGCTGGACCGGCTCAGCGAGGTGCTCGCGGCGCGCAGCCTGGTGCTGGTCCTGGACAACTGCGAGCACGTCCTCGACGCGGTCGCCACGCTGGCGGGCCGGGTGCTCGCCGACGCTCCCGGCGCGCGGATCCTGGCCACCAGCCGGGAGCCGCTCGGCCTGACCGGGGAGACGCTGTCCCCGGTGTCCTCGCTGCCGCTGCCGCCCGAGAACGCCACGCTCGACCAGGTGGCGGCCAGCGCGTCGGTGCTGCTGTTCGCCGACCGAGCGGCCGCGGTGCGGCCCGGCTTCAGCATCGACGCCGTCTCGGCGGGCCCGGTCGCGGCGATCTGCCGCGCGCTCGACGGGATCCCGCTGGCCATCGAGCTCGCGGCCGCGCGGGTGCGCGCGCTCACCCCGCAGCAGGTCGCGGAGCGGCTGGACGACAGGTTCGCGCTGCTCTCGGTCGGCACCCGCGGCACGTTGCCGCGCCACCAGACGCTGCGCGCGATCGTCGACTGGAGCTGGGACCTGCTCGACGACAGCGAGCGCGCCGTGCTTGGCCGGCTGTCGGTGTTCAGCGGCGGCGCCACGCCCGAGGCCGCCGAGCAGGTCTGCGCGCCCGGCGGCACCGCGGGGGACCGGACGGCGGTCGTCGACGTGATCGCCTCGCTGGTGGACAAGTCGCTGGTCACCGCCGCCGGCGACGGGCACGTGCGGTACGGGCTGCTGGAGACCGTGCGCGCGTACGCCGCCGACCGGCTAGCCGAGTCCGGCGAGGCCGGCCTCGCGGCCGCCGCGCACGCGGCCTACTTCCTTGACCTGGCCGAGCGGGCCGAGCCGCAGCTGCGCGCCCGGGACCAGATCGCCTGGCTGGACCTGCTCTCGGCCGAGCACGAGAACCTCTCGGCGGCGCTGCGCCACATGCTCGCGGCCGGGGACGCGAGCGCCGCGCTGCGCTTCTTCCAGTCGCTGATCTGGTTCTTGATCATGCGCGACTACGACGCGGAGGCACGCGACTGGGCGGTCGAGGCGCTGCGGCTGGCCGGGGACACGCCGCCCGGCGGCCTGTCCGAGGCGTACGCGATCTGCCAGATCGTGGCGACGATGACCGAGGCCGTGAGCGACACCTCCGGGGACCCGCGGCAGGCGCTCGAGGAGCTGGGCCGGCTGACCTTGCCCGCCGAGCCCGACCATCCGCTGCTCGCGATGGCGGTGCCGATGCTGTCGTTCGTGTCCGGAGACGCGGATGCCGCCTACAAGCTGCTGCGGGCCCTCCCGGAGCATCGCGATCCCTGGGTCACGGCCATGCGGCGCCTCATGACCGGGCATCTCGCGCTGAATGAGGGCGACATCAAGTCCGCGGCCACCGACCTGGCCGAAAGCCAGGCCATGTTCGAGGAACTGGGGGACCGGTTCGGGATAGTCGGGTGCCTGATCGGCCTGGCCCAGGTGGCGATCGCGCGAGACCACCCGGACGAGACGGTGCGGGTCCTTGAGCAGGCGCGCGAGCATGCCGCCGCGCTGTCCGGCAACATGAGCGGCGTCATCCACATCGGCCTGGGCGAGGCCAGGGCCCGGGCCGGGGACATCGAGGGCGCAGGAGCGGACCTGCAGGAAGGCGTGCGCAACGCCGAACTCGGTGGCGACCTCGACGACGTGGCCTCGGGCTACGTCCAGCTGGCCGAGCTGGCCCGGCGCGCCGGCGACCTGGCCGGAGCCGGTGACCTGCTGCGGCGCGCGGTGGCGATCGTCGAGTCCCGGCTGCAGCGGCCGGACATGTTCGCGGTGGCCGCCACCACGTTCAGCAGGCTCGGCAGCATCGCCGAGCAGGAAGGGGACCTCGCGGGTGCCGCGGCCTGGCAGCAGCGGGCCATCGACGTGCTCTCCGGCGGCCCGCCGGCCGACCGGGACCACCCGGAACAGCGTCTGGTCGCGATCCTGCCGATCAACCGGACCCTGGCCGCCGTGGTGGACGCGATCGCCGCGCTGGCCGCCGCGCGGGGCGAGCACACCAGGGCCGCCGAGTTGCTCGGCCTGGCGCACGCGCTGCAGGGTTTCAGCGACGCCTGGAGCCTGGAGGTGGCCAGGGCGACCGCCGCCGCCAGGGCCGCGCTCGGCGACGCGGACTTCGAGGCGGCCTACGCCCGCGGCCGCGCCAGCGACGGCGCCAGGGCCGAGGCCCTGGCGCTGCGTCCGTGATCCCTTGCCGTCAGCGGGTGCCGGGATCGCCCAGCCAGCGGTCGAACCACGCACGGGTGCGCAGCAGCAGGTCGCGCTGATGGTTGCGCTCCCTCGGCCCGTGCCCCTCCCGCGGGTAGACGACGAGGTCGTGCTCGACCCCGTAGTGGCTTAGAGCGCGGTGGAAGTAGATGGCCTGGCCGACCGGCACGTTGGCGTCGTCCTCGCCGTGCACGATCAGTACCGGGGTGCGGACCTTCGAGGCGAACGAGATCGGGCTGACCCGGTCATGCGGGTGCGGGCCGGTCCCCTCCCAGCCGAAGCTGCCGGCCAGCACGCCGTCCATCGCCCCATACTCGCCGGTGCCGGCGAGGCTGCCCCAGTCGCAGATCCCGGCGTTCATCAGCGCGGCCTTGAACCGGTTCGTCTGCCCGACCGCCCAGGCGGCCATGAACCCGCCATGGCTGGGGCCGGCGATCCCGAGCCGGTCCGGGTCGGCGACACCGGCGGCGACCAGCATGTCGATCCCGTCGAGGATGTCGCTCCACTCACCCCCGCCGACCGCGCCCACGACGGCCGCCGAGAACTCACGGCCATGCCCCGTGCCGCCACGCGGATTGGAGAGGAACACCGCGAAACCCGCGGTAGCAAGCCACTGACCAGGAGAGCCCATCCCGAGCATGAACTCGTCGGCGTACCGGTCATCGGGTCCGCCGTGCACCATGGTGACGAGCGGGAACGGGCCGTCCGCGCGGCTGCGGCCGGACGGCAGGATCAGCAAGCCGTCGAGGACGAGGCCGTCGGATGCCTTGTAGGAGAGCCGTTCCTGGGTCCCCCACTCGATCCCCCGCAGTTCCGGCCGGGTGTCGCTGGTCCGGCGCAGCGGGCCGCCGGGCGGTCCGGCATGGACGTCGGCCGGCTGGTGGGCGCTGCTCGCGAGCGCAGCGACGACATCTCCGGAACGGCTGGCGGTCAGTTCGCCGACCGAGCCGGCGCTGCTCGACAGGCACTGGAATCGCAGCGTGCCGGGATCGAGCCGGTGGATCTGCGTATCGAGCCCGCTCTCGAACAGGGCCAGCGGCGGGCCGTCGGCGACCTGCGCCAGGTCAGTCGGGCTCACATCCATGGCCGAGGTCAGGTCGCGAGGCGCGGCGGGCGCGGCGGGCGCGACCGGCCCGGCGGAGTCACCGGGCACGATGTCGTAGCCGACGAGTCCGCCAAACGGGTCGGGTTCACCCAGGTAGGTCACGTGCCAGGTGCCGTCATCGGCCCACCAGACCGGCGACCGGGCGTAGCCGGCGACCCGGCCGAGGTCATGAACTGCCCCGGTAGCCGGATCGACCACGTGCAGCTCATTGGTGCTGGCCCCCGGATAGTCCTCCAGGCTCTCCCAGCTGATCACCGCCACCGCACCGCCGTCCGGCCGCTGTGCCAGCTCGGCGACGTGACGGCCGCCGAGGTCGTCTGCCGGGTGCAACTCGCGGGTAACCGTGTCGAGCAGCCGAAGCCTGCCAAGGCCGCGCTGCTCGCTCCAGACGATCGCGTCGTCGCGCTCAGCTTGCCTGCGCTGGTCCTCCTCGGTTGGCTCGTCCGCGGCCACCACGATGACGCGGCCGTCGCCCAGCGGGCAGAAATCGTAGATCTCGCCCGCCCACTCGGTCAGGCTCTCGGCCTCGCCGCCATCGACGCGGATCCGGTGCAGCTGGTCTGACCCGGTGCGGTCGGACATGAAGAACAGCGACGCCGAGTCCGGCGCCCAGCGCGGGCCGGAGTCGCCCGCCGTGCCGGCGGTCAGCTGCCGCGGCGGCGAGCTGCCGTCCGCGGCGGCGATCCACAGCGAGCTGAGCCGGCGTTCCCCCCGCCGGCCCATCGGCGCAACCTGGTAGGCAACCCAGCGCCCGTCCGGGGAAATCTCGGGCTGCTTCGGCACCGCGCCGTCGACGATGAGGTCCGCCGTCAGCGCTGATGTGTCCACGCTCATGCAACGCCCCTTCCGAGACCAGTAGGCCGTGAGACATCATTCACCAAAATGAGGCACACGTCCGGATTGGCGACATACCGCCGGGCTGGGCTGTGTCCCTTGCTCAGGAACCCAGATAGCGCAGGACGGCCAGCACCCGGCGGTGATCGGCGTCCGAGGGGGCCAGCCCGAGCTTGCTGAAGACGTTGCTGACGTGCTTCTCCACGGCTCGCTCCGAGATGACGAGCACCGAGGCGATCGCGCCGTTGGAGCGGCCCTCGGCCATCAGGCCGAGCACATCGCGCTCTCTTGCGGTGAGCGCGCCCAGCCCGTCGCTGCGGCGGCTGGCGCCGAGAAGCTGGGTGACGACCTCGGGGTCGAGCGCGGTGCCGCCGGCGGCGACGCGGCTCAGCGCCTCCACGAACTCACCCACGTCGGCAACCCGGTCCTTGAGCAGGTACCCGACGCCGGCCGCGCCGCGGCCGGACGCCGCTCCGAGCAGATCGGCGGCGTAACGCGTCTCGATGTACTGGGAGAACACGAGCACGCCGGTCCCCGGGTGGTCGCGGCGGATCGCGATCGCCGCGCGCAGTCCCTCATCGGTGTAGCCGGGCGGCATCCGCACGTCCACCACCGCCACGTCGGGCCGGTGGGTGTCGACGGCGGCTCTCAGCGCCTCGGCGTCACCGACGGCGGCGGCCACCTCGTGGCCCCGGTCGGCCAGGATCTCGGCCAGGCCGGCCCGGACGACCGCCGAGTCCTCGGCGATGACGATTCGCATGGGCCGCTCCGGCTCGGTCAGGTGTGCAACGGCAGTTCGACGGCGATGACCGTCGGGCCGCCGGGCGGGCTTTTGATCTGCAGGCTGCCATCCACGGTACGGACCCGGTCGGCGAGCCCGGCCAGGCCGCCACGGGCCTCGACGCGGGCGCCGCCGGAGCCGTCGTCGGTGACGCGCGCCCGTAGTTTCCCGGAACCGTAGTCCACCCGCAGTGCTGCGTGCCGGGCGCCGCTGTGCTTGGCCACGTTCGTCAGCAGTTCCGCCGCGCAGAAGTAGGCGATGGTCTCGATCGCGGCCGACGGGCGCTCGGGCAGGTCGACCGTCAGGTCTACCGGCACGTCGCTGCGCGCGGCCAGCGTGCTGAGCGCGGTGCCCAGGCCGTGGTCGAGGACCGGCGGGAGGATGCCGCGGGCCAGGTCCCGCAGTTCGTTGATGGCTTCCTTGGCGCCACCGTGGGCCGCGTCGACCAGTTCGAGGGCACGTTCCAGATCGGGCTGGCCCGTTCCGTTGATCGCGTCGTAGAGCTTCTCCCTGGCCAGCCCCAGCTTCATCGCGACCGCGACCATCTGCGCCTGCGCGCCGTCGTGCAGATCGCGCTCGATCCGGCGCAGCCGTGCCGCCGCGTCGTCGACCAGGTGTGCCCGCGATCGTTCCAGCTCGCTCACCCGGCGCAGGCTGTCCTGCTGCAGGCGGGAGACGGTCCAGAAGATCCCCGTCGCCCCCGCCAGCGGCAGCGCCGCCAGCAGCGCCAGCGGCCCCACCCAGGGGGACGCGGCGATCATCGCGACGCCGATGGCGACGTTGAAGACGCCGCTGGCGATGCGTATGCCTATCGCCAGCCGGGGGCGGCGGTACTCCCATGACCGGACCAGGATCCTCATGAGAACGGAGGTGTCGCCGTTGCTCATGAGGATCTCCGGTTCTGCCGGCGGGGTGCTGACAGGCTAGCTCTGGGCACTGGCCTGCAGCTGCCGGGCGGTCCAGAAGACCGCCGCCGCGCCCGCCAGCGGCAGCGCCGCCAGCAGGGACAGCGGCCCCAGCCAGGGGGACGCGGCGAGGAACGCGACGCCCAGGGCGGTGTTGAAGACCGCGCTGGCGAAGCGCACCCGCGCCCAGAGCCGGGGGCGGCGGTACTCATATGACCGGATCAGAATCCGTGTGAGAATGGGTCGGGGACCAGGGACGGTGTCGGTTGGTGCTTGCATCGGGATGCCTCCTGCGGAGCTGGGGTGCCGGCCTGTCCGTCACCCACATCTCAATGCTCGCCACACCCGGGCAGCAGGTCGACCGTGCAGCCTCCCGAATTCCGGGTACGGCTAGCACGGTCGCTGCGGGTACGGGCCGCTACGCGCGGCGCCGGTACATGCGCATGGCCAGCGGGAACACCACGATCACGATCCCGGCCGCCCAGGCCAGCGTGATCAGCGGGTCCATGCCCACGTGGCCGCCGACGGTCAGCGCCCGGACCGAGTCGGCCAGCTTGGTCACCGGGTTCACGTTGACCCAGGCCTGCAGCCACCCCGGCATCGTGCGCGTGTTCGGCAGCAGCACGCTGCTCCCGAACACCAGCGGCATCACCCAGATGAACGAGATGCCCTGCACGGTTTCCGGCGACGGCGCGACGAGCCCGATCAGCACCGAGATCCAGCACACCGCCAGGTAGAACACGTAGGCCAGCCCGTAGGCCGCGAGGATCGAGAGCACCCCGGTGTGGAACCGGAAGCCGAGGGCCGAGCCGAACCCGGTAAGCACCGCCATCACCACGCAGAACCGGACGGTATCGCCGAGCACGGCGCCGATCAGCGGTGCCGACCGCGCGATCGGCAGGCTGCGGAACCGGTCGAACACGCCCTTGTGGATGTCCTCGCACAGCGCCGTGCCGAGGCCCATCGTGGCGAACATCGCCATCTGCCCGATCAGGCCGGGCAGCAGCACCTCGAGGTACGCGTGCGTGCTGCCGGCCACCACGCCGCCGAACACGTAAAGGAACAGCACCAGGAACACGATGGGCATCAGCGTGACGTCCATCAGCTTCTCCGGCGAGTGCTTGAGCTGCATGATGTTGCGCCAGGCCAGGGTCAGCCCGTTGGCCAGGGTCTGCGCCACCCCGACCCGCCGGCGGAGCACCCGCGGCTGGCCGCCGGCCGTGCCGGAGTCGGCCCCTGCTGCTCGCCGCCCCTCGATGGATTCACTCAGCGTGGTCATGCCGCCGTCCCCTCTCGTTCAGGCCCCTCGTCTTCGGCCCGGTGTCCGGTGAGGGTCAGGAACACCTCGTCCAGGCTGGGCAGCCGCAGGCTCAGCTCGGCGGCCACGATCCCGGCGTCGTCGAGCCGCCGGACGATGGCCGGGACCATGGCCGGGTCGCTGACCGCGGCGGTGACCAGGCCGGTCTCGGCGACGTCCGGCTGCACCCCGACGACCCCGGCGACGGCCGCGGCGACCTGCGCGGTGTGCCCGGGCTCGATGGCGCGCACGGCCAGGGTCTGGCTGCCGGTCCGCGCCTTCAGCTCGGCGGGCGTGCCCCACGCCACGACCAGGCCGTGGTCGATCACCGCGATCTGGTCGGCGAGCTCGTCGGCCTCCTCGAGGTACTGGGTGGTGAGCAGCACCGTCGCCCCGCTGGCGACCACGCCGCGCACCGTGTCCCACATCTGGCCGCGGCCGCGCGGGTCGAGCCCGGTGGTCGGCTCGTCGAGGAACAGCACCTCGGGCTCGCCGAGCAGGCTCGCCGCCAGGTCGAGCCGCCGCCGCATGCCGCCGGAATACGTCTTCACCGCGCGTCCCGCGGCCTCGGCGAGCTCGAACCGCTCCAGCATCTCGTGCGCACGCGCCCGGGCCGCCGGCCGGCCGAAGCCGAGCAGCCGGCAGATCATGATCAGGTTCTCGGTCCCGGTCAGCTCGTCGTCCACGGACGCGTACTGCCCGGTGAGCGCGATCAGCTGGCGCACCACGGTGGCGTCTTCCAGCACGTCGTAGCCGGATACCCGGGCCCGTCCGGCGTCCGGCTTCAGCAGCGTGGCCAGGATCCGCACGATCGTGGTCTTGCCTGCCCCGTTCGGGCCGAGCAGCGCCAGCACCCGCCCGCTCTCGGCGTGCAGGTCCACGCCGGCCAGCGCCTGGGTGGCGCCGAATCGTTTGGTCAGCCCTTCGGCCTTGATAACTGTTGTCATGCCCGCCATGCTGGCCGGGCCCGCTGACAGCGCGCCGTCAGCGCGCTGACATCCGCGCTGACGCCAGCGGCCGGGTTCCGTTCAGCAGCCACGCCCAGGCCTCGCCGGGCGCGGGCGAGGACAGCAGCCGGGGCGAGCAGCCGGGCAGCGCCGGACGGTGGTACTCGACCTCGGCGACGGCGGGGAGCCAGCCCAGCGCGGCCACCGCGTCCTCGACAGCGGCCCAGTACACGGCGTTGTTCACGTGCCCCGACGCGTCGAAGTCCGCGGCCCGGAGCGGCCACGGATCACCGCCGTCCGGCTCGGGCGGCCTGGGATGCGACAGCCGCGCGGACACGGTGCGCCCGGCGGCGCTCGGCCCGTACACGCGCAGGAAGTCCGGGCCCAGCTCGCAGGGGCGGCCGCTGGCCCGGTCGACGGCCGCCCACACGGCCGCGGCCCGCACCAGCTCGGCGCCGCCGTCGCCGCCGGACAGCGTGGTGGTGCGCTCGGCCCACCGTGGCCCGATCGCCGAGCAGAACGTCCGCACCTGCAGCCGCTGGCCGAGCCGCGGGTAGCTGTGCACGCGCACCGCGGTCCGGCGCACCACCCAGTCGTACGTGCTGCGGTAGCCCGCGCCGGCCAGGTCGCCCTCGGCGGCCGCCTGCAGGTACCGGGCCAGCGCGTCCAGGCGCAGCCGGCCGTCGAGGCTCACGTCCGTGCCGTGCACAGCCCGCCACGAGGTGAAAACGCGGGGCTCCATCCCGGTATTGTCCCGCTCAGCCGGGCAGCAGGACGTCCCGGTGCTCCCACGCGATGCGCAGCAGCGCGGCACCGGCCGGCTGCATCGGTTCGGCGGCGGTGAAGCGCTCAACATTCGGAGCCTGGAACGCGACGCCGACGGCCGCCCCGGCGGCGTCCGGCCGGACGATGCGGCCCTCCGCGTTCGCGCGGACCAGGCCGGCGAACGTGGTGTCGAACAGGTCGGCGTCGAAAACCGCGACCGAGAGCATGTCGGTGGCCAGCGTCAGCGGATCGGTGCCCAGGCCGAGCCAGTACACCCGCAGCCGGCCGGCCCGGCGGGCCGCGTCCAGGTCGCGGTGCAGCGGCCAGCGCTCGTAGTCGATCGGCGCGGCGTCGCTCTGGTAGTCCTCGCCGCCGCCGAGGAGTTCCTCGGCCAGCTCGCGGACGAAGCAGCGCCACAGGCTGAAGTCGTTGGCCTGGTTCCACTCGGCGTCGTGCGACGGCTGGAACACGCCGACGGGCGCCACCTGGTACATCCCGCCGCCGCTGGCGACCCGCGCCGGATCCCGCCAGTGCAGGATCATCGCCGACTCGCCGCTGGCGCGGTCGGCGCGGAGCACGAGCGTGCACAGCGCCACCATGACCGGCCGCCTGGCCAGGTCGGTGGGGTCGCCGATCAGCGACCGCAGCGGCAGCGCCGCCATGGCCGGGTGCTCGCCGCCGTCGGCCAGCGTGACCGCCGCGTACTCGTGGGCGACGGCCTCCACGGTGTTGATCACCTCGAAATAGCGGCCCTCGCCGAACCCGAGCTTCGCCCCGCCGGGCGTGGCCTGGGCCTCGAGCAGCCGGTAGCAGGCGCGGTCCTCGAACAGCGCGGGGCGGCGCAGCGCGCCGAGCGCGGCCGCGTAACCGCCGAACCGCGTTCCGTCGCCGGTGAGCGGGAGGCCGGCGGTGAACGCGGGCTCGGTCCCCTCGATCTGGCGCGGCAGCCTGCCCGGACTCCACGACAGCGTGACCTGCTCCAGCGGAACCGGGGCTCCCGGCAGCCACTCCGGCCGGGCGAGCAGCGGCGTTCCGGCCACCCGCCACTGCGGCGGGTACAGGTCCGTGGCGGCCCTGGCCAGCTCGCAGCGCCGCCCGTTGAGGAAGCCGCGCACCCGCAGCCACTGCTGCTGGCCGCGGGTCACCTCGTCCGCTGCGTTCGCGCTGCCGCCCACGTTCACGCATGCTCGCACAACTCGCGGGCAGACACCGGCCGCGTGCCAGCAAAACCCCGGACCTGCGAGGATTGCGGGCGATGAATGTACCGGAAGGCGGCCTATGGGCCAATGCCGCTTGGGTGCCGCCGTGCTTGGCGGTTCGGATGGCACCGTCCTGGGGCAGCGGCTCGTGACGCGAGGCTGCGCCGTTCCATGCGTACCACTGGTCCCGCCATCCCCAGCCGGCGCCCGATCAGATATTCGACTTCCATGATCTGGGTGGATAACGACCGAATAGAGGTATCAATCCACCCAGATCATGGAAACAGCCCAGAAGGGACCCGGTCCGCTGACCGGACACTTTGGTCTACCTTTCCGAGTTATCATCATTTGAAACCCCTGCACCACCCGGGTCCCGTGGGCCCGGATGAGGAGTACTGCCGCGCGCGAACCCCCTCATCGCCGCTGCGGCGGGGCCGCGTCGCGCGCCCCGCGGGCAGACCGGGGCTGCGCGGATGTCCAACCAACTGCGCCGGCTGCTCGTCTTCATACGGGGTCACCTTGACTGGCAGGAGACGCAAATGCACCTCCCGGTGCTGTCGACGGGCCTCGGGCTGCGGGGAATCGAGGTCGCCGGTGCGGCCGGCGTCTGGTTCCGGCTGGCCGACGGCCGGCGCGTGATCGACGCGAGCAACACCGCCGCGCCGCTCGGGCACTGCCACCCCGATCTCGTCGCCGTTGTCCGCGGCGCGTCGGGCAGCCCCGCGCTGAACGAGGGGTGGGGCTGGCGCGGGCGCCAGCAGGCAGCCGACGACCTGCTCGAGCACGCGTTCGCCGGCGAAGCGGACTGGATCGGCGCGATCCGCTTCTGCACCAGCGTCAGCGAGGCCAACGACCTGGCACTCAGCCTCGCCCAGGTGCTCACCGGGCGCGCCGCGCTGGTCACCAGGGAACGTGCCTACCTGGGCACGGTCGGGCTGTCCCGCGAGGTGACCACGCAGCCGCAGTGGCACGGCGGCCTCTCGTCGCCCAGCCGCGGCCGGCGGCCGGTGCCGCACCTCGCCGAGGTACGCCAGATTCCGGCGCCGGCCTGCACCGTGCACTCCCCGTGCACGCCGGACGGCGGCTGCCGCTGCCTGCCCGACGATCTGACCGGTCCGCTGGCCGGCGCCGCGGCCGTGATCATGGACTACAGCCAGGGCGGCGTCTACCCGGCACCCGCCTACCAGGACAAGCTGGCCAGCGCGGCCCGCGAGGCGGGCGCGCTCTGGATCGCCGACGAGGCGGTGACCGGCCTCGGCAGGCAGGGCCGGTGGCTGACGCTGCAGCGCGGCGAGTCCCGCCCGGACATCTTCACGCTGGGCAAGGGCCTGGCCGGCGGCGTCACGCCCGCGGCCGCCGTGGTGCTGTCCCAGCAGGTCGCCGACCAGCTCCGGGATCAGAGCTGGCAGTCGTTCAGCACGTTCCGCGGCCACCCGCTGACCGTGGCGGCGATCGGCGCCACCGTGCGCCGGATCGCGAGCGAGGGCCTGGTGGAGCGCGCCGACGCGCTGGACGCGGTGCTGCGCAGGAGGATGGGTGAGCTCGCCGCCGCGCACTCCTGCGTGCGGCGGGTGACCGGGCTCGGCCTGCACTGGACCGTCGACCTGCACAGCGGAAACTGGCGGGACCGGCGGGCCGGCACCGGCGAGCCGACCCCCGCCGACCGGATGCTCGCCGCCGCCCTCGAGGTCGGCGTGCTGATCGCCGCCGACGCCGAGGCGTCGATGCTGATCGCCCCGCCGCTGATCATCAGCGATGGCGAGCTCGACACGATCCTGACCGCGCTCGACCGCGCACTGGCGATCGCCGACAACACCCTGTTAGACCGCGCCCAGCCGGCAGACGCCGAGCCGTTCCCCGGCGGTGAGCTGGAAGGCGCCGCGCCGTAGCGCGATTAACGAGTAGGCGGCGCCGGAGCGGCCGGTTAGGCTCGCTGACATGTCGCTGAGGGTGACCGATCTCTACCGCTACCCGGTCAAGTCGTGCCGCGGCGAGCGGCTGTCAGCGGCGGCCGTCGAGCCGTGGGGCCTGGCCGGGGACCGCAGGTGGATGATCGTCGACCGGTCCGGCGACGTGGTGACCGCGCGTGAGCGCCCGAGGCTGCTGCTGGTCACGCCGCTTCCCGGCGACGGCGCCATCCGGCTGGCCGAGCCGGGCATGCCGGACCTGACCGTGCCGGTCCCGCCGGGCGACGACCTGATCCCGGTGACCGTGTGGGACACCAAGCTGCTCGCCGCCCCGGCCGGCCGTGCTGCCGACGCCTGGCTCAGCGAGGTCGCCGGGGAGCCGGTGCAGCTCGTCTACCTCGACGACCCGACCCGGCGGCGGCCGAATCCCGAGTACAGCCGGGACGGCGACCTGGTCTCGTTCGCCGACGGCTACCCGCTGCTGCTCACCGCGGAAAGCTCGCTGGCCGAGCTCAACGAGCTGATCGCGGCGGGCCCGCTCGCCACCGAGGGCCCGCTGCCGATGCGGCGGTTCCGGCCCAACGTGGTCGTGGCCGGTGCCGGGCCGTGGGCCGAGGACGGCTGGCGGCTGCTGCAGATCGGCGACGTGGTGTTCCGCGCGGTCAAGGGCTGCGACCGGTGCGTGCTGACCACGATCGACCCGGACACGGCGGCCAGCGGGAAGGAGCCGATCGCGACGCTGGCCCGGAGCCGGCGCTGGGACGGCAAGGTGTGGTTCGGCATCAACCTGATCCCCGACCCACCCGGCCCCGCCGACCCACCCGGCCCCGCCGACCCACCCGGCGCCGCCGACCCACCCGGCGTCGGCTCGATCAGCGTCGGCGACCCGGTCCGGATCCTGGAGCAGGCCGACCACCCCGACGGCCCGCTGCGCTGACCGGGGTCAGGTCGGCCGGGCCGCGGCGGGGCGCCCCGCCACGAACAGCCCGACGATGTAGCACAGCAGCGCCACCCCGGTGGCCAGCGCCATGCCCAGCGACGCCGAGTTCGCGCCGTCGCGGGTGAAGCTCGCGCCGTAACCAGCGGCGGCCAGGATGGCCAGCAGCCCCAGCACCGAGAGCGCGATCGAGGCCCGGTGCCTGGCGATGACCGCCCTGACCACCATGGACAGCGCGGTGAGGACCAGCAGCAGGCCGAGCACGGTGTGCACGGCGAGCAGCGGCCCGCTGGAGAACGCCTGCCCCACGCCCTTCCCGGTCGGTACGGTGACGTACAGGTTCACGCCGATGCCGAGCCCGTACTGGATCACTAGCAGGATCGCGGCCACCAGGTAGCCCCGGGACAGGTTGTCCCGCCAGTGCTCGGGGCGCTGGCGCCGGGTTGCTGGCTCGGTCTGGCGCTGGGTTGCTGGTTCCATCGAGCACCTCGTTCCGGTCGCCCGCCGCATATAGTGACGTTCTACAATTATCACGATCTGAAAGTATTGTCGAACGTGATAATCTAAGATACGTGACTGACTCCCGGGCCTCGCGGCGCGGCGGGCGCGACGGCCTCGCCTTTCTCCTCGTCCAGCTCGGCTTTCAGGTGGCCGGGAAGTTCGCCGAGCGGCTCGCCCCGCTTGGCCTGGAACCACGGCACTTCGGCATGCTCACCAGGCTGGCGGCGAACGAGGGCAGGTCACAGCAGGCGATCGGCGAGCTGATGGGACTCAACCCCACCCGCATGGTCTTCCTCGTGGACGAGCTCGAGCAGCGCGGCCTGGTGGAGCGGCGGCGCAACCCCGCCGACCGGCGTTCCTACGCGCTGTACCTGACCGACCAGGGCCGGGCCAAGCTGCGCGACGGCGAGGAGGCCGGCGCCGGCCTCCAGGTCGGCGCCTCGCTCACCGCAACGGAACGCCGGCAGCTGACCACGCTGCTGCGCAGGCTCGCCGACGAACAGGGCATCGCCGCGGACAGCCTGCCCGGCAGGCCGCCCGGCGCCGGGTGACCGCGAAACGTCCGAAACGAGACGGCCGGTATACTAATCCGCAGATGACGACTGCCAGCCCCCGCGCCCCCGAGGCGTCCGGCGTCAACGCCCATCGCCGCCCGATACTGATCGCGCTCATGGTCACCATGGCGCTGTCGGCGGTTGACAACACGATCGTGTCCACCGCGCTCCCGCAGGTGGTCCGCGATCTCGGCGGGTTCACGCTGTTCAGCTGGGTCTTCTCCGGTTACCTGCTGACCCAGACCGTGTCGATCCCGATCTACGGGAAGCTCGCCGACCAGTGGGGCCGCAAGCCGATCCTGATCGCCGGGACCGTGATCTTCCTCACCGGCTCAGCGTTGTGCGCGTCGTCGTGGGACATGGTGAGCCTGATCTGCTTCCGCGGCCTGCAGGGGATCGGGGCCGGCGCGATCATGGCCACGGTCAACACGCTGGCCGGCGACCTGTACGAGCTGAAGGACCGCGGCCGGGTCCAGGGCTGGCTGGCCAGCGTGTGGGGGATCTCGGCGGTGTTCGGCCCGACGATCGGCGGGTCGCTGGCCCAGTACGCGTCGTGGCGCTGGATCTTCCTGATCAACCTGCCGCTGGGTGCGGTCGCGATCGCGCTGATCGCGCGCTACCTGCACGAGCAGGTGGCCAGGACCCGGCACCGGATCGATGTGGCCGGCGCGCTGGCCGTGCTGGTGGCCGCCGGCGCGCTGGTGTTCGGCCTGCTGCAGGGCGGCGTGGCCTGGGCCTGGCTGTCGCCGCCGAGCATCGCGGTCTTCGCCGTGGCTGCCGGGGCCGCCGCGGTGGCCGTGCTCGCCGAGCGCCGCGCCGTCGAGCCGATCCTGCCGCCGTGGCTGTGGCTGCGCCGGGCGTTCACCGGGTCGGCGCTGGCCGCCTTCGGGCTCGGGGTGCTGGTCATCGGGCCGACCACGTTCCTGCCCACCTACGGCCAGCTGGTGCTCGGCCTCGGCGCGGTGGCCGCCGGGGCGGTGCTGGCCTCGATGAGCCTGGGCTGGCCGCTGGCCACCTCGCAGTCCGCCCGGCTGTTCCTGCGGCTGGGGTTCCGCGACACCGCGCTGATCGGCGCCGTGATCTGCCTGGTCGCGGTCGCCGCGTTCCTGCTGTTCCCGCCCGTGTCGCCGGTGTGGCAGCCGGTCGTCGACACGTTCGTGCTCGGCGGCGGGCTCGGGCTGCTGTCGGTGTGCACGGTGGTGGGCCCGCAGTCCACGGTGGGCTGGAGTCAGCGCGGCGTGGTCACCGGTTCGGTCATGTTCTGCCGTTACCTCGGGCAGAGCGTCGGTGCGGCGGTCTTCGGCGCGATCTTCAATACCAGCCTTAACGCGACGCTCCGTGGCGCGCCCGGCAGCCTGAAGCCCCATCTGCCGCGCACGGTCAGCGGGGTCAGCGCCACCATCGGCCACGCCGCCAGCCTCGGGCCGGCGGCCAGCTACCTGCGGGACGGCATCTCCGCCGCCGCGCACCACGTCTACGTCGGCCTGGTCGTGGCCAGCGTGCTCACGATCGCGGCGATCATGGTGATCCCGCGGCGGATGCCGTCGGCCGGCCCGGACCAGCCAGCGGACGACGCCGAGTCGGCGGCCCGTCCGCGCTCGTAGCGCGGCGGCTACCGGTCCTGGAGCACCGCGAGGATGTTGCCCGCCGGGTCGGTGAACCAGGCGATGTACGGGCCGCCGCCCCGGCTGATGCCGCGCTCGTCCTGCTCCATGCCGTCGTACCGCTCGAACCGCACTCCGCGCGCGGTCAGCTCGTCGACCGCGGCCTCGATGTCGTCGACCGGGAAGTTGAGGATCGTGTAGCCGGCGGGTGTGTGGCCGGCCTTGGGGTAGACCAGCGTGTCCCTGCCGCCCGCCAGGTGCAGGGTCATCAGCCCGTACTGCTCGGAGGTCTTGATGCCGAGCGTGTCGCCGTAGAACCGCCGCGCCTGCTCCAGGTCGTCGACGGCGAATCCGCTGAACGCCTTCGTGTTCGCGAACATGACTGTTGGCTCCTTCCCGATCTGGGTCTGTACCGCAGACGTGCATGTGGCCCAGAACTCATCGGCGCCAGGAACAATCCGCGCCCCGGCCGCGCTTATATGTGATTGAATCTTCAACTACATGCAACGGAAGGCAGACCCATGCCGAACCTGACCATCATCGTCGGCTCGACCAGGCCGGGGCGTGCTGGCCTCCCGATCTCGGAGTGGTTCACCGCGCGCGCCAAGGACCACGGCGGGTTCGACGTGACCGTCGTCGATCTGGCCGAGCTCGACCTGCCGCTGCTCGACGAGCCGAACCACCCGCGGCTGGAGCGGTACACCAAGGAGCACACCAGGGAATGGAGCGCGATCATCGACGCCGCCGACGCGATCGTGTTCGTCACTCCGGAGTACAACTACGGCTACCCGGCGTCGATCAAGAACGCGATCGACTACCTGCACCGGGAATGGAACTACAAGCCGGTCGGCTTCGTCTCCTACGGCGGCATAGCCGCGGGCACCCGCGCGGTGCAGCAGCTCAAGCAGGTGCTGACCACGCTGCGGATGTTCCCGGTGTTCGAGAGCGTGAACATACCGTTCCACGCCCAGTTCCTCGACTCCGGCGGCGTGCTGGTGCCGAACGAGGTCATGGAGCAGGCCGCCGACGCGATGCTGAACGAGCTGGCCCGGACCCAGGAGGCGCTGCGCCCGCTGCGGGCCGCGTCCTAAGCGGGCAGCGGCCGCTCGTGCACGACGCGCTTCATCACCAGCGTTGAGGTCATCCGCTGCACGCCGGGCAAGGCGGTCAGCCGGTCGTCCTGCAGCCGCTGGTACGCGGCCAGGTCGGCGGTGACGACGCGGAGCAGGTAGTCCGGGTCGCCGAAGAGCCGCTCGGCCTGCACCACGTTCGGTATCGCGGCGAGCCCTTCCTCGAAGCTCATCAGCGTCTCCCGGTCCTCCTGGCGCATGGTGACGAACACCAGCGCCTCAAAGCCGAGGCCAACGGCCTCGCCGTCCACGACCGCCCGGTAGCCGCGGATCGCACCGCTGCGCTCCAGCGCGCGCAGCCGGCGGTGGCACGGGGAGACGCTGAGGCCCACGTGCGCGGCCAGCTCGGTAACGGTGAGACGCCCGTCCTGCTGCAGCGCAACAAGAATTTTGCGGTCCAGCGCGTCCATGGGGTTTATTCTTCCACTCCGTAGCGCCATAGCGAGATTATTTGGGAACACATTCGGCCTGATCGGGGCTAGCTTTGCTCCCATGGCCGCCGGTTCCGTTGTCGCGTTCTGGGCGGTCGCACTGCTGCTGATCATGGTTCCGGGCGCGGACTGGGCGTTCGTCCTCGGCGCCAGCCTCCGGGGCCGCTCGGTGGTTCCGGCCGTCGGCGGCCTGGTGCTCGGCTATGCCGGGATCGCGGTCGTGGTGGCGGCCGGCGTCGGAGCGATCGTGGGCCGGTCCCCGGCGCTGCTGGCCGGGCTCACCGTCGCCGGCGGCTGCTACCTGATCTGGCACGGGGCGACCACCTTCGCCCGGCGTCCCGCTGCAGAGGTCCCGGCGTCGTCCCAGGCCGGCTCCACCCCCGCCGGGACCGCCGCCACCGCAACCCCACCCGCCGGCACCGCCGCCCGCACCGCAACCCCTCCGGCCCGGACCGCCGCCCGCACCGCAACCCCACCGGCCGGCACCGGCCGGGCCGTTCTGGTCAGGGGCATGGGCGTCAGCGCGCTCAACCCCAAGGGCCTGCTGCTCTTCCTGGCCCTGTTGCCGCAGTTCACCAGCCCGCGCTGGAGCTGGCCGCTGGCCGCCCAGCTCGGCCTTCTCGGCTTTGTCTTCGTGGTGAGCTGCGGCGCGTTTTACCTAGGCCTGGGGTCCGCGGCGCGGAAGGTCCTCGCCGCCAGGCCCGCCGCCGCCCGGGCTGTCACCCGGTTCTCTGGGGCCGCGATGGTCGTCATCGGCGCGCTGCTGCTCGCCGCGCACTGACCGGGTCGCGGCGGCCTCGACCAGCCGCAGCAGGTCCTCGACGTCCGCCTCGAACTCGGCGTCCCAGTCGTTCGGCGCCTTGAGCCAGCGGACCACAGCGGTGTGACCGGGAAACTGCCCGCCGCGGAACTGGCGACGGCGGGCCCGGACGTCAGAATCCGCTGGCCCGAACCTGCCGCCCACCTCCGAGGCGCCGTAGCCGACCGCGAGCGTGGTGAGGAGCCGTTCCAGCCGCGGGACCTCGGCGGGCGCGACCCCGGCGTCGAGCAGGGTGGTGTAGAAGAAGTCGACGCCGCCGACGGAGTCCGGGGTGACCGACGGGCGGGAGAACACCAGCGCCGCCGCCCACGGATGCCGGTGCGCAAGCTGCCGGGCGCCGCGCAGCAGCACGCGGAGGCGCTCCCGCCAGTCAGCACCCGCATTAAACGCCGGGCCCTGGTCGGCGACCATCTGGCCGACTGCCCGGCCGAGCATGCCGTCGAGCAGCGCCGCCTTGCTGCCCACGTGCGGGTACAGCGCCATCGGCGTGACCCCGGTCCGCTCGGCAAGGGCCCGCATGGAAACCGCCTCGAGGCCCTCATCGTCGGCCAGTTTCAGCGCCGCGTCGAAAATCTCTTGCCTTCGGTCCACCATGGTTCTACAGTGTAGATCTATACGGTGTAGATCACAAGGAGGTGGCCACGATGCTCGTGGCTCAGGGGCTGGTGAAGCGGTACGGCGGCACCCGGGCGCTCGATGGCTTCGATCTGGAGGTCCGGCCCGGCGAGATCACCGGCCTGATCGGGCACAACGGCGCCGGCAAGTCGACGTTCGTCGAGGTCGTCACCGGCCTGGTCCGTCCGGACGCGGGAACGGTGCGGGTCGGCGGCATTGACGTGCTGCGTGACCGGCGCGGTGCCCGGGCGCTGACCGGGGTCGCGCCACAGGAACTGTCGCTCTACGTCAGCGCGACCGTCCGGGATAACCTGCGGTTTTTCGCCGCCCTGGCCGGGCTGCGGCGCAGCGCGCTGCGGCTGGCCGTCGACCGGGTCGCGGACGAGTTGCAGCTGACCGAGGTGCTCGGCCGGCGCGTCGGCGTGCTCTCCGGCGGCCAGCGG
>JASHOI010000721.1 GCA_030041195.1 Streptosporangiaceae bacterium | reverse complement strand
GCTGTCGGTCGCCGCCGTGCTGGAGATCCTGCGCGAGACCGAGGCCACCGGGGTGGGCGCGGGGTACGGGATCCAGCGCAACGGCAGCCTGCCCGCCTACCGGGCGATGCTCGGTTCGGCCGACGCCGCCGAGGGCGCCCGGGCGTTCGCCGAGCGGCGCCCGCCCGTGTGGCAGGGCCGGTGAGCGCCACCGGGCTGCCGGGGCGGCCCACCCCGCTGGACACCGGCGAGCGCACCGTGCCGGCGGACTGGATCGATTACAACGGCCACATGATGGACGGCTACTACGCGCTCGCGTTCACCGAGGCCACCGACGCGTTCCTGGACTGGCTCGGCCTCGGCGCCGCCTACCGGGAGCAGACCGGCTGCAGCATCTACACGGTCGAGAGCCACGTGTGCTTCTTCCGCAGCGTGCGGGCTGGCGCGCGGCTGCGCTACAGCACGCAGCTGCTCGGCGCCGACGCCAAGCGGCTGCACGCGTTCCACCGGATGACCGACGCCGGTTCCGGCGACGAGATGGCAGCGAACGAGGTGATGTTCCTGCACGTCGACATCGCCACCGAGCAGGTGACGCCGATGCCGCCGCGGCGCCGCGACGCCGTCGAGGCGCTGGCCGCGCAGCACGCGGCGCTGCCCGCCCCGCCGACGGCGGGCCGCCGCATCGCGATGCCCGCCCGCGCCGCGCCCGCTTAGCCCTGCAACGCCCACCTAGCTGGCCGCCGGGTTCCGCCCCCGCCACCCTGCCACCTAGCTGGCCGCCGGGTTCCGCCCTAAGCTGGTAATGATCACCGAGGCGGAGGCTCGATGGCGGACAGCGACGGATCGGGGCGGGGCGTTCTGACCTGGCGCCGCAGCACGATCCTGCGGGTTATCGACGAGTACGCGACCGTTCACGGCTGCTCGCCGACCAGCCGCGAGATCGCCGAGGCGGCCGGCCTCAAGAGCCCGTCCAGCGTGCTGCACCACTTTCGGGAACTGAAGGCAGCGGGGTTCCTGACCTACGAGGAGGGGTCGCCGCGGACGGTGCGGTTGCTGCGGCCCGGCGAAGCTGCCGCTCAGGAGGCCAGGCAGGCCGAGGCCGCTCCCGGGGAGAACGACCTGGCGAGGGTCACCTGGGTGCGCGTCGCAGGGCAGATCGCCGCCGGCAAGCCGATCATCCCGCTGGAGCCCGGCGAGGGCCGTGTCCCGCTGCCCCGAGACGTGGTCGGGCCGGAACAGGACCTGTTCATTCTCAATGTCGTAGGCGATTCCATGATCGGTGTCGGGATCTTCCCCGGCGACTGGGTCGTGGTGCGCGACCTGCACAACGAGAAGCCGCGCGACGGCGACATCGTTGCCGCGTTAATCGACGGCATCGAGGTCGAGGGCACCGTCAAGACGTACAAGCGGGTGGATCGCCGGGTCTGGCTGATGCCGCAGAACCCGGCCTACACGCCGATTCCCGGCGACAAGGCGGCGATCCGCGGCAAGGTCGTGGCCGTGCTCCGCCCCGTCGGCTAGCCGAGCCCGACGCCCCAAGCTTCCCTGATCGGGTTTACCGGGTAACGCGCCAGGCCTATCCGCTGACGCGTTACCCCGTACTGACACGTTTCCCCGTTATTGGCGGGTGGCGGGGTCACGCCGGGCGGGTGGCTGGTCACGCCGGGCGGGTGGCGATCAGGGCGGCGGCTTCGGCTTGCATGTCGGCGGCGAGCTGGTCCACGTCGTCCAGCAGCGTCGGGTCGGCGACCAGGCCGAAGTTCAGGCTGTCGGCGAGCGACACCACGGCGACGCGCAGGGCGTGCTGCTCGCGGATCTCGGCCAGCGAGTACAGCGCGCGCACCGGCACGCCGAGCACCTGGACCGGCCGGCGGGGACCGGGGACGTTGGACACGTTCAGCGCGAACGAGCGGGGATGAGCGAGGACGCGGTCGGCGAACATGCTCAGCCGCGGGGTGCGCGCCAGCGCGCGCATGAGCGCGTCCAGGTGCTGCGCGTCGTGGCCCTGCTTGCGAACCCGGGTCGCCCGCCGGATGGCGGCCAGGCGCTCGAGCGGGTCGGCCGGTCCGAGCGGCAGGTCGAGACAGAAGAACGAATCGCGGTTACCGGGCTCCGAGCCGGCGTCGCCGGGCGCGAGCGCCGGGCTGTGCAGGCTCACCGGAACCTTCACCCGGACCGTGCCGAGGCGGCCGTGATGGGCCTCGAGCCAGCGCCGCAGCCCGCCCGCCACCACGGCCAGCACCGCGTCGTTAACGGTCGCGCCGCCGCTCGCCGCCGCGACCCGGTGCAGTGCGCCCAGCCCGGCGGTGGTGAAGGCCACCGAACGCCGGCCGTCGATGTGCCCGTCAAAGGGCGACCGCAGCCACGGCTGCGGTGCCTCCCGCGCGGCGGCCAGCAGCCCGGCGAGCCGGTGATGCTCTGCCGCCGGAGCCGCTCCCCTGTCCGGGCCGCCCCGGCTCTCCAGCCCATCGCGGCCGAGGGGTGTGCGGCGGGCAGTGCTCCCTGCCGTCTGTTCGTCCCACAGCACCGCGCCGGCCATGCGCATCGCGGTCAGCCCGTCCGCCAGCGCGTGGTGGATGCGCCAGAGCAGCGCGCTGCCGCCCCCGGGCGTCCGCGGTATCACGTCGATGCGCCACAGCGGCCGGGAGCGGTCCAGGTGCTGGGCGAAGATGGCGGAGGCCGTCGCCAGGAACCCGGCCTCGCCGGCGGCCGGCTGGACGGACTCCACGACGTGCGCGGCGATGTCCACCTGTGGGTCTGGCACCCACCACGGC
>JASHOI010000088.1 GCA_030041195.1 Streptosporangiaceae bacterium | reverse complement strand
GTGGCCGGAGCGCGGCGGCGGGTGCGTGGGTGGCCGGAGCGCGGCGGGTGCGTGGGTGGCCGCGGGTGGGCGGCGGCTGAGCCTGGCGCGCTTCGTCGGGCAGGGGTTAGCCGGACAGCTCGGCCAGGGTGCGCTCGGCCTCGGCCAGCCACGAGCGCCGTGCCGCCAGCGCCTCCTCGGCCCGCTCCTGCGCCTTGGCGTCCCCGTTCGCCTGCGCCTGCGACAGCTGGGCCTCGAGCTGGCTGATCGCCGACCGGATCTGCTCCACCGTTCCCCTGGCCCGCGACAGTGCCTCAGGGTTCGACCGGCGCCACTGCGAGTCCTCGGCCCTGCGCACGGCCTCCTCGACCCGGCGCAACCCGCCTTCCAGCCGCTCGTGGGCCTCGCGGGGCACCGGGCCCGCCTGCTCCCAGCGCTCCTCGATGCCGCGCAGCGTGGCGCGCGCGGCGCGTGGGTCGGTGACCGGAACCAGCTTCTCCGCCTCGGCAAGCAGCCGCGTCTTGGCGTTCGCGTGCTCGCGCAGCTCGGCATCCTTGGCGTGCAGCACCTGGGACCTGGCCTGGAAGAACGTGTCCTGGGCCGTCTTGAACCTGGTCCACAGCTCCTCCTCGGCGGCGCGGTCGGCCCGGCCGGCCTCCTTCCAGGACCGCATCAGCTCGCGGAACGCGGACGCCGTTGGCCCCCAGTCCGTCGACGAGCAAAGCGCCTCGGCCTCGGAGGCGAGCTTCTCCTTGCGCTGCCTGGCCGCCTCGCGCTCCTCCTCGAGGCCGGCGAAGTACGCCTTGCGGCGCTTGGTGAACGCGTTACGGGCCGCTGACAGCCGCTTCCACAGCGCGGTCTCGGTGGCCCGGTCGCCGCGCGGCGCGGCCTTCCACTCCTCGAGCAGCTGCCGCATCCGCTCGCCGCTGATCTTCCAGTGCGTCGCCTCGGCCGCGATCCGCTCCGCCTCGGCGACGATGCGCTCCTTGGTCTCCAGGGCCTGGGAGCGGGCCTGCTCCCTGGCGGCCTTGTGCTCCTCCCGCCGGTGATCGACCAGCCCGGTCAGGGCCTCGAGCCTGGCGTGCAGCCCGTCCAGGTCACCGACCGCGTGCGCGTCGGCCACCGCGGCGAGCAACCGGGTGATCGATGACTGGGCGTGGGCCGGAGACAGGTCCGTGGTCGCGATCCGCTGCTCGAGCAGGCTGATCTCGGTCTCCAGCGACGCGAACTTGCGCTGGAAGAACGCGAGGGCCTCATCGGGGCTGCCGGCCTGCCATGAGCCCACCACGCGCTCGCCCTCGGCGGTACGCACGTAGACGGTGCCATCATCGGCAACCCTGCCCCACGCATCGCTGGCCGTGCTCACCGCGAACCTCCTGCTCCGCGCTGGTCCGGGGATGACCCCCGGACTCCCCGCTTTAGTACCTGACGGGGAATACCGCTTCAGTTACGTCTGCTTGACACTCACGCTCTCGATTTCGATCTTCTCCTTGGGCGCACCGCCGCCTCCCGAGCTCAGCGGCTTGCCATATCCGGCCTTGGCCACAGTCTGGAGGATATTAAGCCCGCTGACGATCTTCCCAAATGGTGTGTAATCGGGCCCTAGCTCCGACGAGTCCTTATACACGAGGAAGAACTGGCTGCCGTTGCTGTCCGCCTCGCCGGACACATTGGCCATCGCCACCGTTCCGGCGGTGTACGTGGCGCCGGTGAGGTTCTCACTGGCGAATTCGTAGCCGGGCCCGCCGGTTCCTTTGCCGGTCGGGTCGCCGCACTGCAATATGTAGAAGCCGGATGTGGTCAGCCGGAAGCAGGGGGAGCTGTTGTAGAAGTCGGCCTCGGCCAGGTGCACGAACGAGTTCACCGTGCAGGTGGCCTTGCTGTTCAGCAGGTCGATCACGATCGCGCCGAGGTTGGTGTTGATCGTCGCGGTGTACGTGGCCTTGTAGTCGGGCGTGGCGGAGGGAAGGCTCACCTTGCGCGCGGCCGTCCCGGCCGCCGTGTAGGTGCAGTGCGTCGCGGGCTCGGCCTCAGCCGTCGGCGTGGGGCTCGCCGTAGCGCTCGGCGTGGCCTTCGGCGTGGTCGCCGTGCCCGACGACTTGCCTGCGAGCAGCACGCCACCCACGGAGAGCCCGGCGACCACGATGACCGCGGTGATGGCCACGGTCCACTGCCGCGTCCGCCGGTCCCGATGAGCCTGCCGGACCAGCCGCCGCTGGTACCGCTCCCTGGCAAGTTTGCGCTGCCGCTGCTTCTTACCCGCCACGCTGTCGATCCTCCTGTATCCGGCCGGTTCCTGGGTAAAGTGATCAGCGAAACTTCGCGAATCGTACCTGCGTAACACCACTATTGGCGCGACCGTTATCTGTTCGCCGCACCAACCGCGTCCTGTCTGTGTCCTGACCGGCCCAGCGCGGGACCGCGGGCCGGGCGCCGATAGCCTGTACGCACCATGACCAGAGCCCGTGCCAGAGGAGGCCAGCCGTGCTAATCGCCGGGTTCCCGGCCGGCTCGTTCGCCGCGAACTGTTACCTTGTGGCGGCCGGGCCGGGGGAGCAGTGCCTGATCATCGACCCTGGCCAGGACGCCGAACAGGGCATCGACGAGATTGTCGAACGATACCGGCTGCAGCCCGCGGCCGTCCTGCTCACGCACGGTCACGTGGATCACATCTGGTCCGTGGCGCCGGTGTGCGGTGCCAGGAACATCCCGGCCTTCATCCACCCCGATGACCGCGAGCTGCTCACCGACCCGGCCCGCGGGCTGTCGCTGCAGCCGGGGCAGCGGCTGTTCGGCGGGATCACCTTCACCGAGCCCGACGACGTGCGGGAACTGACCGACGGGGCCGTCCTTGACCTGGCCGGGGTGCAGGTCGTCGTGGACCACGCGCCGGGGCACACCCCCGGCTCGGTGACGTTCCGGCTGCCGCCCGCCGACGATCCCGGGACGCTGTTCAGCGGCGACCTGCTGTTCGCCGGGTCGATCGGCCGGACCGACCTGCCCGGCGGCGATCACGCGACGATCCTGGACAGCCTGGCCAGGGTCTGCCTGCGGCTCCCCGACGAGACCGAGGTGCTGGCCGGGCACGGGCCCGCGACGACGATCGGCGCCGAGCGCCAGTCCAACCCGTTCCTCGTCGGCCTCGGGGACGCCGATGCCACCATCCCGACGATTCCGGGCGCTCGCCGCCCCACGGGGCTGTAGGCATGATCCGGACACACGATGCGGGAACGCTGCGCGCCTCGGACAGTGGCCTGAACGTGACGCTAGCGGGCTGGGTCGCCCGCCGCCGGGATCACGGCGGCGTGGTGTTCATCGACCTGCGGGACGCCAGCGGCGTCGTGCAGGTGGTGTTCCGCGCCGAAGACATCGCGCACGACCTGCGCGCCGAGTATTGCGTGCTGGTGACCGGGACGGTGCGGCTGCGGCCGGCCGGCAACGAGAACCCCGAGCTCGCGACCGGCGAGATCGAGGTCGACGTCAGCGAGATCGAGGTGCTGTCCGAGTCTGACCCGCTGCCGTTCCAGATCGACAGCGCGGCCGACCTGAACGAGGAGGTGCGGCTGCGCTACCGCTACCTCGACATCAGGCGGCCCGAGATGGCCGCGGCGCTGCGCGCCAGGTCGCGGGCTGCGTACCTGGTCAGCGACGTGATGCAGGCGCACGGGTTCGTGAACGTGGAGACGCCGTTCCTGACCAGGTCGACGCCGGAGGGCGCACGCGACTTCCTGGTGCCGGTGCGGCTGCGCCCAGGCAACTGGTACGCGCTGCCCCAATCGCCGCAGTTGTTCAAGCAGCTGCTGATGATCTCCGGCCTGGAACGCTACTACCAGCTGGTCCGCTGCTTCCGCGACGAGGACTTCCGGGCCGACCGGCAGCCCGAGTTCACCCAGGTCGACATCGAGATGTCGTTCATCACCCGCGAGGACGTCGTCGCGGTGGCCGAGGACCTCGTGGAGCGGCTGTGGGAGGAGCTCGCCGGGTACCACGTGCCGCGGCCGATCCCGCGGATGAGCTACGCCGACGCCATGTCCAGGTTCGGGTCGGACAAGCCCGACCTGCGGTTCGGCTGCGAGCTCGCCGACCTGACCGAGTACTTCGCGCAGAGCGAGTTCCGGGTGTTCCAGGCGCCGCACGTCGGGGCCGTGGTGATGCCGGGCGGTGCCGCGCAGACCCGCAGGGAGCTTGACGGCTGGCAGGACTGGGCCCGATCGCGCGGCGCCAGGGGCCTCGCCTACGTGCTGATCGACGCCGACGGCCAGGTGTCCGACTCCGGCCCGGTCGCCAGGCACCTTTCCGACGCCGAGCGCGCCGGGCTCGCCGCCGCGGCGGGCGCGGGCCCGTCGGACTGCGTGTTCTTCGCCGCCGGGCAGTCCAGCGCGGCGCGTGAGCTGCTCGGCGCGGCGCGGCTCGAGATCGGGCACCGCTGCGGCCTGATCGACCCGTCGGAGTGGGCGTTCACCTGGGTGGTGGACGCGCCGATGTTCGAGGAGGACGGGTCCGGGGGCTGGACCGCGGTGCACCACCCGTTCACGGCCCCGCTGCCGGAATGGGCGGACAAGTTCGCCGCCGAGCCCGCCGGCGCCCTGGCCGACGCGTACGACATCGTGTGCAACGGCACCGAGATCGGCGGCGGGTCGATCCGGATCCACCGGCCGGACGTGCAGCAGCAGGTGTTCGACGTGATCGGGCTGTCCCGCGAGGAAGCCAGGTCGCAGTTCGGCTTCCTGCTCGACGCGCTGCGGTTCGGGCCGCCGCCGCACGGCGGGATAGCGTTCGGCTGGGACCGGATGCTGATGCTGCTGACCGGCCGGGACACGATCCGCGATGTCATCGCGTTCCCCAAGGCCGCTTCGGGTGCGGATCCGCTGACCGGCGCGCCCACGCCGATCACGCTGGAACAGCGCAAGGAGGCGGGCATCGACGTGATCCCGCCGCCCGGGCAGCGGGAGGCCTAGCCAAGCAGGCGAGCTGTGTCCAGCGCGATCCCGAACGGCTTCGGCAGCCGCAGCGGCTCACCAGCGGCCGCGACCTGGCGCGTGCCGTAACCGTCCGCGCCCGGCTCACTGAACAGGGTGACGGTCGGCTCGTGGTCGAACCGGTCGATGAGCATATAAAGCGGCACACCGCCCTGGGCGTATGCTCGCGGCTTTACCTCGCGGTCCCGGCGTCGACTCCATGGTGAGACCACCTCTGCGACGAGGAGGGCCCCGGATGCGAGGAGCTCGCACTCCCCATAGGGCTGCGCGTCTCTCGGCGCCACCATGAGATCCGGGATGAGCCGTTCCTTGGTCGGCGGTATATACGTGGTCAAGTTCGTATGGATGACCCAGTCGCGCCGCTCGGCAAGCTTGACCAACTGGACGGTCAGGCAATAGACCG
Source organism: Streptosporangiaceae bacterium (assembly GCA_030041195.1). The sequence continues at coordinate 2,199 of JASHOI010000088.1, read as the reverse complement.
CTTCGGAGTGCCAGACGCTCCCGGTCGGGCTCACAACGAGTTCACCGTCGATAAGCTCAACCCGGCTGCCGGGAGGCCAGTCGACTTCGTACCAGAGCCGTTCCAGGTCGGCGAACTCGCTGGCAGCCACCGCTGCCAGATCCGCTTTCGCCGTAGCCATCGCTGTCGCCTCCACGCCACCTCTCACCTCCACGGTACGCCGATTGGGGGAGCCCGTCTGAGCGCAACGTACTGCGGGGTGCCGACAGGCTGGCGGGCCTGCGAGCGCTGGGAGGTACTGTCGAATCGTGCCCAGAGTTGATGCCGTATCCGGCAGCCTGTTCGATGACGCGGCGGCCGAGGCCGAGCAGGCGGCCGCGCCGCTGGCCGTCCGGATGCGCCCGCGGACCCTCGACGAGGTGGTCGGCCAGCGGCACCTGACCGGCGACGGGTCGCCACTGCGGAAGCTGGCCGACCACGACGCCCCGATGTCGCTGCTGCTGTGGGGCCCGCCGGGGACCGGGAAGACCACCCTGGCCTACGTGATCAGCCAGGTGACCCGGCGGCGGTTCGTCGAGCTGTCGGCCGTCTCGGCTGGGGTCAAGGACGTGCGGGCGGCGATCGAGACCGCCCGCAGCGAGCTGGGCCTGACCGGCACCCAGACCGTTCTGTTCATCGACGAGGTGCACCGGTTCAACAAGGCACAGCAGGACGCGCTGCTGCCGGCGGTGGAAAACCGGTGGGTGTCGTTCATCGGCGCCACCACCGAGAACCCGTCGTTCTCCGTGGTCGGGCCGCTGATGTCCCGGTCGCTGCTGCTCACGCTGCAGCCGCTCAGCGACGAGGACATCCAAACCGTGATCGACCGGGCGCTGGCCGACGAGCGCGGGCTCGACGGCGCCGTGACCCTGGGCGAGGGCGTGCCCGAGCAGCTGATCCGGGTCGCGGGCGGTGACGCCAGGCGGGCCCTCACGTACCTCGAGGCGGCGGCGCTCGGACTGCCGCGCGGCGCGGTGATCGACCTGGCCGCGCTGGAGCGTGCGGTCGACCGGGCGGCGGTCCGCTACGACCGGGGCGGCGACCAGCACTACGACGTGATCAGCGCGTTCATCAAGAGCATCAGGGGCAGCGACGCCGACGCGGCGCTGCACTACCTGGCGCGGATGATCGAGGCCGGGGAGGACCCGCGGTTCATCGCCCGGCGGCTGATCGTGCACGCCAGCGAGGACGTGGGGATGGCCGACCCGTCGGCGCTGCAGACCGCGGTCGCGGCGGCGCAGGCGGTCGAGTTCGTCGGCCTGCCCGAGGCCAGGATCAACCTGGCCCAGGCGGTGATCCACCTGTCCATGGCGCCGAAGTCCAATGCCGTGGTGCGGGCGATCAACGCTGCGCAGGCCGACGTGCAGGCAGGGCTGGCCGGGCCGGTGCCCGTGCACTTGCGCGATTCCAGCTACTACGGCGCGAAGCGGCTCGGGCACGGGCGCGGCTACCGGTACCCGCACGACTATCCCGAGGGCGTGATCCCGCAGGCCTACGCGCCCGACCAGGTCGCGGGGCGCAGTTACTACGAGCCGTCCCGGCACGGCGCCGAGGCCAGGGTCGCCGAGCGGTCCGAGCGGATCAAGCAGATCCTGGGGCACGACGGCGATGGCGGCGACGACGGCCAGGACGCTGCGCCGTCACCTGCCGAATAGGCCCGCGCCGGGCCGGTTTCTGAGCGCTTTCCCGGCCCGGCGGCTGCTGCCCAGACGATAGGGTCGGGCAGATGACAGACCAGGCAGTGCGGCGGAATCGGAGCAGCCGGTGAGCGCCGGGCAGCTCGCGGCGCTGATAGCGGCGGTGTTCTTCGCGGTGGGAATGTGCGCCGCCGTGTTCGTGCTGCTCAGGCTCGCCGGGCTGATCTCGCACGCCAACCGGATCATGACCGACTACGGGGACCGTGCCGCGACGCTGATCGAGCGCGCGCAGGCCGCGGTGGACCGGACCAACGAGCAGCTCGAGCGGACCGATTCCATCACCGCCAGCATGGACGAGGTCACCACCAACATGGCCGACCTGTCCGGGCACGTGGCAGCGCTGGCCGGCCTGGCGCGGAGCATCTCGGCCGGCTTCGGCACGCCGCTGCTGCGGGTCTCCGCGTTCGCCTTCGGCATGCGCCGGGCGGTGTGGCTGCGCTGGCCGCCGCATTCGTCCTCGGCGGCCGCCGCGCTGCCCGAGCCG
>JASHOI010000720.1 GCA_030041195.1 Streptosporangiaceae bacterium | reverse complement strand
GGGCAGCCCGGCAGCGCTCGCGCTGCTGTCCGGCATCGCCTGCCTGGGCACGCCGCACCAGGCGGCCAGCGCCGAGCAGGCGGCTCTGGCGCTGATGGAGCGCGGCGTCGCGCGGCCGGGATGGGCCGAGCACGTCGGTGCCGTGGTCGCGGCCGAGTGCTACCTGAACTCCGATCCGTACGGCGACCGCGACGAGGTCGTGTGCGTGTTCAGCTACGCCGGCCAGGACCAGCACGCCCTGGTCGTGGTCGTCGACTACAACGCGGGCGGCCTGGCGCGGGACGGCTGGGTGACCTCGCAGGTGACCAAGCTGCTCGATTACTGCAGCCAGTCGGCTTCCGCGTTCACGCAGGTCCAGGCCCCGCACGCGCGCCGGCTGCTGGAATCGGCGCTCGCGGTCACCGAGCAGGCGGCCGACCCGCCGGTCAGCAGCTCGTTCCCGTCTTACCACGCGTTCATCAGGGCGCGGGTGCGCACGCTGCCGCCCACCCAGACCGGGGGGCGGGCCGGCCAGGCCGCCGCGGCCGGACCGCCGGGAAGCACCTGGGCCGCCCGGCGCCAGACCTGGCGCAAGGACCGCAGGGCGATGCTGGTGGCCGAGTTCCTGGCCTCGGACGAGGCCGAGGACCTCTCCGACCGGGAAGCGGCCAGCCGGTGCGCCGACCACATCGTGGACTACGGCTGCGACCAGGACTTCGGCCGCCCGCAGCGGATGAGCCCGGCAAAGGCCGAGACCTTCCTGCTGGACTGGCTGCCGCGCAAGGTCATGCTGTCCCCCGCCGAGCAGCACGCGATGCCGCACGTGCTCGCGGCCTGGGTGCGCTGGGCCGGGGTGCGCGAGCGCCGGGACCCCGAGGCGATCGGCACCACCCTGGACGCGGTGTTCGACTCGATGGGCACGTTCACCCGGGTCTACCACGACCCCGCCTCCTTCGGGCTGGAACCGAAGCTGGTGGCCAGACTGCTGCCCGACTCCGACCTGGAGGCGCTGCCGCGCCGGGTGTTCGCGTTCGGCGTGCTGCAGGGCAGCTACCGGGGCACCGACCTGGGCGCTCTCGACCCGGCCAAGCCGGCCGACCGGCGGATCCTGCTGTCGGCCGACCACGACAGCCCCGTGGGCCAGGCCGCGGGAGAGGACCACATCGACCGGCACCTGGAGCTGGCCGACCGGCTCTGGCGCGGCGACCCGCCGGAACTGTGGGAGGCCGCGCAGCGCCTGCTCGACCTCGGCGAAGACCGGCACGCGGTGCTGCACACGCTGATGGACACGATCAGGTCGGCGGGCAGCGACGAGAAGGCCATCGCCGCCGCGCTCTACGAGCTCCCCCCGGAGGAACCAGGGGGACCCCAGGGGGGACCAACGAGGTGACCACCGGGCCCGGCGTCATCGACCTGAACGCCGACCTCGGCGAGAGCTTCGGCGCCTGGCGGCTCGGCGACGACGAGGCGCTGCTGGCGATGGTCACCAGCGCGAACATCGCCTGCGGCTTCCACGCGGGCGACCCGCTCACGATCCGGCGCGCCTGCGCTGGCGCGGTGGCCCGCGGGGTGGCGATCGGCGCCCAGGTGTCCTACCGCGACCTGGCCGGCTTCGGCCGCAGGGAGATGGACGTGCCGCCGGAGGAGCTGACTGCCGAGCTGCTCTACCAGATCGCGGCGGTCGACGGGATCGCGCGCGCCGAGGGCGGCCGGGTGGGCTACGTCAAGCCGCACGGCGCGCTGTACCACCGGTGCGCCAGGGACCCGGTCCAGGCCGAGGCGCTGGCCGCGGCGATCAGCGCGTACGACAAGCGGCTGCCGCTGCTGACCATGCCCGGCGGCGAGACCGGCCTGGCGGCGGCCCGGGCCGGGCTCACGGTGGTGGCCGAGGCCTTCGCCGACCGGGCGTACCGCGCCGACGGCACGCTCGTCCCGCGCGGCCAGCCGGGAGCCGTGATCACCGATCCGGCCGCCGCGGCCGCACGCGCCGCCTCGATGGTGACCAGCCGGACGGTGCGATCCGTTGACGGCCAGCAGATCCCGGCCGAGTTCCGCTCGTTCTGCGTGCACGGCGACACGCCGGGGGCCGTCGCCCTCGCCGGCGCGGTCCGGGACGCGCTGGAACGGGCCGGAGCGAAAGTGGCGCCGTTCGCGTGACGCGCTGGCGTCCAGCCGGCGATGCCGCGCTGCTTCTGCAGGCGGAAGGCCTGGCCGCCCGGCTCGCCGCCGCCATCTTGCCGGAACGGCCCGCGGGCGTGCTTGACGTCGTGCCGGGGGCCAATACCGTCCTGGTGACCACCGAGCCGGGCACTCTGGATCTCGGCAAGCTGGCCGAGCGGCTGCTGGCGCTGCCGCTGCCGCCGGCCGGCCCGGCGGGTGCCCCGCTGACCGAGATCCCGGTGGTCTACGACGGCCCGGACCTGGACGACGTGGCGCGGCTCACCGGGCTGCCCGCTGACCAGGTGGTGGCCAGGCACCTGGCCGGCGAGTACACCGTGGGATGGCTCGGGTTCTCGCCCGGCTTCGGGTACCTGACCGGGCTCGACCCGGTGCTCGCGACCGTGCCGCGCATGGCCGAGCCGCGGCTGCGGGTCCCGGCCGGCGCGGTGGCGATCGCCGCCGGCCTTGCCGCGGTGTACCCGAGCACGTCGCCCGGCGGCTGGCGGCTGCTCGGCCGCACCTCCGCCGTGCTGTGGGACCCTGACCGGGATCCGCCGGCGACTCTGGCCCCCGGGATGCGGGTCCGCTTCCGCCAGGTCGGCCCCGCCGCCCTCCCCCCACCCCCGCCAGCCCGCCCAGCCCCGAGCCACCTCGCCGCGTCAGCCACCTCAGCCCCACCGGCCCCAGCAGCCAGCAGCCATTCCGGCGATTTTCATGATCCCGGAGGATCTGTTGCTCTATATGACAACAATCCTCCGGGATCATGGAAAAGCGGACTGACGATCGAGGTGGTCCGGCCGGGGGTGCTGGCCACCGTGCAGGATCTGGGACGGCCGGGGTACGGGCACCTCGGCGTGCCGCACTCGGGCGCCGCGGACCTGGACAGCCTGCGGCTGGCCAACCGGCTGGTGGGCAACGCTGACGGCGCGGCCGGCATCGAGCTGACGCTCGGCCGGGCCGCGTTCAGGTTCCGCGGCGGCGCCGTGGTCGCGGTCACGGGCGCGGCCGCGCCGGTGACGCTGGAGACCGGGCCGCAGCACGCGGGCGCGGGCATGCGCGGCG
>JASHOI010000719.1 GCA_030041195.1 Streptosporangiaceae bacterium | reverse complement strand
GCTCCGCCCGGGATCCGGTCAGCGGCCAGCGAAGAAGTCGAGGTAGGCCTGGGCCAGGGCGGCGGGGTTCTCCAGGGCGATGTTGTGACCGGACGCGGGGATGACGGCGCCGCGGACGTCGGTGGCCACCTGGGCCAGCTGCCTTGATACCTGGTCCCCGAGGTAGGCCTGCCCGCCGACGGCCAGGACCGGGCAGCTGATCGGGTCGGCGTACTGCGGGCGATTCTGTTCGGCGTCGATCTGGCGGGCGCGGTACATCTCCAGGATGGCCCGGGTGCCGCCCGGCTGCTCGGCCGAGTGCACCATCTCGTCGATGTCATCCTCGGTCAGGGCGCTGGGGTCCCACATCTGGCGCCTGGCGAAGTAGGTCCAGAACGGCCGTTCCCGCCCGGCCAGCAGCAGCTCGGGCAGGTTCGGCAGGCCGAAGAAGCTGAAGTGCCAGCCGGTGCGGCCGTCGTCGGGGGCGAGCGACGGGTCGCGTTCGCCGGCCGGCAGTCCCGGCAGCAGCGTCTCCTGGAACACCAGCTGCCGCACCCGCTGACGGTGAAAGGCCGCGACGGCGTAGGCGATCGCCGCGCCCCAGTCCTCGCCGGCGATGCGGAACCGCTCGAAGCCCAGGTGGGTGGCGAGCTCGGCGACGTCGCCGGCCATCGTCGCGGTGTCGTAACCGGTCTCGGGCCGCTGGGAGCCGCCGAAGCCCCGGTTGTCGACCGCCACGACCGTGTGGTGCGGGGTCAGCAGCGGCACGACGTGGCGCCAGTACGACATCGTCTTCGGCACGCCATGCAGCAAGAACACCGGCTCGCCGGTGCCGCCGATCGCGTAGTGGATCTCCACGCCGTTGACCTTGGGCCTGCCGTGGGTGAGCCGGACTCCGGCGTGGTCGGCGAGGGTGATCGGGCCGGTCATGCGGCGTGGACGCCCTCCGGGAGGTACCCGATCTGCTTCAGCATCCCGAACTGGTCCTGAAGCGTGAGGATCTCGACCACCTTGCCGTTCTGGAAGTGCCAGATCGCCGTGTCGCGCACCTCGACGGGCTTGCCGGTCGCGGGCACGCCGCCATACCGGCCGTCATGGGTCCCGCGCCAGATCAGCGTCACGGCGAGCTTGTCTCCCGATACGAACATGTCCTCGATGCTCGTCGTCAGGTCGGGGAAGGCGGTGAGCCGGTCACGGATCCTGCCGACCGGCCCGGCGACGCCGACGTGCACACCGTTGGTCCGCACGTCCTCGCTGAAGATCTCGTCGGCCATCGCGAGGTTCCCGGTCCATCCCTCGGTGAACCACCGCCGGGCGATCGCCATGTACTGCTCGCTGGTTTCCATGTCTCAAGGCTTGCCCGCGCTCCGCTGCCCGCGCTTGCGTCAACTGACTGAATGACGCGGCTAGCTGGTGACGTCGGCGGTGGTGAACCGGGCCCAGGCGACCGAGCAGAAGATCACGATGTAGACGGCGAACGAGAGCAGGCCGTGGCCGAGTTCCGGCCACACGACCGGGACCCGCAGCAGCGAGTCGAACGACAGCCACCAGTGCGTCGGCAGGTACGGGTGGATCACGTCGAGTTGCGAGACGCTGTCGGCGACCTCGCTGGCCAGCGCGATGACCAGGACCGCCGAGATCGCCCCGATCGGGTGCTCGGTGAACGTGGAGATCGCCAGCCCGATCGCGCCGAGCGAGGCCATGGCCGCGGCCAGGTAGAGGGTCACCAGAAGCAGCCGGAGCAGCCCGGCGGCGAGCGGTACCGCGTTGCCGGACAGCAGCGTGACCGGCCCGACCGGGAACAAGATCGCGCCGACGGCCACGCCGACCGCCGACACCAGCAGGCAGGCGCCCACGCAGAAGGCCACGTTCGCGGTGAACTTGATCCCCAGCAGCCGGGTCCGCCCGGACGGCACCGCGAGCAGGTAGCGCAGCGTGCCCCGGTTGGCCTCGCCCGCTATCGAGTCGCCGGACACCACCGCGACCACGAGCGGCAGGATCACCGTTGACTCGACCACGAGCGTGAGGAACGCCAGGAACACGCCGTTGCCGGTGACCTGGCTGAGGAACGCCGGCGCGTTGCCGTTGCCGCCGCCCCCGCCGCCCGAGGAGAACCTGAGCACCAGACCGAGCACCACCGGGACCGCGGCGAGCACGGCCAGCAGCGCGATGTTGCGCCTGCGGCCGAAGGTGAGGCGCAGCTCGGACCGCAGCAGCCGCAGCCAGCGCGCCGCCGCGGCGAGCTGCCCGCCGGCCGCCGGCGTCGCCAGGTCAGCCGTTGACATCGAAGCCCTCGCCGGTGAGCTCGACGAACAGGTCCTCCAGGCTCGCCCTCGGGGTGTCCAGGCCGGCCACGGGCACGCCCGCGTGCACGAGCTCGGCGCACACGGTCTCCGGGGCCAGGTCGCCGAGGAGCGCGGTCACTTCCCGCCCGTCGACGTGGACGTCGGTGAGCCCGAGCCGGTCCAGCACCCGCGCTGCGAGGTCGGCCTCGCCGGTGCGCACCAGGACCCGGGGCGCGCCGCGGCCGCGCAGCTCCTCGAGCGTGCCCTGGAACACCAGCTCGCCCGCGCGCATCACGCCCACGTGCGAGCAGATCTGGTCCACCTCGGCCAGCAGGTGCGAGGACACGAACACCGTGGTGCCGTCGGCGGCGATCTGCTTGATCAGGGACCGGACCTCGCGGGTGCCCTGCGGGTCGAGCCCGTTGGTCGGCTCGTCCAGGATCATCAGCTGCCGCGGCTGCAGCAGGCCGGCCGCGATCGCCAGGCGCTGCTTCATGCCGAGCGAGTACGCGCGGTAGTGCTTGCCGGCGGCCGCGAGCAGCCCGACCCGGTCAAGCGCCGCGTCGATCCTGGGCGCTGCGGTGCGCGGGCTGGCGGTCCGGTCCGCCGCGTCGAGCCTGGCCAGGTTGTCCCAGCCGGACAGCTGGGGGTAGAAGGCCGGGCCCTCCACCAGCGATCCGACCCGGGGCAGCACGGCGTTCCCGCCCGCCGGCATGCTCACGCCGAGCAGCCGCTGGCTGCCGGCGGTGGGCTGGACCAGCCCGAGCAGCATCCGGATCGTGGTCGTCTTGCCGGAACCGTTCGGCCCGAGGAACCCGTAGACGGAGCCGCGGGGCACGGCCAGGTCGATCCCGGCGACCGCAAGCTGGCTGCGGAACCGCTTGGCCAGGCCGATGGTCGCGATCGCCAGCCCGCTGGCGTCAACGTTCGGGCCACTGGACCTGGGAGCGATGCGCTCGCTCTGGCTGGCCGCGCCGCCGAAACTGACCTCGTCCCGGCCGGTGCCCAGACTCACCTGAGCTGCGCCGCGTCGGCGTACAGGACCGAGGGCACGACGGCGCCGGCCAGGGCCCTGCCGTCGGACAGCAGCAGCACCGAGAACAGGCTGGTGCGCAGCAGGCGGCCGCTGCCCCAGGCTCCGTGCACCGGCGTGGCGGCGGCCTCCAGCGCGCCGAGGACGTTCGCGGCGCTCGCGCCGGCGCCGATGACGGCCGATTCCGGCAGCACCGCGACCGAAAGCCAGCCCTTGCCCAGTACGGTGACGCTGGCCGAGGAGGGCGTTGCCTCGCTGATCGCCCCGGAGCTGACCGTCGATCCCGATGGCGGCTTGACCTGCGTCCAGCTGGTGCTGGCCAGGCTCTTCAGCAGCCTGGCGCGCTCGGCCTTGGGCATGCTGGGTGGCAGGCTCTGCGCGAGCGCCGCCACGATCTTCTTGCGCACGGCGGCCGGCAGCGGCTTGCCGCCGGACACGGCCACGACCTCGGCTCCGGTGCTCATCCGGAAGGTGACCGAGCCGCTCGGCGGCGGGGCGACGTTAGTGCTGGCCGGAATCGTGCCGGCGGACAGGTTCTGCAGGCCGGCCGCTCCGGCTGGCTCGCCGGCCGCGACGGTGACCGTCTTCACCTTGGCCCCCGGCGGCGGGGAGAACGTGAAGTTGGAGGCGGCGGGCCGGGTGAAGGAGAGCGAGGTGTAGCCGACGCTGAACGCGGGGCTTGCCGCGCCGCGCGCGAAGACCTGCACCTGCAGCGGCAGCGAGTCGCTGGCGTCGATCGCGATCCTGACCTGCCCGATCAGCGAGCGGCTGTTCTTGGGCGCCAGCGAGAGCTGGTAGGCCGGCTGTCCGGCGACGGTCACGTTCTGCCGCAGGGCGACGGTGGTGCTGGAGCCGACCGCGGCCAGGATCTGCTTTGCCAGCTCCGGCGGCGTCGGGACGCTCTGCGCCGGGACGCTCGGCTCGCTGGTCCCGGCGCCGGCCGGCAGGATGTAGTGCGTGGCCTGGTTGGTCTGGCTGTCCCAGAGCCAGGCGCTGTTCCCGTCCCGGCGCAGGTCGGTCTCGCCCATCGTCACCGGGACCGCCACCCGCACCCTGGCCGGCCCGTCATACCAGATCTTGAACGTGTGCGACCCGGACAGCAGCGAGATGCCGGACAGCGGGTCCGACGAGCCCGGCAGGTCGGGCAGGCCGAGCGACGCGGTCTCCTGGACGACCGCGGTCATCGCGGTCGGCAGGGCGGCCGGGTTGCCGACGGCGGCCAGCAGCTGTGCGGTGGTCCGCGCGGGCAGCGCCGGGGTCGCCTGCCCGTGCGCGATCGCGGATCCGGCGATGACCATTCCGACCGCGGCGACGGCGCCGGCCGGCACCGCCCATCTCGCCTGGCGTCCGCGCAGCAGGTTCGTTGCCGCACTCACTGGCACCTCCGGGGGAGGGAGAGCCTTTAGAGCATACCCGGGGTTATTCAGTAATCGGCGGCCAGAGATTGTGCCCCGCGGCTATCGGGTCGCCCGGCCATTCCTGCATCGCGTCCAGGTTGTCGTGCGCCGGGTACTTGGCCGCGGCCGGCCCGTCGGCGAACGCGCGCAGGATGTTGGCGGTCACCCTGCGGGTGAACCGGCCGCACGCCGTGGTGATCCCCCAGTTGTACAGCGGCGGCCCGAACGACTCCACCCAGCGCATCGTTCCCGCGTTGAACACCCCGGCTCCGCTGCTGTGCGTGTAGTAGGCGGAGTCCGAGTAGCTGTTCACCCCGTTGCAGGTCAGCGGGGAGTGGGAGAGGATCTCGATCGGCCGCTCCACCGGGTACCCCGGGTTGACGCGGTCGTACTCGATGCCGATGAGCGAGGCGAAGCTGGTGCCCTTTTGCGCGCCGGTTCCGGCGAACATCCAGGCGTCCGGCGTGACCACGACGTAGTCGGCGACGGTCGGGTAGCCCTCGTACAGGGTCCCGATCACCGACGATTCGGGATCCGGGTCCGGCGGCTCGCGCCAGGCGTTGTTCGTCACCAGCGCGTTGTCCTTGCCGTACATGGGATCGAGCATGTAGCTGGTCTTGTAACAGATCACCAGCCGGTCGGGGCCGAGCGCGGTCGGCTCGAGCCTGGTCCGCCGGAACATCGCGTTCGCGCCGAGGAACGCCAGGTTGACCCCGGCGTCCCTGGCCGCGGTGACGTTGGCGCGCTCCGGCGGGGACCAGTACTCGTCGTGGCCGAGCGAGACGAACGCGCTCGCCCCGTCCAGCGCGTGCGGGTCGCTGGCGATGTCCATGCTGGTCAGGTACGCCAGCGGCAGGCCCATCCGCTCGGCCAGGTTGATCAGCTTCCGCTCGTACACCATGAACAGATAGGCACCCTCCTGGTCATAGGGCCGGTCCAGGCTGACCGCGTACGAGCGGGTGTCGTAGCTGCCGGTCGGGCCGTTGTAGAGGTCGTAGCCGCCCCACGTGTTGTAGGCCTGCCAGGTGGCGACGCAGTTCTTGAGCACCACCTTGCCCTTGGTGTCCGACGAGCGGATGGTCAGCGGGATGTAGCGCTGCGCGCCGGAGTGCGCGTCGAGCCGGAGCAGGTAGGCCCCGGCCGGCCAGTCGTCGGTCGGCACGGTCAGCGAGACGCCCCAGTCGGTGGTGACCGTGCTGGTCGCCTCGGTGAAACCGGCCGGGGCCTGCTGCAGACCGCGCACCGGGTCCGACTCCCAGACCCGGCGGGCCAGGTCGCCGTTGTACCAGCCGACGCGGAACGCCACGACCTTGAACTCGCGCGCGGTCGTGGAGACGTACAGGTCAACCGGCTGGCCCGGGAGCACCCCGCTCTGGCCGGCATACCCCATGACCTCGTCCGGGGCGCCGAGATTGCTGATCCCCCAGTGCGGGTCGCCGGGCAGCGAGTTCTCCGGCACCGGGCGGGCGACGGCGGCGCGGCGCACCTGGCTTGCCGCCGCGGGCTTCCCGGTGCCACCGGACTCGTCGCAGCCGGCGAGGATGGCGCCGGGGACGGCGGCTACCGCGGCCGCGGTGGCCGCACGGCGAAGGAAGACTCGCCGACTATGATTGCCGTCCGAGTTCATGTCTTAAATTGTCCTTCGCGGGCGAAAGGCTACTACCACCGCCCCAAAGGTAGCAGCGAGGTCACTGCGACCGCAGTGAACAACAGGGTCAAATAAGCGATCGACCGGTGGAAAAGCCGCATCGGGGCCGGGGCGTCGCCGGCCGTGACCCGGCCGCGCAGCGCATGGGCCTCCTCCAGGAACCAGACGCCGAGCCCGAGCGCGCAGCATCCGTACAGCCAGCCGGCGTAGGGGACGAGCGCGAGCGTCGCCGCGACCATGATGTAGGAGTAGATCACGATCTTGCGCGTCACCGCCGTGGCCGAAGCCACCACCGGCAGCATCGGCACGTTGGCCGCCGCGTAGTCGTCGCGGAACTTCATCGCCAGCGCCCAGAAGTGCGGCGGGGTCCAGAAGAAGATCACGGCGAACAGCACGATCGCGGGCAGGCTGACCCGCCCGGTCACCGCCGCCCAGCCGACGAGCACCGGGAAGCAGCCCGCGGCACCGCCGATGACGATGTTCGATGCCGTCCGCCGCTTCAGCCCGAGTGTGTAGACGAAGATGTAGAACAAGATCGCCGCGTCGGCGAGCGCGGCCGCCAGCCAGTTGACCAGGGTGCCGAGCAGCACGGTGGAGGCGGCGCCGAGCAGGATCCCGAACACCAGGGCCTCGGCCGGCTTGATGGCACCGGCGCCGGCTCCCCTGGCCACGAGCGGCCGGCGCGACGTGCGCCGCATCACCGCGTCGATGTCGCGGTCGATGTAGCAGTTGATCGTGTTGGCACTGCCGGCGGCCAGCGTGCCGCCGACGAGGGTGACCAGGATCAGCTCAACCGCGGGCACCCCGCGCCGGGCCAGCAGCATCGTCGGCACGGTCGTGACCAGCAGCTCGACGATGATCCGCGGCTTGGTCAGCGCGACCAGCGACTTGCCCACCAGGCGCGCCGAGCGCCTGCCCGGCGGCGCGTACGCCTGCCCGGCATCGCGGTTGGGCAGCGCGCCCGTGGCTTGTGTCACTCGCTGGCCTCCGTGCCTTGATCCGAATCGCCCCCTGCTTCGCCGGATACATTACCGCTGCCATCTGGGCTGCTATCTGCGGCATCGCCACCGGCGGCGGTGTCCCGCCTGGCGCCAGCCGACTCCGCTGACCCGCCGCTAGACGCCGTCGGCGCCCCGGCAGCCGAGGTGGCCAGGACGATCCGGTTGGATGGTACCCGCCGGTGGGGCCTGCCGAACAACAGGAAATACAGCGCCGTGGCGATGACGGCGAACAGGATGATCGGGAACGCGAACGTGAAGATGGCACCGCCGGGGGCGTTGCTGTTCGTCGACGTTGTCTGCGCGAGGATCGCTATGGGCACTTGCGCCTCCTGCTGGATGCGAACTCACTCACCGGAACCTCGGGCGCGATGGCCACCCTGAGCTTCGCTGGGTCAGCAGCCGGTCGATTCCTGCCGACAGCGCATGAGACTCTTCGTCGTTCAGCCATCGTACGAGCACGGCCACGGCCGCGCTGATCATGGGTGGCAGCATGCCCATCCACAGCACGGCTCCGGCCAGTTGCTGGTCGTCGAGCACCGTCATCACGTGATGCGCCGAGTTGGCGTAGGCGTGATAGATCACGCTCGAGCCGAACACGAGCGCCATGCCGAGGATGGTGTCGGCGACCAGCGTGCCAACCAGCAACTGCAGACCGCGCAGCGGCGCGGCCCCCGCGCTCCACGGGCGCGAGCCGATCACCTGGAACCAGAACAGGATCCCTGCGCCCAGGTAGAGCACGTACTCGGCGGCCGCAGCGACGGCGCTGACCGGCACCCGGTCGAAAAGCACCGGCACGTGCCAGCCCAGCCAGATCACGTTGAACACCACCACGGCGAGCACCGGCCGCCGCAGCCACCAGGGCCGGGACCGTGCCGTGGGCTCGGGCGCCTCCGGGCTGATCTGCGGCCGGCCGAGCGCCCTGGCAAGAGCCGCCCACGGCGCGCCGACCACGATCAGCCCGGGCGCGACCACGGCCAGGATGAGGTCCTGGAGAGCCCGCACCCAGATGTAGACGCCCGACCAGTAGCGCATCGGCGAGACGATGGCCAGCAGCGCGAGCAGCAGCCCGGCCTGGAACACGACGGCCTCGCGCACGCGGCGGGTGCCGGCCGCGCCGTCGGGCTTGCCCCGCAGCGTGCCGGCAAGGTGCGTTCCCGCCACCACCGCGTAGACGGCGATAACCGGCCACAGAGCCGACCAGTGCGCCAGGACCGGTCTCATCGGATCAGTGGACCAGGTAGAACAGCACCCAGGCCACGAACACGACCACCGCCAGGTAGTTCCAGACCACGGTGAACGCGCTCAGCGCGGCCTGGAACCGCTGTACGGCGAAGGCCTCGGCGTAGGTCGGCGGCTGCTCGACGAAGGCGATCTCGGGAATCGGCCGGGCCCGCATGATCAGGGTCTCCAGCCACACCAGCGTCCCGAACGTGACCACGATGAACACCGGCCAGAACCCGACGAACACGCTGGCGAACCCACAGTAACCGGGCGGGAACGGCAGGTCGGTGAGCTGCCAGATCTGCAGCCCGATCGCGCCGAGGCCGAGCACCAGCGCCACCGCGGCGCCGCCCAGCCAGGCCCCCTTGTGCCCGGCCTTGATCCGCTGCAGCACACCGGTCTGCAGCAGCGCACTGACCACGACCAGCGCCATGACCAGGGTGCCCGCCCACATCTGCGGTGGCTTGAAGCTCGCCGGATACCAGTCGCCGTGCGAGTTCGACGACCGCAGGTAGAAAAACGCGAACACGAACGCGCCGAACCCGAACGACAGGCTGCCGAGGGCCAGCCGGGCACCGGTCCACGACGCGTTGAGCGCGGCCTCGTGGTAAAAGCCCGCTTCCTCCGCACCGCGGGTCAGGCCGGCCGGCGGCTGCCCGGTAGTCTCGGCCATCGCTATGCCTCCGCTCTCGCGGTATCGGACCCGGCCCCGGCGTAGGCGGCGCTGACCACCCCGACCGGCGGGTTGAGGTCGGCGACCGGCGGGGCTCCCGGCGTGCCGTACTCATACGGGTTGGAGAGCACGACGGGGACGTTTTCGAAGTTGTCCGGCGGCGGCGGCGAGGGCACCTGCCATTCCAGGCCGCGGGAGCGCCACGGGTTCCCTTCTTCCCGCACCCGGACGATCACGGTCGACCAGACGAAGTTGATCACGAAGATCAAGATCGCACCGCCCAGGAAGAACGAGGAGATCGACACCCAGTCGTTGGCGGTCTCCAGGTTCCGCGCGTACTCGAAAACCCGGCGCGGCATGCCGGCCATGCCGATGGCGAACAGCGGCAGGAACGTCGAGTTGAACGCCAGGAACATGATCCAGAACTGGATGTAGCCCAGTCTCTCGTTGAGCTTGATCCCGGTCATCTTCGGCAGCCAGTAATACAGCCCGGCCATGAACGCGAAGATCAGCCCGCCCATGATCGTGTAATGGAAGTGCGCCATCACGAAGAATGAACCGTGCTCGGTCGTGTCGGCCGGCACGTCGGACAGGAACACCCCGGTGATCCCGCCGATCAGGAAGTTGAAGTAGAACGCGAGGCAGAACAGCATGGGCACGGTGAACCTGATCTTGGCCTTCCACAGCGTGCCCATCCCGATCAGGTAGATGAACCCGGTCGGGATCGAGATCAGCTCGGTGGTCAGCATGAACACCGGCCGCATGTCCGGGTTGATGCCGGAGTCGAACAGGTGGTGCTGCCAGACGAAGAAGCTCAGCAGCCCCACCCCGATCATCCCGGCCGCGGCGACCTTGTAGCCGAACAGCGGCTTGCGGGAGAACACCGGCAGCAGCTCGGTGACGATGCCGAACCCGGGCACCGCGAGGATGTACACCTCGGGGTGGCCGAAGAACCAGAACAGGTTCTCGTACAGGTAGCTGCTGCCGCCGAGCGTGTTGACGAAGAACGCGGTCTGCGCGGTGCGGTCGGTGATCATCATGTACATGCCGCCGATCAGCACCGGCCCGGCCAGCACCATCAGGAACCCGGTCGTGAGCATCGCCCAGACGAAGATCGGCAGCCGGCTCCAGCGCATGCCGGGGGCCCGGTAGCAGACGATCGTGACGATGAGGTTGAACCCGAGCAGCACGATCGAGATCCCCATCAGCCCGAACGCGACCGCGTACGAGTCCGCGCCGAGCGTCGACTCGATCGACAGCGGCGCGTACCCGGTCCAGCCGAACGGGAACCCGCCGAGCATCAGCCCGGACAGCAGGATCAGGAACGCCATCGGCGTCAGCCAGAACGACAGCGCCTCCATCCTCGGGAACGCGACGCGCTTGGATCCGATCATGATCGGCACGAGGTAGTTGCCGAACGGCCCGAGGATGACCGAGCTCATCAGCATCATCATCATCGTGCCGTGCTCGCCGACGATCTGGATGTACACCGACGAGTTGAACAGGTGGTACGTCGGGGAGAGCAGTTCGGCGCGGATCGCCATCGCGAACAGGCCGGCGGTGCAGAAGTAGATGATCATGCCGACCAGGTACTGGAGCCCGACGACCTTGTGGTCGAGGTGGAACCTGAAGTACTTCGCGATGCCCTCGTTGACCGGCTCGGTCTCGGTCTCCGCCTCGACATTGACCGGCTTGCCGATCACCTGCCGGAACAGGTCGTTGAATACGCCGAGCCCGACCAGCCAGCCGACGATCGCGAACGCGTAGCCGAGCACGATCGGCCAGTCGCTGGAGTCGGACAGCGCGAGGTTCGGGTACTCGGTGGCGACGTTGCTCGACTCAAGGAAGTTGCCGAGCAGGTGGCCCAGGATGTAGCCGATTACCGCCCCGATGATCGCCGTGTGGATCGCGGGGCGCAGCCACCACGGCCGGCGCCGCCGGCCGCCTGCGGGCTCACTGCCACCGGCTCCGTGCGCCTGCTCCGGCTGTGTCTCGATGGCCATGCGGTCACCTCTTCATCGCAGTGTCGGTCCTGGGGGACAGCTCCCCGCGGTCCCCCGGCGTGCTGGCGTGGGATTCCGTCATGGCTGCAACGGATCCGTCGGCGGGTAGTACAGGCCTGCCGCCCCGGTGAGCCCGGCGGCGACCATGGCCTTGCTCATCTGCGCGACCATCGTCGGGTCGTAGGTCGTGGCGTACGGCGGCAGCATCTTGGTCACCGCGGCCAGCCTGACCTCGGTGCCCTGGGCCCAGGTGTCGAACGCGCTCAGCGACACGGCACGGCCGTAGTCGAACATCGCACCGTGCCAGAGCCCGCAGAGTTCCGAGCACCGCACGGTGATCGAGCCGGTGTGGTTGATCTTCGTGTAGGCGACGTTGTCCACGTCCGGGTTGGCGTCCGCCTTGACCCCGAGCTGATAGGCCCAGAAGCCGTGGATCACGTCGAGCGAGGTCACGTGGAACTCAATCCACTCCCCGGTCGGGAGCACCAGGTCCGTGGTCTCGAACCCGCCGAACTGCGGGTAGCGGTAGGTGAACTTCCACTGCTGGGCGATGACCTGGACCTGCAGGGTGCTCCCCGAGGGCTTCCAGATCGGCTGGGCACCCTCGCCCGCGCCCGCGCCGTTCGGCACGACGAGCTGAATCGTGCCGAAGACGAAGGCCGCGAGCACGATCACCGAGCTGACCGTGATCCAGGTCGCCTGCACCCGGGTGTTGCCGTGAATGGCCGGGCCGTCCTCCTGGTCGCCGGACCGGTGCCGCCACACGATCAGCGCATAGGAGAAGTAGACCCACACGAAGATCGCCACCGGGGCGGCCGCCACCGCCAGCACCTTGATGTCGAACTGCTGGCTTGCGGCCGAGGACGACATGTCGCCCGGCGGCAGGTGCGGGCCCCACACGACCCAGATCAGCACGTCCGCGACGACGGACAGGATCAGCCACGGAATGAAGATGCGGATCCCGTGATTCGGCTCGCCGCCGCTCCCGGCGGGTGCGCTGGCCGGCGCTTCGGCGGCCATCAGGACACCACTTCCATGTTGCCGGTCATGAACCCGATCGTCTGCATGGGACCACCAAATCCGGTTAGGAAGCCGCCGCCGCACGGGATCCGGCACTGCCAGAAGTACACGCCGGTGGCGTGCGGGGTGTTGAAGCTGAACGTCATGACCCGGTACGGCACCGCCTTCATGTCGCCCGGCTCGCACGGCGACGTGCCGCACAGCCCCGGCTTGACCGACTGGATCAGCCCCGGGGAGGCCATCGGCACGTTGAGGTTGATGCCGGGGATCGAGAACGTGTGCCCGACGTTGCACCCCGACCACGAGTTGATCTGGTGGTACGGCTTGCCGTCGACGTACTCGACGTCACCGATCGTGCCGGTGACCTGACCCCAGACCGGGTTCCGCAACGGTGTGCAGCCGTCGAACCCGTAGATGGTCATGTCGATCCGGCTGCCGGCCGGCACCTTGAACAGCGTGGTGTGCACCCACGCCTTGGTCTGCGGGTTCTGGATGAAGTAGGAAACCCAGTCCGGCTTGGAGCTGACCGTGTTCTGCGGATCCTCCTGCATCACCACGTGAACGACCGCGCCGGTGTCCGGGGTGACGCCGGTGGCGTAGTCCTCCACCGGGGGGTTGTAGAGGAAATAGTGCAGCACGACGAAGGCCCCGACCGCGACGACCGCGAGGAACGCCACGACGAGGAGTGAAACCCTGGCCGGCAGTGACACCAGCCATCACCTCGCTTCTGTACGCGAGCAGCCCGACACGGGCACGCCGCATGGCGCGTCCGGCCACCGGAAGCTGTCTGTCGTTTCCGATCTTTCTGCCGTGGCGGCGAGAACGGCAAGAAAGATCGCCCTGAATGACGAAATTGTCATGGTCAGGCTCGGCCAGGCATCAGCTTCGGCTGCCGCACGCGTCCCGCTGCCTATTCACGCTTCGTGTACCCGTTATTACGAGGAGTTATTACGCGTCGCGGACGCACCGCTCGGCTGAATAAACATTTAGTCACAGAAGCCACGCACCTCTGGCCCCAGCAATCACGATGTGCAAAGGTTTGCGCTGAGGTGATGGCGCTTGACCTGGACCACCGATATGGAGTACATCCTGTCCTAAGCACACATGCGTGCCGAGGGGCGGGTCGGTCGCCACACCCGCTGATGTGGCCAGTGCGATAGTGAAGTGCGCAATGATCACAGACCGTTTGGCACCATATCCGTCGTCCCCCCGCATACTGCTGGTCGACGACGAGCCGAAGATCCGGGGGTTCATTGCTCGCGCGCTGTCGGCTGCGGGATATGCGATCGATTGCGCCTCGGGCGGCGGAGAGGCGCTCCGGCACCTCAGTCTCGGCGAGTATGGCCTGGTCATCCTTGATTTGATCATGCCCGACATGGACGGCAGGTCGGTGCTGACCGAGCTGATGCGCGGGCACCCCGAGCAGCCGGTGCTGGTGCTTTCCTGCCTGGACGACGTGACGACCAAGGTCACCTGCCTCGACCTCGGCGCGCACGACTACCTGACCAAGCCGTTCTCGCTCGAGGAGCTGCTGGCCCGGGTGCGCGTCCAGCTGCGCGGCGAGCAGCACCTGGCCAACGAGGTGCTCAGGGTCGGCGACCTGGTCCTCGACGTCGGTCGCCTCCAGGCCGACATCGGCGCGGGCCCCGTCGCACTGACCCGGCTGGAGTTCCTGCTGCTCAGGGAGCTAATGGAGCATGCGGGCCAGTCGGTGCGCAAGGAGCGGCTGCTGGCGTCCATCTGGGGATACGACTTCGACCCCGGCTCCAACGTCGTCGATGTCTGCGTTCGGCGGCTCCGGTCGAAGCTCGGCTTCGACCTGATCAAGACGGTGCGTGGTGCCGGATACCAGCTCGCCTCCTAGCCAGGCAAGAGCCCGGCACACGGAGGCCGCCGGCCTCCCGGTGCTCCGGCGCCTTGGCCAGGCCGGCGGCCGGCGCGGCAGGCCGGATGCGCTCGACGCGACGTGGGTCGCGCTCTGCCTGCTCGGGCTGGCCTGCATCGTGGTCTACGCGCGGTGGCAGGCCGTGCCGTTCCACTTCGTCTGGATCACCCTGCTGCTGCTGATGTTCGGGCTCGTGATGCGGTATGCCCACCGGCGGCAGGCCGCCGACACCGAGCGGGCCAAGGTCAGCGAGGAGAACGCCCGGCTGCTGGCGGCCCAGCGCAGGTTCCTCCAGGACGCCTCGCATCAGCTCAAGACGCCGATCACGATCGCTCTCGGTCACGCCGAACTGCTCGCGCGCGAGGTCACCGACCCGCGGCACGGCCGTGACATCCACGTCGTCGTCGGGGAGCTGACCAGGCTCAAGAGTCTCGCCGAGCGGCTGCTGCTGATCGCCACGTCGGAGAATCCGGACTTTCTCCGTCCCGAGCCCGTCGCCCTCGACGGGTTCATCATGGAGGTGCTGCGACGCTGGCGGCCCACGGCGCAGCGTCGCTGGCAGCTCGACAGGCTCGACCCGGTCACGGTCAGCGCCGATCGCGAGCGCCTCGGCCTGGCGGTGGACGCGCTCCTGGAGAACGCGGTACAGCACACCGGCCCCGGCGACGTGATCAGGCTCGCGGTCCGGCGGGTCAGGGGCACCGTCCGGGTGATCGTGGAGGACTCCGGGTCCGGGATCCCGCAGTCCGAGCTGGCCTATATCTTCGACCGCTTCCGGACCGGCTCCGGCAAGCCGCGCGGCACCGGCCTGGGCCTCGCGCTGACCCGTGCGATCGCGCACGGGCACGGCGGGGAGGTGCTGGCGCACAGCGCGCCAGGCGCGGGCAGTAAATTCGAGTTCGTGCTTCCCGCCGATGCAGCGGATTCCGCCCACCTCACCGACGCAGCCGCAGCGAACGACGTCCCCGCGGGGGTCGCTGGCGGGAACATGAGCCTGTCATGAACAGTCACCCGTCGCAGCAGACCGACGAACGCGCGGTGGCCGAGAACCGTGCGGCCGGGTTCACCGGCCCGCTTCGCGGCATGAGCCGCCAGAGCAAGATCGTCTTGGCGAGTGCCGTGGCGGCGCTGGTCGCGATCCTGGTGATCACGCTGCTCACCGTCGGCAGCAAGGCGACGCCGCCGCGGGTGCAGCCGGCGGCAAAGGCATTCACGCTCGCCCTGCTCGGCCATTCCGGCCAGCACGTCTCGCTGGCCGGGTTCGCCGGACGCCCCCTGATCATCAACTTCTTCGCGTCCTGGTGCCCCCCGTGCAAGCGCGAGACTCCGCTGCTGGCCAAGTTCTACGCCGAGCACGGCGGCCGGGACCTGATCATCGGGATCGACGCCAACGACCAGGCGGCAGCGGCCGAGAAGTTCGTGCAGGCGGCCGGCGTCACCTACCCGGTCGGCGTCGACCCGTTCCCGGCGCCGGTCACCACGTCCTACGGCGTGTATGCCCTGCCGCAGACGTTCTTCCTCAACGCACGGCACCGGATCGTCAAGCACGTGATCGGCGGCGTCACCATGACCGAACTGAATCAGGGCGTCGCCCTGATGGACGCGCGGAGCTGACCTTTGACCACACCACCTGGCCCGGTGACAGGGCAGACCGGCCCGGCCGGCGGGGGTCCGGACGCCGAACCCCCGTACGTGCCCATCCGGAGCACTGGATGGGCCACGCACCGGACCCCGCGGTGGCTGCTGCTGGCGCTCGCCGTCGTGGTCGTCGGCGCGGTGCTGGTCGCCCTGGTGCACAAGCCGTCGCAGTCGGAGCGTGCCTCCGACCTGCGCGGCTTCCTGAGCGACATGAACTACGACATCGAGTCCTGCGCCGGCGGCGTCAGTGAGTCGCTGACCGCGCTGCACCAGGCCCAGACCGTGTCCGAGATCCAGGACACGATCAGCATCGCCAACCAGGGTGCGAGCAACTGCGAGCCCGCGAACAACATGCAGATCGATGACCTGGAGGAGTATCAGGTGACCGAGTCGCTGGCCAGCTTCCACCTGGCCAGCGTCGTCTCTGGCCTGGTGAACTGGGCGGTCCCCGATGCCGTCAACGTGCAAACGGATGTCGCCACGCTGCTGGCGGCGCCTAACCAGCAGGCCAAGGCGAAGGACATGGCAACCCTGCAGCAGGCGTTGCGGAAGCTGAACGCTCAGCGCGCGGCGGTCGATGCGACTATAGACTCCGCCGTCAGGTCGCTGTCCGCGCACGCGTCGCCGCCCAAGCTGCCGGGGTGACACATATAGGAGACATTGATTCCCGATGCCTGGGATGTATTCCGGACTGAACGACGATAATTCCACCCTGGTCGCGGCGTTCCGCGCGGCCCTGCTGCACCAGGGCATCTACGTGCTGCTGATCTTCGCGGTCCTCGCGGTCGCCTGGGTCAGCGCCAGGGAGTGGCTCCGGCCTGGCCGGGCGGCGCGGCCCGTCACCCCCGAGCCGGCCTGGCGGCAGCTGCTGCGTGTCGGCTTCGGCGTCATCTGGATCTTCGACGGCCTGCTGCAGGCCCAGCCGGACATGCCTGCCGGGCTTCCCTCCCAGGTCATCGAGCCCACCGCGGCGAGCTCGCCGACCTGGGTGCAGCACGTAGTGAACTGGGCGGGCACGACCTGGTCCTATCACCCGATCCAGGCCTCAGCGTCGGCCGTCTGGATCCAGCTCGGGATCGGTGTGTGGCTGATCGCCGCGCCCCGTGGACTGTGGTCACGGCTGGGCGGGCTGGCCAGCGTCGGCTGGGGCCTGGTGGTGTGGGTGTTCGGCGAGGCCTTCGGCGGGATCTTCGCGCCGGGCCTGACCTGGCTGTTCGGCGCGCCGGGTGCGGCACTGTTCTACTGCGCGGCCGGCGCCCTGGTCGCGCTGCCCGAGCGCACCTGGCACTCGCCCCGGCTCGGCCGGGCGATCCTGTCGGCGATGGGCGTGTTCTTCATCGGCATGGCCGTGCTCCAGGCCTGGCCCGGGCGGGGCTTCTGGCAGGGCACGCTGCACGGCAAGCAGGGCACGCTCACCGGCATGGTCAGCTCGATGGCCACCACGCCGCAGCCCTCGTTCATCGCCCACTGGATCGCCGCCTTCACGTCATTCACCGCGGCGCACGGCTTCGCCGTGAACCTGTTCGCGGTGATCGCGCTGGCCGCGATCGGGACCGGCCTGCTCAGCGTCGGCCTGCCCGAGGTGGGCCTGCCCGGCGCTCCCCCGTGGGTGCTGCGCGCCACGCTGATCGCCACGATCGTGCTCTGCCTCGCTGACTGGGTGCTGATCGAGGACTTCGGCTTCTTCGGCGGCCTGGGCACCGACCCGAACAGCATGATCCCGATGGTCCTGGTGATAGTGGCCGGCTATCTGGCGCTGAGCCCGGCCCCCGCCCCGGCGACCGAACCGGCAGCCGCACCCGAACCGGCAGCGCCCGCCGAGCCCGCTCCGGCCCCCAGCGGCCAGGCCTGGCAGACCCAGCCTCTCCGGCTGGCCCGGGCGTTCGGGGCGGCCGGCACCGGGGTGGTGATCGCGATCTGGGCGATCGGTATCGTCCTGATCGGCGCGGCCCCGATGGCGCTTGCCCAGACCAACCACAACGCCAACCCGATCATCGCGCAGGCGATCGACGGCGACTCAGCGCCGATGGACTCCAAGGCGCCCGC
>JASHOI010000718.1 GCA_030041195.1 Streptosporangiaceae bacterium | reverse complement strand
CGCCTGCCGCCTCGCCGTCGGCGCCGGCCACCGCCGCGGGCGCGGCACCGGCCGCCGATGCCGCGCGGCCCGCGATCGTCCCGTCCAGCCTGCGCGGCACAACCGAGAAGCTGTCGCGTTCCCGCCAGGTGATCGCGCAGCGCATGGTCGAGTCGCTGCAGACCTCGGCCCAGCTCACCACCGTCGTCGAGGCGGACGTCACCGCGATCGCCAGGCTCAGGGACCGCGCCAAGGCGGCGTTCGAGGCCAGAGAGGGCGTCAAGCTATCGTTCCTGCCCTTCTTCGCACTGGCCACGGTCGAGGCGCTCAAGGTCCATCCGAAGCTCAACGCGATCATCGATACGGCCAGCGGGCAGGTGACCTACCACGACGCGGAGCATCTGGGCATCGCGGTGGACACCGAGCGCGGCCTGATGGTCCCGGTCATCCGCAAGGCGGGCGACCTCAACATCGCCGGGCTGGCCAGGAAGATCGCCGACCTCGCCGCGCGCACCCGCGCCGGGCAGGTGAGCCCGGACGAGCTGTCCGGCGGCACGTTCACGCTGACCAACACCGGCAGCCGGGGCGCGCTGTTCGACACGCCGATCATCAACCAGCCCCAGGTCGGCATCCTCGGCACCGGTACCGTGGTCAAGCGCGCCGTGGTCGTGGAGGACGCGGCCCTCGGCGAGGTCATCGCGGTGCGATCCATGGTCTACCTGGCGCTGACCTACGACCACCGGCTGGTGGACGGGGCCGACGCCGCGCGGTTCCTCGTGACGATCAAGGAACGGCTGGAAGAGGGCGCGTTCGAGACCGAACTCGGGCTGTAATTGGGGGGTCCATGCGGGTCGCGATCAGCGGGTCGTCCGGGCTGATCGGGTCCGCGCTGGCCGGGGCGCTGCATGCCGACGGCAGCGAGGTCGTCCGGCTGGTCCGGCGTTCGCCGCGGGGGTCTTCCGAGATCGCGTGGAACCCGATGGACCCGGGCGGCGGCCTCGATCCGAGGGTGCTCGACGGGCTCGATGCGGTGGTACACCTGTCCGGGGCGCCGATCGCCGGCCGGCCGTGGACCAAGGCCAGGAAGGCCGAGCTGCGCTCCAGCCGGATCGAGAGCACCAAGACCCTGGTGACCGCCCTTGGCAAGGCCGCGACCCCGCCGCCGGTGCTGCTGTCCGGCTCCGCGGTCGGCTGGTACGGCGACACTGGCGCGCGCGAGGTGGACGAGTCGGCGCCCGCCGGAACCGGGTTCCTTGCCCATCTGGTCCGCGACTGGGAAGCGGCGGCGCGGCCCGCCAGCGAGGCCGGCGTGCGCGTGGTGAACCTGCGCTCCGGCGTCGTGCTGTCCGGCCGCGGCGGGATGCTCCGGCCGCTGGTGCCGCTGTTCCGGCTCGGGCTGGGCGCCAGGCTCGGGCCCGGCACGCAGTTCATCAGCTGGATCTCGCTGACCGACCACGTGGCCGCGCTCAGGTTCCTGCTCGATCACGCGGATGTCGCGGGCCCGGTGAACCTGACCGCTCCGGTGCCGGCGACCAACGCCGAGTTCACCGCCGGGCTGGCCCGGGCCCTGCACCGGCCGGCGATCCTGCGGGTTCCGGCCCGGGTGCTGCGCGCCGGGGCCGGCGAACTTTCGGTCGAGGTGCTGGGCAGCCAGCGGGTGCTGCCCCGGCGGCTGGAGCAGGCCGGCTTCGCGTTCCGCTACCCGGGCATCACCGGCGCGCTGGCGGCGGAGCTAACGTAGCGCGGTCGATCCCCGCTCGTTCCCGGCCTTGCTGCCCGAGCCGGGCGGGATCGGGTCGTGCAGCACCCCGTCCTGCTGGTACCCGAACAGCGGGATCCGCCACAGCGCCGGCACCGGGCCCGACAGCCCCTCCCGGGTCCGGATTCGGCCGATCGTCAGCCGCAGCAGGTGTCTCGCCAGCAAGATCGCGGCGATCGCCAGCGGAATCTCGATCAGCAGCGCGGAGAGCAGGCTCCAGAAGAAGCCGCTGGTGCGCGCGTCCAGCGTGACGTCGAACCACGCGTCACAGAACAGCAGCGTGGCCAGCACCAGCAGGCACATGATCAGCACCTGCCTGCCGCGCCACGCTGCCCACGCGGTCGCGGCGAACGCGGCCAGCTCGAGAAGGTCGAACCCCACCCACGCGCCGCGCCAGTCGCCGGCCCGGTAGAACCGCGGCAGCGTCACGGCGAGCACGCCGATCCACGCGGCGAGCACCACGCAGCACACGATCGTTCCGAGGAGGAACAGCCGCCGGCGCCGCGGGTTCCCTGGGTTTGCCAGCCGCGGCATGTCCAGGCACGCCAGCGTCTGCATCAGCTTGGCGCGGTCCTTCGGGCTCATCTGCCTCAGCTCGGCCTCTTCGAACATCGGCCGCCCTCCTTCCCGCACCCGGCAGGCTTGAACGCGGGCCAAACCGGGCTTCTTCCCCATGCATGCCCACAGGTCGCGCCCGCGACGCATGCCGGGCCGTGCGGATCGGGACCGTAAGCTGGTGCGCATGGAGCGCGAGCTGATCTTCGCCCGGGCCGGCTTCGGTGCCGACGCCATTGATTACCGGCAGGCCTGGGATCTGCAGCGGGACCTGCACGAGCGGCGGGTACGCGGCGAAATCCCGGATTGCTGCCTGCTGCTCGAGCACCCGGCGGTCTATACCGCGGGCAAGCGGACCGAGCTGCTCGACCGGCCGGCCGGGGACCCGGGCGCCCCGGTGATCGACGTCGACCGCGGCGGCAAGATCACCTGGCACGGTCCCGGGCAGCTCGTCGGGTACCCGATCGTCAAACTCGGCGAGCCGATCGACGTGATCAGTTACGTGCGCACCATCGAGGAGGCACTGATCCGCACCTGCGCCGAGTTCGGGGTTCAGACAGAACGCGTCGCCGGGCGCAGTGGGGTCTGGTTCTGCGGGTCGGGCGGGAGCCAGGACCGGAAGGTCGGCGCGATCGGCATCCGGGTGTCCCGCGGCGTGACCATGCACGGCTTCGCGCTGAACTGCGACTGCGACCTGTCCTGGTTTGACCGCATCGTGCCGTGCGGGATCTCGGACGCGTCGGTGACCACGCTGTCGGCGGAGGCCGGGCGGGCGATCACCGTCGCCGACGCCGTCGACGTGGTCGAACGCCACCTCGCCGATGTGCTCGGCGCCGCGGCCTGGCGCACCGTCGAGGGAACCGCCGCGCTCCGCCCCGCCGTCGCGGTCAGCTGACCAGCGTCGGGTAGTAGACGGCGGCGCCGGCGGCGCGCGCGCCGAGCGCTGCCTGCACCCGGCGCACGCCGTACGGCGCCAGGTAGTCCGTTACCTCGCCCGGCGGGACGAACCGAAACTCGTCGAGTTCCTCGGCCTGCAGCACGATGCCGTCACCGTTGCCGAGCGTTCCGCAGTCGAAGACGAAGTGCATGATCGGGCGGGCCTGCTCGCCGTATGGCTGGGACCAGTCGATGACCAGCAGCGCGCCGATCGGCACGTTCAGGCCGAGTTCCTCGGCGGCTTCCCTGGCGCATCCGGCGTGCGGCGGCTCGCCGTGCTCGCAGATGCCGCCGGGCAGCGTCCAGTGATCCCGGTAGTTGGGCTTGACCAGCAGCACCTCCCCGCCCGGGTCGGTGATCAGCGCCCCGGCGGACACCACCACCCCGGGGAGCTGTGCGAACCAGGTGTCCTGGTCGGTGAAGTTGCCGGCGGTCATCGGCTGCCTGCTGCCGGATCGGCGGCGGCGCGCGACCGCAGATCGTCGCCGAGGTCGCCGACCGGCACCGCGGCCTGCTCGCCGCTGCGCAGGTCGCGGACGGTTACCGTGCCCACGTCGGCTTCGGCCCTGCCGTAGATCAGGCACCAGCGGGCGCCCTGATCGCTGGCCCACCGCAGCTGCCTGCCGAGCTTGCCGGATGAGCCGAGGTAGACGCTGGCCCGCAGCCCGGCGGCGCGCGCGGCCGCGGCGAAGTCAAACGACGCCGCGGAGAGCTCATCGCCCATGACCGTGACCGCCACGTCGAGGCGGCCGCGCTGGCCCGCGCCGTCGTCCGGCAGCAGCGACAGGAACCGCTCCACGCCGAGCGAGCTGCCGGTGGCGGGCGTGTCCGGGCCGCCGAGCTGCTCGATCAGGTGGTCGTAGCGCCCGCCCGAGCCGATCGACCCGGCGCCGCCGGGCGCGACCACCTCCCAGATCGGCCCGGTGTAGTAGCTCAGGCCGCGCACCAGGCGCGGCGTGAACACGACCCGCCCCGCCGGGACCTGGAGCGACACCAGGGACAGCACGCTGTCCACCTCGTCAAGGCCGGCCGAGCCTTCGTCGCTCGGCTTCAGCGCGGCCCGGATCCGTTCGGTCGCGTCCGGCGCTGTCATCGCGGCGACCAGATCTCCGGCGGTGCCCTCGGCCAGGCCGCGCCCGGTGAGCTCGGCGATGACCGCGTCCGGGGGCAGCTTGTCCAGCTTGTCCAGGGTGATGAGCACGCCGGGGCCGAGCTCGTCCGGCACGCCGAACGCCTCCAGCAGGCCGGCCAGCACCCGGCGGGAGTTCAGCTGGATGGTGAAATCGGGGAGGCCCAGCGCGGCGAGAGCGTCGTGCTGCGCGCACAGCGCCTCGGCGTCGGCCAGCACCGACGTGGAGCCCAGCGTGTCCAGGTCGCACTGCACGAACTCGCGGAACCTGCCCTTGCCCGGACGGTCGGCCCGCCACACCGGCCCGATCGTGTAGCGCTTGTACGGGGTCGGCAGCTGGCTCCCGTAGGCGGCGGCCACCCGGGCCAGCGGCACGGTCATGTCGTAGCGCAGCGCCAGGTCCGCCTCGCCGGATGCCTCATGCTCGCCGCGGCGCAGGATCTTGAAGATCAGCTTGTCGCCGTCGTCCCCGTACTTGCCGAGCAGGACGTCAAGGCGCTCGAACGCCGGGGTCTGCAGCGGCTCGAACCCGTAGCTGGTGAACACCGAGCGGATCGTGTCGAACGCGCGCTCCCGCTGCTCCACCTCATCGGCGAGAAAGTCGCGCGTCCCCGATGCTGGGTCAAACTGCGTTGCCATGCCTCCCATGCTTCCGGATGCCGGCCCTCCGCGTCACATCGACCCGAAGGTGAGGCTGCGGCAAGCGGCGGATTGCGGCATAACCGGTCCGGGACGGCTGTTGACGCCCGCATGCCGAGCCGACAGATGCAGGAGAAGATCGCCACCCTTCGCGCGCTGCGTGCGACCGCGGCGGGCCAGCCTGCCCCGACGCTGGCGGAGAACCGGGCAGCGTTCGACGCCAGGGGCGACCAGTACCCGCTGCCGGGCGACGCCGCGGTCACGGAGGTGGACGCCGGAGGGGTCCCGGCAGCCTGGATCGCGGTTCCCGGGGCCGACCCCGGCCGGGTGCTGCTGTACCTGCACGGCGGGGGCTACCAGATCGGGTCGTTCCGCAGCCACGCGGAGCTGGCGGCGCGGCTCGGCCGGGCCAGCGGCAGGCGGGTGCTGCTGCCGGAGTACCGGCTCGCGCCGGAGCACCCGTTCCCGGCGGCGGTCGATGACGCGCTCGCCGTGTGGCGCTGGCTGCGCACCGCGCAGAGGCTGGACGCGTCCGCGGTTGCGGTCGCCGGTGACTCGGCCGGCGGCGGCCTGGCCGTGGCCATGATGACGGTGCTCCGGGACGGCGCAGAGGACCTGCCCGCCGCCGCCGTGCTGATGTCGCCGTGGACGGACCTGAGCGGCTCCGGCGCCTCGATGACCGAGCGTGCCGACGAGGACCCGATCTTCGTCCCGGACACGCTCCGGCGGCTCGCCGCCGCCTACCTGGCCGGCGCCGATCCGGGCAACCCGCTGGCGTCGCCGCTGTTCGCGCGGCTGGACGGGCTGCCGCCGCTGCTGATCCAGGTCGGGACCGCCGAGCTGCTGCTCAGCGATGCCGAGGAGCTGGCCAAGTCGGCCGCGGCCGCCGGCGTGGACGTCACCGTGCAGGCCGGCGAGGGGCTGCCGCACGTCTACCCGGGGATGCTGGGCACGCCCGAGGCAACGGAAGCGACCGACCAGGCCGGTGCGTTCCTGCGGGACAAGGCGGGGCCGGCCGGCTGACCGCACCGGTCTGATCACGGCTGGACGTAGGGTGGGAGCGTGGTACTCGCACCCGAAGGGCGCCGGATGCTGCGGCTCGAGGCGCGCAACAGCCAGACGCCGATCGAACGCAAACCCCCGTGGATCAAGACCCGGCTGCGCACCGGGCCCGAGTACACCGCGCTGAAACAGCTGGTGCGGACCGAGGGCCTGCACACGGTCTGCGAGGAGGCGGGCTGCCCCAACATCTTCGAGTGCTGGGAGGACCGCGAGGCGACGTTCCTGATCGGCGGCGACCAGTGCACCAGGCGGTGTGACTTCTGCCAGATCGCCACCGGCAGGCCGGAGCCGCTGGACACCGACGAGCCGCGGCGGGTCGCCGAGTCGGTGGCGGCGATGGGGCTGCGCTACGCCACCGTCACGGGCGTGGCCAGGGACGACCTGCCCGACGGCGGCGCCTGGCTGTACGGCCAGACCTGCCGCGAGATCCATGCCGCGGTGCCCGGATGCGGGGTGGAGCTGCTGATACCGGACTTCAACGCGGACCCGGAACAGCTCGGCGTGGTGTTCGCCGCCCGGCCCGAGGTGCTGGCGCACAACATCGAGACCGTGCCGCGGATCTTCCGGCGGATCCGGCCGGGATTCCGCTACGACCGGTCCCTCGAGGTGCTGAGCCGGGCCCGCGACGCCGGGCTGATCACGAAGTCCAACCTGATCCTCGGCATGGGCGAAGAGCGCGCCGAGATCAGCGCGGCAATGACCGACCTGCGGGCGGCCGGCTGCGACCTGCTCACGATCACCCAGTACCTGCGGCCGTCGCTGCGGCATCACCCGATCGACCGCTGGGTGCCGCCCGAGGAGTTCGACGAGCTGGGCGAGGAGGCGAGGCAGCTCGGCTTCGCCGGGGTGATGGCCGGGCCGCTGGTGCGCTCGTCCTACCGCGCGGGCCGGCTGTACCGGCAGGCGGTTGACCGCCAGGCACCGGTGTAGCCGGTCCGGGGGGTTCGTCCCCCCGGGGCGGGCACAGTATCCTCACCACCATGGTGAATAAGGCGTCAGGCGCGGCGTCGCGTAAGGATGCGGCCGATCCGGCTTCGATGGGCCGGATCAAGCAGATCCGCATGGTTGCCGGGATCATCCGGAAGACCAACCCGAAGGCGCTGCCGATCGTCGTCGGCACCGGCGTCGGGATCATCGCGATCGTCGTGATCATCGCGGTGCTCACCGGCCTGTACTTCATCATTCCGCTCGGCGTGCTGGCCGGGGTCGCCGGGGCGATGATCTTGTTCGGGCGGTTCGCCCAGTCGGCGCAGTTCTCGGCCCTCGCCGGTCAGCCGGGCGCCGCCGCGGCCATCCTGCAGAGCATGCGCGGCAACTGGACCGTGACGCCCGCGATCGCGGCCAACCGGAACATGGACGTGGTGCACCGGTCCGTCGGCAGGCCCGGCGTGATCCTTGTCGGCGAGGGCTCGCCGAGCCGGCTGCCCGCCCTGCTGGCCGCCGAGAAGAAGCGGGTCGCCCGGATCACCTACGACGAACTGCCGATCTACACGATCCAGGTTGGCGACGAGGAGGGGCAGATCCCGATCCGGAAGCTGCAGCGGCACATCATGAAGCTGCCGCGCAACCTCAAGGGCCCGGCGGTCGCCGATCTCAACTACCGGCTGAAGGCGCTGCCGCAGTCGCTGCAGATGCCCAAGGGCCCGATGCCCAAGACCGGGCGGATGCCGAAGGCGCCGCGGCCGAAGTTCCGCTGACCGGCGGGGCTCAGGTCCGGATCACGATCGTGCCGACCGCGCGGTCGTGCAGCCCCCGCAGGTCGGCGTCCAGCACCAGCGGGGGCACCACCAGCAGGAACAGGAGCGTCCTGATCAGGGACCGGTACAGGCCGACCGGATGGCCGTCCAGCCGGGCCACCCGGATGCCGAGCAGCCGCTTGCCCACGGTGAAGCCGGTCAGCGCGGTGAGCAGGAAGATCTCGGCCGCAAAGATCGCGAGGGTCAGGTACTGCACGCTGGCCTGGTTCTTGTCGCCGAGCACGGCCAGGGCGATCACAGCACTCATCACCCAGTCGATCATCAGCGCGCCCAGCCGCCTGAGCACCCCGGCAACCGACCTGGGGCCCGATTGCGGCAGCCCGAACCGCTCTCCCGGGTACTCGCTCAGGCCCGTAGATTCCGCCGCAGGCTTGCCCGCCACCTGTCGCTCCGCCACGCCCCCAAAGGTACCGCCCGTCCGGTGATGACGGCCTACCCGGTGTTTCAGCTGGGGCCGCTTCGCAGCCCGTAACATGGGCGAAACATCGGGGATACGGCTCGGAAATCGCGAGCGCCTAGCGTTCCAGCAGCGTCCGGACGCGGGCGCCAGCCTGTAAGCGGCCAAGGGAGAGCGATGTTCACCAGCGGCGATGAGGTATTGCGGTTCATTGAGGACGAGGGGGTGCAATTCGTCGATGTCAGGTTTTGCGACCTGCCGGGCACGATGCAGCACTTCACCGTCCCCGCTGAATCCTTCGGCGACGGCGTCTTCAGCGACGGACTGATGTTCGATGGATCGTCGATCCGCGGCTTCCAGCAGATCCACGAATCGGACATGCTGCTGCTGCCGGACGCGACCACAGCCGTCGTCGACCCGTTCCGCACCCGCAAGACGCTGAACCTCACGTTCTTCGTGCACGACCCGCTCACCGGTGAGCCGTACACCCGCGACCCGCGCAACATCGCCCGCAAGGCCGAGGACTACCTGCGCGGCAGCGGCATCGGGGACACCGCGTACTTCGGGCCCGAGGCCGAGTTCTACATCTTCGACTCGGTCAGGTTCGAGACCAGCCCGAACGCTGGCTACTACTTCATCGACTCGGTCGAGGGCGCCTGGAACACCGGCCGGGACGAGCCGGGCGGCAACCTGGGCTACAAGCCGCGCTACAAGGGCGGCTACTTCCCGGTCCCGCCGACCGACCACTACACCGACCTGCGGTCGGACATGGTGCGCGCGCTGATCGACTCCGGCATTCTGGTGGAGATGCAGCACCACGAGGTCGGCACCGCCGGGCAGGCCGAGATCAACATGAAGTTCGACAGCCTGCTGCACATGGCCGACAAGGTGATGCTCTACAAGTACGTGGTGAAGAGTGTCGCCCGCGCGGCCGGCAAGACCGTGACGTTCATGCCCAAGCCGCTGTTCGGCGACAACGGCTCCGGCATGCACTGCCACCAGAGCATCTGGAAGGACGGCGGGCCGCTGTTCTACGACGAGGTCGGCTACGCCGGCCTGTCCGACGTGGGCCGTTACTACGTCGGCGGCCTGCTCAAGCACGCGCCGTCGCTGCTGGCGTTCACCAACCCGACGGTGAACTCCTACCACCGGCTGGTTCCCGGCTTCGAGGCGCCGGTCAACCTGGTGTACTCGCAGCGCAACCGGTCGGCGTGCGTGCGGATCCCGATCACCGGGCCCAGCGCGAAGGCCAAGCGGCTCGAGTTCCGGGTCCCGGACCCGTCCTGCAACCCGTACCTGGCGTTCTCGGCCATGCTGCTGGCCGGGCTGGACGGCATCAAGAACAAGATCGAGCCGCCGGAGCCGGTGGACAAGGACCTGTACGAGCTGCCTCCGGACGAGGCCGCGTCGATCCCGCAGGTGCCCGGGTCACTGGAGACCGTGCTCAACAACCTGGAGGGCGACCACGACTTCCTGCTCGAGGGCGGCGTCTTCACCCCGGACCTGATCGAGACCTGGCTGGACTACAAGCGCTCGATGGAGATCGACCCGATCCGGCTGCGCCCGCACCCGCACGAGTTCGAGCTTTACTTCGACGCATAGACGCCACCGGGCATCTCACCACGGCAGGGCCCATTTCTTGACGGAGCCCCAGACGTTCCGGCCGACCGTCAGTTCACCGGTGTGGTGCAGCACGGCCAGCACGACAGCGGCCACTACCAGCAACACCACCAAGGCGCCGAGCAACACCCGGAATATGACGTGGCCGAGAGGCATATGTCCTG
>JASHOI010000717.1 GCA_030041195.1 Streptosporangiaceae bacterium | reverse complement strand
GGCCCGGCAGGTGCTGATGACTCAGGCGCTAACGATCGGGGGCGGCACGACCGATATCCAGCTGAACATAATTGGCGAGCGGATACTCGGCCTGCCCCGGGACCCGGAGCCGCCGACGGGTTAGGCCGGCGCAAAGGCCGGTCACAGGCACAACAAAAGTCAGGACCCGCCGGCAACGCTAACCATTCCCCGGGTATGAGCCACGCTAGCCTACGAGGAACGGCATCCCGGGGGGAGCTGATGACCGGCAGTGACGGTGGCGCGCTGGGCGGCGCCGCAGGCCCCGGCGAGACTCCAGACGTGCCGTTCCGGCGTATCGTATCGACCCCGGATGCACCTCCTGACGATGTCATTCCGGGCCCGCGGCCCGGTCACTATCTGCCGACCCCGCCACCGGAACCCAGGCCATCCCCAGTACCTCGGCCTTCGGCCGGGTCGGAGTCGTCGTCCGGGCGCGGTCCTTCGCCCTGGCTGAATCCTCCACCCGGGCCCAAGCCGCCACCCGGGCCCAAGCCATCATCCGAGCCCAAGCCATCATCCGAGCCCAAGGCGCCTCCCGAGGCCCAGCCGTCATCCGGGCCCAAGGCGCCTCCCGAGGCCCAGCCGTCATCCGAGCGCAAGACTTCGCACTGGCCCACGCCGTCCGGGCCGAAGGCCTCGCCCTGGCCCAAGCCGCCCGGACCGGAACCGTCGGAGCGCAAGCCTCCGCCCTGGCCCAATGCGTCAACGGAGCCCAAGACCTCGCCCTGGCCCAACCCTGCTGCCGAACCCGCGGCCGGACCATCGGCGGCAGCGGCCGACCAGCGGTCGCCAGCCGCACGGCGGCCAGACGCGGATCCGTCAGGCGGGTCCCGGCACGTCGGCGCCCGCCGCAGGCCGGGGCCATCGCCCGCGCAGCAGCAGCTGATGGCCCGCATCTCCGCGAGCCGGAGAGCGCGGCAGCGGCGCGCTCTGCTCATGGCCTCCGGCGTGCTGTCCGCGCTGGTCCTGCTCGTCGCCGGGAGCGCGTGGGGGCTCACCAGCTACATCAACGGCCACCTGGGCCGGGTGAACGCGGGAACGTCCGGCACGCCGGCAAGCGGGCCGCTCAATATCGTGGTGGCCGGCCTCGACGAGAGGGCCGGCCTGACGCCGCGCCAGCAGGCGCTGCTGCATGTCGGCTCTAATCAGGGTGAAACGGACACCGACACTCTCATGCTCGTGCACGTGCCAGCCAGCCACCGTTATGTCCAGGTGGTCAGCCTGCCGCGCGATTCCTGGGTGAACATACCCGGGCATGGCATGAACAAGATCAACGCCGCGCTCGGCATCGGCGGCCCGCAGCTGATGGTGCAGACGATCGAGCAGGCCACCGGGCTCACCGTCAACGACTACATCGAGGTGAACTTCCTCGGCTTCGTCAAGGTGATCGACGCGCTCGGGGGCGTGAACATCTGCCTGCCCTATGCGGTCGACGACCCGTACAGCGGCCTGCACATTTCCGCGGGCGAGCATCACGTGGACGGCATAACCGCTCTCGAGTTCGCCCGCGACCGGCATTCGTTCCCGACCTCCGACCTGGCCCGGATTCAGGATCAGCAGCAGCTGATCTCCACGGCGCTCAGCCAGGGAATCAGCTCGGGCATGCTGGCCAACCCGGTCCGGCTGGAGCGCTTCCTCTCCGCGGCGTCCGCCGCCATCAAGGTCGACCAGGGGTTCAACGTCGTGCGGCTGGCCGACGAGCTGCGCGGGATCTCGCCGAGCGACGTGACGTTCACGACCGTGCCACTGTCGAATCTCAACTACACGACGCCGACCGGCGAGTCCGCCGTGCTGTGGAACACCAGCGCGGCGGCGGCGCTGTTCAACGAGCTGAAGAACGACCAGCCGCCCGCCAGCCCGGCTCCGGCGAGCCACAGCCGCACGAAGTCCACCGGCCACGGGCTCAAGCCGGGTCAGGTGTCGGTGGACGTCTACAACGGGACCTTCATCAGCGGGTTGTCGGCCGACACCGGAACCCAACTGGCGGCCCTCGGCTTCCACGTGGATCGGTCAGGCCTGGACTGGACAAGCCAGAACCTCACGCAGACGGTCATCCAGTACCCGGCCGGGCAGGAGGCCAGCGCGAAGCTGGTCGCCAAGGCGATACCGGGCGCCGGGCTGCAGGAGGTGAAAGGCGTGCCGCGGGTCAGGATCCTGCTCGGCCAGAAGAACCATACGGTCCAGTCCGCCACGCCGAGCGCGCCGAGCGCGCCGAGCAGCACCGGCCAGAACGCCTCGCCTGCCCAGGAGCGGACCGCGGCCCAGGACGCCTGCCACTAGCCCAAGTCGCCGCGATCCGTGCACCCGGGAAACCCCGAGTGGCGGGTCCCGCACCGCTGCAACATGGCCATCCAGCGCACTCAACGCGGCGGTCGCCGACGCATCACGCGCGGCCGTACCACCAGCCCCAACCGACTCAGTAATGATCCGATCAGGTACTCGATTTCCATGATCTGGGTGGATAAAGACCAAATAGGCGGCGTTTCCTAGTCGCGGTAGGGACCGCCCTTGCGGGCGGCCCCCCGCACAGATCCCAGCGTGCGGGATTACCGCACTGGGCTCTTACCTTGGGTGTGTGGCGGCAAAGCGCACCTCCGGGAATGGGTGCATGATGCGGGTTGGGGGCAGCCACCGGGTCACGATGCGGTTCATCCGGGCCCAGGTGAGCTTGCGGCCTTTTTGGCTGCGGCGCCGTAGCGCCTGGTGCCAGTGCCGGGTCACCTGGGTGCGGAAGGCGTGCACCGCGTCGTAGTTGCCGGGCACGCCGTAGTAGGCCTGGTGCCCGGTTACCACGCTGGCCAGCCATCTGCCTTGCTCGGGAATGGGCAGGTACCGGCGCCGCCGGAGCTGGTCTTTGACCATCTTCAGCTTCGCCCGCTTGCGTTTCGAGTCGGTCTTCCGCCGGATCCAGAACCGTCCGCTCCTCGAGGTCGCGCAGATATGCGTGAACCCCAAGAACGCGAACGTCTCCGGTTTCGGTTCGCCCCGGGCCGCCCGGTCACGGGCGGCGTGCCGCCCGAACTCGATCAGCCGGGTCTTATCCGGGTGCAGTTCCAGGCCGAACTTCGCGAACCGCTCGCGCAGCTCCTCCCGGAACCGTTCGGCGTCATCACGGTGCTCGAACCCGACGATGAAATCGTCCGCCCAGCGCACGATGATCACATCACCGCGCGCGTGCTGCTTCCTCCACCAGCCGGCCCACAGGTCCAGGACGTAGTGCAGATACACGTTCGCGAGCAGCGGCGACACCGATGCTCCCTGCGGTGATCCCCGGTCACTGGCCGTCCAGGCCCCGTCCTCGATGACTCCTGCGGCCAGCCACTTGCCGACCAGCCGCAAGACCCGTTCATCCGCGATCCGGTGCCGGAGAAACTTCTCTAGCCACACCCGGTCCAGCTGGCCGAAAAAGTCGCGGATATCCGCATCCAGCACCCAGTTCACCCTCGTGCGGTAGATCCCGGCCGCCAGCGCATCCAACGCATCATGCGGGCTGCGCCCCGGCCGGAACCCATAGGAAAACCCCAGGAAATCCGCCTCGTAGATGGCGTTCAGCACCCCGGTGACGGCCCGCTGGACAATCTTGTCCTCCAGCGTGGCAATGCCCAGCGGCCGCAGCCGCCCGTCCGCCTTCGGGATGTACACCCGCCGCGACGGCGACGCCCGGTACCTTCCCTGCTGCACCCGCCCATGCAGGCCCTGAAGGTTACCCGCCAGGTCCTGCCCGTACGCCGCCCACGTCACCCGGTCCACACCCGGCGCCGCCTTCGGGTTGATCGCCCAGTAGGCCGCCACCAGCGCATCCAGGCTGACATGGTGCAACAACGCGGTGAACCGCACATCCTTATCCCGCTGCGCGACCTCGCGCACACGATCCAGCGCACGTGACACACCAGGCCCGGCGCTGCGTCCGGGGCGTGTTTTGCTGGCCGTGTTCCCCTTGGCCGGCCCCCTTTCCTCCCCCACCTCCGCAGCCGCAGCCTTGTTCGGCAGGTTCGCAGGTACTACGGGACCGTCCGACTTCCCGCGCCCGTTCATCCTGGGCTTACCGCCTCAGCGTTCCCCAGACGGCCCGCCCGCCGACCACACCAGCGGGCAGACGCGGGATCTCCCGGTTCTCGCGCATGGAGGTTCCGTACATGCCCTGGTTCTGTGACCGCGCGGGGCCCGCTGACAACTCGCGCATAACGCTGCCAGCAGTGTTGCCTTCCGCCTCTGGGACAACGTCGGCACCCCGGATTCACTTTTCGCGGCTCAATAGCCCGGCCTGCACGTGCCCCTGTCAACGCTTCGCCACGCCCT
>JASHOI010000716.1 GCA_030041195.1 Streptosporangiaceae bacterium | reverse complement strand
GTCGCCGCGCTCGGCCTGGCGGCCGCGCTGCCAGGCCTGCGGCGGCGTGGTCCGGTCCTGGCCGCGGACGAGGCGAGCCAGCGCAGCCGGGCCGGCCGGGCCGAGGTCACGGCAGGCGGACCACGCTGACCGGGTCGGGGGCGTACGGATCCTGTGCGTTGTCGATGAGCTCGATCTCGCCGCGATCGGACAGGATGTGGAACGAGCCGTCGGCGGCGTACTCGCGGATGATCGTGGTGCTCCCGTCGGCGTGCGTGTACCGCTCCTCGGTGAACAGGCCGGTGGCGCTCTTCCGCGCGTCCACGGCGGGCTCGTCCCGCCAGACGAACCGGTAGGGCGCCAGCGGCAGCTTCAGCTCGTACGGGTAGCGGTCCGGCACGTGGCGCTCCCCTTTCGGGATCCGGCATTCGTGAATGTACCGTTGGGCGTGCCAGTGGCCGCCCAACGGTACATCCACCGCGCCCCGGTCGCGGGGGGGGAGACGACCGAGGGGGTCATCGGCTGCGTCATTGCTCCAAGAGCCCGAGCCTCCGCAGCAACTCGTCGCGAGCCGGGCCCTCCTGGCTCGCCTCGAACAGCTCGTCAAGCCCCCAGCCGGCCAGCTCAAGCAGGTCGGAAGCCTGGTCGAACACGGCGCTGCGCGCGCCGGGCGGCACGGTCTCGAGCACCAGGTGATGCACCACCTGGATCACCGCGTCCCGCATCACCGCGCGGCGCTCGCCGGTCGGCCTGGCGGTCCCCGGCTGCAGCGGGATTATCTTGGCGCCGGGCCCGGGAGCGGGAGGCCCGCTCCGGCCGGTCATGTCGGCCGCTCCTGCAGCGCGGTCAGTTCCGCCCGGAGCCGGCCGGCTTCTCCCGGCCTGGCCAGGTCGATCACCTCGGCCAGCGCGAACTGCCTGCCGCCGGGCGAGCCGTCGGCCAGCAGCACCGGCTCGGCCTCGGCGTAGACCTCGAACCGGGTGCTGGCCGCGTGCGGCGCGACGGCCAGCACGTAGCGCAGCACGGCGGCCCGGTCGGCCAGGTACCGCTGCTGGTGGCCGCCGTCGAAGCGGACCTGCCACTGGCCGCCGGTCACGCCCGGTGCGCCGAGCCCGCCGTGGCTAGGCACCGACACCCCGGTTCAGCGGCATCGAGTACGTCTCTTCCGCCAGCCGCTTGTGGTGGCCGGGATCTTCGCCGGCGCGCAGGTCCGGCGGCACGTCCATGCCGATGTCCTGCCAGTTCTGGTTGGCGCCGCGCTGCATGGCCGCGATGTGCTCGGGCAGCATGTGGCCGAACCGTCCCTGCATGGCCAGGTAGTCGGTGACCGGGCGCTGCACCGGCGGGTGGAAGTAGTGGTACTCGCGGGTCTGCGGGTCGTACTCCCAGACCGGGAACAGGCCGGCCTCGACGACCCGGCGGCCGAGCTCCACCGTCATCGACGTCTGGTAGACCCAGCCCTTCTGGCACGGCGTGTAGCAGTGCAGGAACGCCGCGCCCACGTGGTTCAGGCCCTTGCGGGTCTTGTTCATCAGGTCGACCGGGTAGCCGACCGTGCTGGTGGCCACGTAACAGTGCGGGTGGCCGGCGGCCATCATCTTGGCCAGGTTCTTGGGCGGCAGCTTCTTCCCTTCCGGGTTGGCCTTGCCGAACGGCGTGAACGTGGTCATGCCCGCATATGGCGTGGTCGGCGACGTCTGGATGCCGGTGTTCGCGTAGCACTCGTTGTCGTAGCAGACGAACAGCGCGTCATGGTTGCGGTACAGGGCCCCGGAGATCGAGCCGAGCCCGATGTCCGCGGCGCTGCCGTCGCCGGCCATCACGATGATGTTCGGGTACCTGCCGGGGTAACGCCCCTTGCGGATCATGGCCTCATAGCCGGCCGCCATTCCGGACGTGAACGAGCCGCCGCTGGCGATCGGGGTGTGCGCCCAGGGCACCGTGTACGGGGTGCACAGATAGGTCGAGTTGGCCACGTACATGCAGCCGGTCGGCCCGGCGACGACGCTGTCCTCGCCCGCGGCCTTGAGCACCCAGCGGTACTGGATCGCCGGCCCGCACCCGGCGCAGGTCCGGTGGCCCGCCGCGTACGGGTCCTCCGCGGGGAAGTCGGGCAGGTAGTGCAGGTCGCGGCCCGCATCCCCACCCCCCTCCCCTTCCCCCTTCACTGCCGCGGCGCTCCGGCCCTGCTCGTCGAACAGCGGCAGGTTGTGCCGGACGACCTCGTGTGCCATCGGAAGCTCCTACTCCTCGAACCCGACCCAGTGGGTTGCCTTCTGCACCCGGCCGCTGGCCACCGCCTCGCCGAGTTTGCCCGCCATCCAGTCGAACTCGGCCACCGGCACGGTCTCGCCGCCCAGGCCCGCCATGAACGAGGTGACCAGCGGGCGCTCGTAGTCGGCCTGGTAGAGCGCGGTCGTGACATCCAGCGAGAGGATCCCGCCGTAGCTCGCCCCGCCGAGCCCCAGGTTCGTCTCGACCACGCCGACGGCCTTGACCCCGCGCAGCGCGGCCCGCAGGTCGTCGCTGGGGAACGGCCGGATCCAGAGCAGCCGGGCCATGCCGATCTTGATGCCCTGCTCGCGCAGCCGCCGGATCGCCGCGCGGCAGGTGACCGCGTGGCCGCCGGAGACCACCAGCGCGATCTCAGCGTCGTCGAGCAGGTACTCCTCGACGAAGTGCGGGTATCGCCGCCCGAACGCCGCCGCGAACTCGTCGGTCTTCTGCCGGATGACCGGGATCGCGTCCTCCATCGCGCGGGCCCGCTCGAGCTGCAGCGGCGGCCCCTGCTCCGGGTGGATCTGCGGGCCGTGCGAGACCGGGCGCCGCGGGTCGAGCGCGAACGGCAGCTGGTAGGGCGGCAGGTAGGCGTCCACGTCCGCGGCCGGCGGCAGGTGAACCTCGCCGGCGATGTGCGAGACGAAGTAGCCGTCCTGCACGACCATCTGCGGCAGCAGCACCCGCGGATCCTCGCCGGTCGCGTACGCGATCAGGCACTTGTCGAACACTTCCTGGGGAGTGGCGGCCCAGCCGAGCAGCCAGCCCATGTCCCTGGTGCACAGCGCGTCGGTGTGCTCCGAGCCGAAGTCTCCCGGCGGGTCGAGGGTGCGGTCGGCGATCGCCATCTGGATCGGGATCCGGGCGCCGGAGATGATCGAGTACATCTCGTACGCGTAGGTCACACCGACGCCCGAAGAGCCCGTGAACGCGCGTGCGCCGCAGGAGCCGGCCCCGAACGCCGCCGAAAGCTGGGAGTGCTCGCCGTCGGCGTGCAGGTACTCGGCGTCCAGGATCCCGTCGGCGATGAACTGCGAGAGGTTCATCATGATCGCGGTGTACGGCCGGATCGGGTAGGCCGTGATCACGTCGACGTTGGCGTAGAGCGCGGCATAGGCAGCCGCCGCGCAGCCGTTCAGCCGGAGTTTCTGGCCGGCCAGCTCGGCCAGGAACCGCTCGCCGTCGGCGGTCCTGATCGCCCGGCTCAGCCTGGCCTGAGGCTGGCTCCCTGCTACGTGCACGCTGGTCATGCCGTCACCCCGGGGTTCCCGCTGGGCTGCGTGGTCTTCTGCCCGTGGCCGTGGGCGCCGGCCACCTTGCGCTCCGCGTCGTACTCGGCGATCGACTCCTCGATCAGCTGCCTGGTGAACGCCGACTGCTCGGCGTGCGCGCCGTCGTAGGGCGCGAACGCCGTCTCCATCCTGGTCACCGCCTCCGGCTCGTCGAAGTCGAGCTCGGGCACCTTCTCCAGGCAGCCGGTCGGGCACTCCTGGACGCAGACCAGGCAGCCCTTGCAGTACGTGGTGCGGATCGAGTAGTGGCCGTTTTCCCGCGTGTCGCGCAGCACGCTGACGTCCGGGCAGACGATGTAGCAGTTGTCGCAGCCGTTGCACACGCCGCAGCTCATGCAGCGATCCGCCTCGGCCACCGCCTGCGCCCGGCTGTAGCCGAGGGTGACCTCGGCTACCTGGCTGCGCCGGCGCTGCTCCGGGTCGGCGAGCCGCGCCTGGATCCGCGGTGCGCGGGAGAAGTACGCCGTGTTGAGCCGCTCGTACGGCATGATCTCCACCGGCGGCTCCGGGCTGAGCTCCTGCGCGGTCAGCAGCCGGTCGATGTCGCGCGCGGCGCGCTTGCCGTCGCCGAGCGCGTCCACCACCATCGAGGGCCCGCGCAGCACGTCGCCGCCGACGAACACGTTGCCGTGGACCCGGCCGTGCTCATCGGCGGTGATCAGCCCACGGTCGCTGAGGTGCCCGGGGAGCCACTCCAGCTGCTGCACCTGGCCGATCGCGATCAGCACGGCGTCGCACTCGACCTGGTACTCGGAGCCGTCGACGATCTCGGGGCGCACCGCACCGCTGTCGTCTTTGGCCAGCCTGGCGGCCCGCAGCACGGCGCCGGTCACGTGCCCGTCCTGCTCCAGGATCGCGGTGCACGCGGTGCCGGTGCTGAACTCCACGCCCTCGTCGGCCGCCTGTTCCAGGTCCTCGGGCACGATTGCCAGCTCGCTGGCGGACTCCAGGGAGACGATCGTGGCGGTGCCGCCGCCGAGCCTGATCGCGCTGCGTGCCGCGTCGGACGCGGTGTTCCCGCCGCCGATCACCAGCACCTTCCTGCCGATCCGCACCGGCCGGCCGAGGCCGGCCTCGCGCAGGAACTCGAGGGCGCCGGTGACGCCGCGGGCCTGGCTGCCCGGCACGTCCAGGCGCCGGCCGACGTCCTGGCCGAGCGCGAGGAACGCCGCGTCGTACCGGGCCAGGTCGTCCCAGGTGAGATCCGGCGTCCCGGCCCGGATGCCGCACCGGATCTCGACGCCGCCGAGGCTGAGCAGCTTGGCGATCTCGGCGTCGAGGATCTCCTCGGGCAGGTGCCAGTGCGGTATGCCGCCGCGCAGCATCCCGCCCGGCTTCTCCATGGCCTCGAAGATCACGCTGGCGTAACCACGGCGGCGCAGGTGATACGCGCACGCCAGGCCGCCCGGCCCGGACCCCACGATCGCCACCGTCTTGCCGTTCAGCGGCGGCATGAGCCCGGTCAGCGGGTTGTCCGCCAGCTGCAGGCCGAAGTCACCGAGGAAGCGCTCCACGCTCCTGATGCCGATCGGCTCGTCGTGTTCGGCCCGGTTGCACGCGGTCTCGCACGGGTGGTAACAGACCCGGCCGGTGACCGACGGCATGAAGTTGTCCTCACAGATCGTGAGGTAGCCGTCGAGGAACCGGTCGTGCTTGACGAAGTCGAGGTAGCGCTGAATCTGCTCGCCGGTCGGGCAGGCGTTGTTGCACGGCGGCATCTTGTCCCGGTACACGGGCCGGAAGAAGCGGAAGTTGCCGGTCGGGAACAGCCGCTGGCCATCCTTTTCAGTGGGCGGCGGGGTCACGCCGGCGATTGGCAGCCGGAGATGGGGGGGAACGTGGGTGCCACGCACGGACATGGGGACTCCTGTTCCTGGCCGCTGATCAGCCGGTGGTCTGCGCCGGGCTGAGGTCGAGCACCCGGTGCTGCTCGGCCCCCCGGTACATCGCGTCGCGGTCGGCCACCACCGCGGCGACGTCGTCGACCGCGAACGTTCCGGTCGCCGCGACCAGCGCGCCGATGACCGGCGCGGCCACGCCGAGGCCGATCGCCAGCCGCTCCACGGCGCCTTCCGTGGACATCCGGTCGAAGGCCAGCTCGGACACGTTGCGGACGAACATCCACGGGCTGTCGCCGCGCTGCTCGGCCAGGCTCACGCCGTCGACCACGACCAGCTTCGCGAGCCTGGCCCGCATCTGGTCGGGCAGGAACTTCAGCAGGTACTCCGGATCGCGACCCGAGTTGACCACGAGGACGCCCTCGCCGTCCGGCGTGCCGCGCAGGAAGTTGACCGCCTTGATGATGGTCTCCTCGATCAGCACCACCCAGTCGGGATGCGGGTTCTCGTAGATGAACCGGTCGAGGATCGGCTGGTCACCGAACCGTGCGTACCTGCGCACCAGGCAGTTGGTCCGGTCCGGGTCATCGATGTAGTCGCTGACGTTCTCGGTGTGATAGCCGGCCGTGCGCGCCGCGGCCGCGATACACGAGGAGACGTCCCTTGCTTCCTTGTCCATGATGATCCCGCGGGACCAGACGGTGAGCTCGTGGTACACCGCTGCGCTCCTCACGTAGGCTCGCCGGGCGAGCGCACGAATTGTATACCGTCGGCAGGATACGGACATCGTACGGCGTAGCGCGCTGCCGTCAAGACCCAACGGCGGCGCCCGCCGCGGTCAGGCCCGTTGCGGCCGGTACGCGGTCAGGCGGGCTGCGACCACGGGCGGCCGGCCAGGATCACGAGGTGCAGCGCGACCAGCGTGTCCTCAAGGCTGGTGATCGCGCTGCTGGTGCCGGTGCGGACCTCGGCGCGCACGAGTTCGGAGGTGGCGCCCGCGAGCGCGTAATAGGCGGGGTAGGGGACCGCGGGCCAGCCAGGGTGGTCGCGACGGGCCTTCTCGTGCCAGGCCCGGTTCATCCGGGCGTAGCCGTGCAGCGCGGCCTCGGACTGCCGGGCCGCCCGCGGCCCGGCAGCGGGCATCTCGATGAAGAAGGCGCGGGCGAACGTCGGTTCCTCGGCCAGGAACCCGAGGTACGCCCGCATGCTGGCCCGCAGCGTCGCCTCGTGGCTCGCGCCGGCGGGCAGCTTCCGGGAGGCGGTCACGACCCGGTCGGCCATCAGCAGGCCGCCCTGCCGGGTGGCGGCGAGGAAGCAGTCCTCCTTGTCGGCAAAGTGTGCGTAGAACGCGGCCC
The DNA here is from genome assembly GCA_030041195.1 of Streptosporangiaceae bacterium. The sequence continues at coordinate 18,324 of JASHOI010000716.1, read as the reverse complement.
GCGAGACCCGGGCGCCGCGGACGATGTCCGCGACGGTGACGTTGCGGAATCCGGTCCTGCCGACGGCTGCGATCACCGCCCGCAGCAGGCGCTCCCGCTGGGCACCGCGCACCGCGGTGAGTGGCAGCCCGCTGCGGCCGCGGGGCAGACCGGGCTCACCTTCGTGAGTCCGGGCAAGAACACCCTCTTGTCTCACGGCGGACACACCCATACGATAGCCACATCCTTAAAAGTACGTGATCGTACTTCTGAGGTGCGGTGGGGGGTCGATGCGGGTTCGCCTCTCGACGCCCCAGGCACCGGGGCGGAGGAGGACCGCATGAACGCGACTGCAGCAGAGGTGTCCACCGGCCGGGGCGGCATGTCATTTCTGTGGCGCCGGCAACTGGACAGCTATCCGGACACCGGGCCGCGGATCCTGTACCTGGCGCTCACGGTGCTGGCCACGATCACGCTGTACTACGAGCTGTATGTTGGCGGGTCGGTCTCCACGCTGATCCTGGCCAACCTGCACATGAGCTTCACATTCTTCGTGATCACCCTGGCGTTCGGGGCCCTGATCGGCGCGTTCGGCTCGCTGTTCGCCGGGCTCGCCGACCGGTACGGCCGCGCCAACATGGTGGTGTTCGGGCTGCTGTTCACCGGGATCTTCGTCGCCTTCATCATTTCGTCCGCGACGAATAAGTGGGAGTTCACCATCGAGGGGTTCGTCGTCGGGTTCGTCGAGGGCATGTGCCTGGTGGCCACGCCGGCGCTGATCCGCGACTTCTCCCCGCAGCTCGGCCGGGGCGCGGCCATGGGCTTCTGGACCAGCGGCCCGGTGGTCGGCAGCCTGATCGTCGCGGTCGTGGGGACCAACACAGTCCCGGCCATCGTCAACGACACGCGGTTCTGGACCCACGAGTACCACATCTGCGGCATCGCCGGCATCGTCGTGTTCGTGATCGCGCTGTTCGGGCTGCGGGAGCTGTCACCGAGGCTGCGCGACCAGCTGATGGTGACCATGCGCGACCGCGCGCTGATCGAGGCCAGGGCCAAGGGCCTGAACATCGAGTCGATGCTGCACCATCCGTTCCGCCAGCTGCTCAAGGTCGACGTGGTGGTGTCCTCCCTGGCCATCTCGATCTTCCTGCTGATCTACTACTCGGCCGTGGCGTTCCTGGTGATCTACATGGGCACGGTGTTCGGCTTCACGGTCAAGCAAGCCAACGGGCTGGGCAATTGGGAGTGGGGCTTCAACATCGTGGCGGTGATCCTGATCGGGATCGTCTCCGACGCGCTCCGGGTCCGGAAGCCGTTCATGGTGGTCGGCGGGGTCGCCGCCGCCGTCATGACCGTGGTGTACCTGCTGCAGTTCGGCCACCATCCCAGCTACTACACGATGGCGATCATCCTGGCCGCGCTGTCGTTCTGCCTCGGCGTGGCCTACGTCCCGTGGATGGCCAGCTTCACCGAGACCGTCGAGGCCAGGAACCCGGCGCTGACCGCCACCGGCCTGGCGATCTGGGGCTGGATCATCCGGATCGTGGTCTTCGTCTCCTACCTGATCATCCCGATCATCATCACCTCGGTCACCCCGCTGGTGAACTACGGGACCACGGTCGCCACGTACGCGACCACGTACAAGAGCGAGCTCGCCTTCGCCAGCACGCACGCGAACATCGTGGCCACCGCCCAGAAGATCCCGGCGTCGGTCCTGACGATCGCGAAGACGGACGCCACGCAGCTCGCCAACGCGGTGAAGTTCGCGCCCGAGCTGGCGGTGATCAAGGCCAACCCGGCGCTGTTCGCGCAGCTCGCCACGTACTCCTCCGACCCGGCCAAGATCCCGTCCTCGCTGGTAGCCAAGGCCTTGGCAGCGGCGGGTGGCGGCACGAAGGGCGCCGCGATCCTCACCACGATCGACGCCAACAGCGCGGCCATCGATGGCGTGATCGCTGTATCGTCCCAGCTGGCGAAAGTGACGCCGTATGCGGCAGACCTGACGGCGATCGCTCCCTACTCGGCGCAGCTCACCGCGCTGTCGAAGGTCCCGCCGTCGGCGATCGCTTACCTGAAGGCGCACGGCTCGGCGGTGTCGACAGCCTCGGCCAACGCCCCGGGCCAGTGGCGGACCTGGTGGTGGGTGTGCTTCGGCGGGATGATCTTCTTCCTGCTCAGCATCCCGCTGCTGCGGGGTCGCTGGCGGCCGCGCGACGCGCGCCGCGACGAGCAGGAGCACGAGGCGATGGTGCAGGCCGAGCTCGCCAAGCTCAACACCTGAGGCGTGGCCCGGCGGCAGCCCGGCACACGACGGCCGGTGCTGCCGCCGGGGCCCGGGCAGTTCCGGCCGGAGTCGGCTCAGGCCTGCGGGTGGATCGTCTCGTGCGCGGCCAGCATCGCCACGTACTTCGCGATGCGCCTGGCGCGGGTCTCCGGGCGCTTCGCGTCGCCGATCCGGTACAGGATCGCGTACCGGTTCACGCTGGACAGGGTCGCGAAGAACGCGCCGGCGGCCTCGTTGCGCGCCAACTCGGCCGCCAGGTCATCGGGCACGCCCATCGCCCGCTGCCCCTCGTACGCGGCGTCCCACCGGCCGTCGGCCCTGGCCAGCTCGACCTCGCGCATCCCGGCGGGCTGCATCAGGCCCGCCTCGATGAGTTCCGCGGCCTTCTCGGTGTTGATCTTCGACCAGCGGCTGCCCGGCCTGCGTGGGCTGAAGCGCTGCAGCCAGTAGGCCTCGTCGAGCCGGCCCTTCTGGCCGTCGATCCAGCCGTAGCACAGCGCCACGGCGACCGCGTCCGGGTAGGAGACGCCCGGCGCGGCTGAGCCGTTCTTCTTCGGGATCTTGAGCCAGACCCCGGGTGACACGGTGTGCTGCCGCGCCAGCCAGGACTCCCACGCGGCCCGGTCAACGAAACCAAGAACGGGAAGATCGCCCTGCGTCATGCCGTTAGTCAAGCAGAGGGGCCTGACAGCGTCACACGACGGCCCTGAGATAGTTAGTTGTGAACCAGCAAATGATGAGAAGGACACCGGACGCATGGAACAGGCCGACCTGAGCCGCAAGCGCCGCATGCTGGTGCTGGCGATCTGCTGCATGAGCCTGTTCATCGTCGGCATCGACGTGACGATCGTGAACGTCGCACTGCCGTCCATCCAGCGCGATCTGCACGCCCCGGTCTCCGGCCTGCAGTGGATCATTGACGCTTACACGCTCGTCGTGGCCAGCTTCCTCATGTTGTCTGGCTCCACCGGGGACCGCATCGGCCGCCGCCGGACCTTCCAGGCCGGCCTTGCCCTGTTCACGCTCGGCTCGCTGGCCTGCAGTCTGGCGCCTGCCCTGGGCTGGCTGGTCGCGTTCCGGGCGCTGCAGGCGCTCGGGGGGTCGATGCTGAACCCGGTGGCGTTGTCGATCGTCACGAACACGTTCACCGATCCCGCCGAGCGGGCGCGCGCGATCGGGATGTGGGGCGCGGTGTTCGGCATCAGCCTGGCACTCGGCCCAGTGGTGGGCGGCGCTCTGGTCACGTCCGTTGGCTGGCGGGGGATCTTCTGGGTCAACATCCCGATCGGCATCGCGGCGATCATCCTGACCGCGCTCTTCGTGCCGGAGTCCCGGGCACCGCGGGCGCGGCGGGTCGATCCGGTGGGCCAGGCACTGGTCGTCGTTCTGCTCGCGTCCCTCACCTACGGCATCATCGAGGGACCCAACGCTGGCTGGGTGTCGGCCAGGATCCTCGGCTGCTTCGGCCTCGCCGTCGCCGCCCTGATCTGCCTGGTCGCATACGAGCCGCGGCACACCGAGCCCCTGGTCGACCTGAGGTTCTTCCGGAGCGCGCCGTTCTCCGGGGCGACGGTGATCGCGGTGTGCGCGTTCGCCGCGCTCGGCGGCTTCCTGTTCCTGAACACCCTGTACCTGCAGGACGTCCGGGGCTACTCGGCGCTGCACGCCGGCCTGTACATGCTGCCCGTCGGCGCGATGATCGTGCTGCTCGCGCCGCTGGCCGGGCGCATCGTGGCCGCGCGCGGGCCTCGGCTGCCGCTGGTCGTGGCCGGCATCGCCACCACGACGGGCGGAATCATGCTGACGAGGCTGACCAGGGACAGCACGTTCAGCTATCTCGTGGCGAGCTACCTGGTCTTCGGCATCGGATGCGGCATGGTGAACGCCCCCATCACGAACACCGCGGTATCTGGCATGCCGCGGTCACAGGCGGGGGTCGCCGCCGGGATCGCGTCGACCAGCCGGCAGGTGGGCTCCACGCTCGGCGTGGCGGTGCTGGGCTCCTCGGTGCTCTCGTCCCTGCACGGGTCCCTGCGGCTGGGCTTCGCCGACGCCAGCCACGTTGGATGGTGGATCATCGCCGGCTGCGGCGTCGCGGTCCTGGTCTTCGGCCTGGTTTCCAGCGGGCGCTGGGCCCGCGGCACCGCGGAGCGCACCGCCGCCAGGCTCATGCCGGCGAGCCCGCGGGTGCCGGTGTCAACCCCCTCGCCCTGAGCGGCGTGCCGGGCCCGCCGGGGTCACGGCGGGAAGCAGTACGAGTCGCTGGACGCGTCGCCGCCCTGGAGCCTGACCTGGTGCGGGCGACGGCCGCGGAACGCGCCGCCCTCGAGGAAGAACCGCTCGTCAAACGAGACCCCGCCGCCGTCGGCGACGTCGAGCTTCGCCATCCAGGCACCCACGCCGTCCGGATAGAACTGGTCGTCCCACGCCCCATACAGCGAGTTCGTGAAGTAGACCCGCTTGCTGTCCCGGCTGACCTCGACCATCTGCGGGCCGCCCGCCAGCGGCTGGCCGGGCCGGGCCGGGTGGGCCCTGCGGCCGACGATGCCGCCGATCCGTACCGAACCGGTCTCCCGCGGGTGGAACGGGTCGGAGACGTCATACTGCTTCAGCTCGCCCGTGCCCCAGCAGGACACGTACAGCCTCTGGTCGTCGACGGCCAGTGCCAGGTCCGTCACCAGCGGCGGGACCGCGCCGAACGGCTGCAGGGCCGGCGGCAGCTCCGCGGCGTCGGCGGGCTCGGCCGGGATCGAGATCACCTTCTGGGCCGCCCACCTGCCGTCATCGCCCTCGTGCCACAGCCAGACGGACGCCGACAGGTCCTCGACGCTGACCACGACGCCGACGAACCCGTACTTCTTGGTCGGGTCGTGCGCCGGGCGCAGCTCCAGCGTCATCTGGTACTGGTCGCCGATATCGACCGTCTGGATGTTGGTCCGGGTCTTCATGTCCCAGAAGTGCAGCCGGTGGCCGTACTTGCGGCCGAGCAGCAGCTCGGGCACGATACCGTCCTCGATCATCGACGGCGTGCCCCATTCCGACGTGATCGCGATGTCGTAGTTGATGTGCCACCACACGTCGTAGGCGAGGTACTGGTCGCCGCGGTCGGCCTCCCACTGCCCGGTCACCTCGAACGTGTTGCTGTCCAGCAGCGCAACTCCGCCGGGACCGTCTTCGGAGCCGCCGCCCAGGCACGACACGAACAGCGCGCCGGGCCCGCAGTGCACGGTGTGCGGCCGCGAGTAGTTCCCGCGCTTGCCCAGCTCCTCGGGGCCGAGCACGCTGCTGACCTGCGGCGCGGCCGGATCGGGCTGGGTGTCAAGCACGTACAGCCGTGACGAGCGCAGGCCGGGCACGATCAGGTACCTGCGGTCTCCGTGGTCGTGCCCGCCGCCCGGGCACAGCGCGCTGGAGCAGGCGTTCCACCCGAAGTGATGCAGCTCATCCCCTAGATTGGGCAGTTCGGTGAAGCCGATGACCGAGCCGTAGCCGGGCGACTGCGGATCGACGTCGACGACCGCCATCGCGTCCGGCTTGTCGGCCGGGCGGGCGAAGGTGGCCACGTAAGCAAGCTTCTCCGGCGGCGCCGCGGCAGCATCGCGGGGAGAGCGGTAGAACGTTGGATCCTGATGGTGCTCGTGCTCGTGGTGCCCCTCGGTCATCCCGGATACCCCTCCCAGTCAACAGGTGACGTGCGGCGCAGCACTGCTGCGTACCGTGCAGGTCGGTATTCAGGCACAACGTGACAACCTTAGCCTGGCGTGTGCCGTCTCGGCTTACTGGGCACGGAACGGTCGACGGCCGGGCCGGCCACGTCGACAGGCGCGGAGGGGCATGGACAGGACACAGTTCTGGGTGCGGGCGGGAGCCGCGGCCATCGCGATCGCCCTGGCCGTCGCGCTCGTGGCGAGCGCCGTCGCCGGGCGCTTCCCGCTGTGGCTGCGCTCCGGCCCGGCCCGGGGATCCAGCTCCTCGTCGCCGCGGCCCTCGGCAAGCGCGAGCCCGTCGCCGTCGCCCGGCCAGGCCGCCGGGCCGCTGCCCACGCTGTCGCTGCAGCAGATGGCGGGCCAGCGGGTGATCTACAGCTACCCAGGCCTGACGCCCCCCGCTGAGCTGCTCCGGCTGATCAGTCACGGCGACGCCGCCGGAGTGATCTTTTTCAGCCAGAACGTGTCCAGCCGGGCGCAGATCGCCAGCGTGGTCGCGGAGCTCGAGCGGGCCGACGCCAGCCCGCTGAACCCGGTCCGCGCGCCGCTGCTGCTGATGACCGACCAGGAGGGCGGCCTGGTCCGCCGGGTGCCCGGCGCGCCGCTGCTCTCCGAGCTGCAGATCGGCGAGTCGGCGGACCCGCAGGCCGCCGCGACGCAGGCGGGAGCCAGCGCCGGGCAGAACCTGCGCGGCATCGGGATCAACGTCAACCTGGCTCCGGTGCTGGATGTCTACCGGCAGCCGGGCGACTTCGACGACCAGTACCAGCGCTCCTACAGCACGAACCCGGCCGTGGTGGCCGAGCTCGGCGCCGACTTCATCACCGCGCAGCAGCGCGCGGGCGTCGCGGCCACGGCCAAGCACTTCCCCGGGCTCGGCGCGGCGGCTCAGGGGCAGGACACCGACGACGTCCCGGTCACGCTGGACCTGCCGCTGACCACGATCCGGGACACCGACGAGCTGCCGTACACGGCGGCCATCGCCGCCGGGGTCCGGCTGGTCATGGTGTCCTGGGCGGTGTACCCGGCGCTCGATCCCGGCCGGCCGGCCGGGATGTCGGCCACGATCGTCAACGGCGAGCTGCGCCAGCGGCTCAAGTTCAACGGCGTGACGATCACCGATGCCCTGGAAGCCGGCGCGCTGCGCGCGTACGGCTCATACCAGAACCGGGCGCTGCTGGCGGCCGAGGCCGGAATGGACCTCATCCTCTGCTCGGCGCAGAACGTCAGCGAGGGCAAGCAGGCCACGGTCGGCCTGGAAGACGGCTACCGCGACGGCAAGCTAAGCGAGCAGGCGTTCACGGTGGCGCTGCGGCGGGTGCTGGCGCTGCGGAAGAGCCTGGCTGGCTGATCCGGCCACGCGGGCACGAAAGTCAGGACTCTGCGTCGGCCGGCCGTGAGCGCAGTGTGATCAGGGCGAGCAGCGCGGCGACGAGCGCCAGCCCGGCCGCCAGGTAGAGCACTGCACGCAATCCGTCATGGAACGCATTGTTGGCGACGCCGCTCAGCTCCAGCAGCAGCTTCTCGAGGCCGGGGGGCAAATTTGACGGTGCGGAGAAATCGCCGGTCTCGATCGCGGCGAACACAAAGCCCCGGTACAGGACCGGCACGTGCAAGTGGTTCATCTGGGTGGTGAGCTGGGCGAACACCTGCGAAAACATCAGCGAGCCCAGGATCGCGACCCCGGCGACCGTGCCGATCTCCCGGCTGGTGTTGGTGGCCGACGCGGCCATGCCGGAGCGCTCCGGCGGTACCGCCGACAGCACCGAGGAGGTGACCGGAACCACGGCGGTGCCGATGCCGATGCCGGCCAGCGCGAGCACGGCCATCAGCGGGCCGTAGGACGGATGCGGGCTGAGGAAGCTATTGGCCGGCAACAGCCCGATGGCCAGCAGCAGGCACCCGATCGTGATCGACCAGCGCGGCCCGACAATGGCCGTCCAGCGTCCCGCGAGCACCGAGGCGACGATCATCAGGACCGTCATCGGCAAGAACACCAGCGCCAGCCGGTAGCCGGAGGCTCCTACGACGATGACCAGGTACAGCGCGGTGAAGAAGAAGATGGCAAACGTGGCGAAGTACGTGCAGAACGCGACAAGGTTCGGGGTGGTGAATTGCGGCACGCGCAGGTAGCGCAAGTCAAGCAGCGGGTGCACGGCGCGGCTCTCCCGCCAGACGAACGCCACCACCAGCACCACGGCCGCGCACAGCAGCGCGATCACCTCAGCGGCGCCGAAACCAGCCGACTCGGAATCGAAGATCGCGAACACGAACGCCGCCAGCGCCCCGGCGCCAAGGAGCGTGCCCGCGGTGTCGACGCGCGCCGGCGTGGGGTCGGCGCTCTCCGGCAGGATGACGACCGCGACGATCAACGCGGCCAGACCGAACACCAGGTTGAACCAGAAGATGGCCCGCCAGTTCCAGATCCCGATCAGCACGCCGCCGATGAGCGGGCCAGCGGCCAGCGCAAATCCGGATGTCGCGGCCCAGACGCCGATCGCCCTGCTCCTGGCCTTGGCCTCGGGATACAGATGCCGGAGCATCGAGAGCGTGCCTGGCTCGCTGGCCGCCGCGCCCACGCCCATCACCGCGCGCCCGGCGATGAGCACCTGGACGTTCGGGGCGAGCGCGCACAGGACCGAGCCGGCGCAGAACACCGCGGCGCCGGCGAGCATGACCTTCTTCCTGCCGACCTCGTCCCCGATCATCCCGCAGGCCAGCATGAGGCTGGCGAAGGTGAGGGCGTAGGCGCCGACGACCCATTGCAGCTGCGTCGGGCTCGTGTGCAGGCTGCCATACAGCTGCCCGAGCGCGACGCTGACCACGGTGTTGTCCAGGAACGTCAGGAACAGCAGCGTGCACAGCACGGCAAGCGCGAGCGACTGCCCGCCATGGCGCGCCGCCGGCGCCTCGGCCGGTACCCCTACCGAGCGGACCACGTGGCTACGACGCCTTGCAGGCGGCGGGCAGCGACGACGTGCTCCCGCCGTTCTCCAGCGCCAGCAGGTCGCAGAAGCTGGTGACGCCGACCTTCCAGGTGCCGTCCTGGTAGACCGCCTGGCCGGTCTGGTTCTTCAGTTCGGGCGTGCCGGACACCAGGATCGTGTAGGTGACCTGCGCCTCGGACGACGTGATCATCGTCACCTTCGTCACCTGCGCCGTGGCCTCGGACGCCAGGCTCGAGCCGGCCTGGGATTTGATGATCGAGGAGAACGTGGTTCCGTCCTGGAGCAGGCTGACCCGCTTCGAGATCGGGGTCTTCGCGCTAAAGAAAGCTTCCCAGTTCGTCGTGATCGCGGATACGTCCGATGCCGTGGACGACGCGGAAGGCTTGGCCGAGGGTGACGATGACGACGCCTTCGGCGCCGAACTGCTACTGCTGCCGCACGCGGCCAGGCCGAGGCCGGCCATGCACACCAGCAGAATCGACGTAATCAATCTTCGGGTAATCACCCAGTCATTCTCCAGCTTCGTGCCGGCTCTGGCGATGTTGATCCTGACGCTCACGTCAGCGATGCGGCATGGTCCGGCACGTACGTCTGCATTTCGCGCGGCACCCGCACATAACCCTGGGACGGCGGGCGCGGCGGCAGTTTGATCGGCGCCGGTTTCACGGCGTGGTACGGAATGGTGGAGAGCAGGTGGGAGATCATGTTGATCCTGGCGCGCCGTTTGTCCTCGCTCTCCACCACGTACCACGGCGCCTCCGGAATGTCGGTCTGCACGAACATCTCGTCCTTGGCCCGCGAGTAGTCCTCCCACCGCGTGATCGACTCCAGGTCCATGGGGGACAGCTTCCAGCGGCGCATCGGATCGTCAAGCCTGGCCCGGAACCGGCGCTGCTGCTCTTCGTCGCTCACCGAGAACCAGTACTTGCGCAGCAGGATGCCGTCCTCGACCAGCAGCCGTTCGAAAATCGGGCACTGATGCAGGAACCGGTGGTATTCCTCTTTGGTGCAGAAGCCCATGACGTGCTCGACACCGGCGCGGTTGTACCAGCTGCGGTCGAACAGCAGCAGCTCGCCCGCGGTCGGCAGCTGGTCAACGTAACGCTGGAAGTACCACTGGCCCTGCTCGCGCTCGGTCGGCGCGGGCAGCGCGGCGATCCGCGCGACGCGGGGGTTCAGGTACTGGGTGACCCGCTTGATCGCGCCTCCCTTGCCGGCGGCGTCGCGGCCCTCGAAGATCACCACGATCCGGGCGCGCTCGGCCCGCACCCATTCCTGCACCTTCATCAGCTCGCCCTGCAGCCGGTACAGCTCCTTCTCGTAGAGCGCCCGGTCCAGGCGCCTGGCCGGCCCGGGCTTCCCCGCCGCCTTCGCCCGGCCGTCCTTGCTCGCCGCGCCGGTCTTGGTCGCCGTGCCGCTCTTGCCTGCCATCGCCGCACCTCCGCTGTTGCCGCAGTTCCATAGTCGCACCGGCCCGTGCGGTGCCCCAGGACTCGTCCAGACCGGCACTGTGCTCGGCGGCGGCGTGGTGCATCCTTGATGCGGGCCCCCAAAACAACATCAGCCGGAGGGCGCGATGGAACATCGCCCGGACATGCGAGCCTCGGACGCCGACCGGCAGGCGGTCGTGGAGCGACTGCGCGGCGCGCTGGACGAGGGCCGGCTGAAGATGGACGAGTACCTCGAGCGCATGGAACTCGCCTACGAGGCGGTCACCTACGGCGACCTCGTCCCGCTGTACCAGGACCTGCCGGAGGCCAGGCCGGTGGCGAAGCAGCAGGAGCCGGCACCGCCCGCCCAGGCCCCGGCGCCGCAGGCCGACGTCGCCAGGCGGGGCGGCTTCGCCGGCCTGCCGACCGCGCTCAAGGTGGTGTGGACGGTCTGGCTGACCGTGGTATCCATCAACGTCGTGGTCTGGGTGTTGGTCAGCGCCACCACCGCGCACCTCGTCTACCCTTGGCCGCTGTGGGTCGCCGGTCCCTGGGGGGCCGTGCTGCTCGGCTTGTCATTCGGCGCCACGCAGATCCGGCGAGGCCGCCGCGCGTGATGTTTCCCGCACGTCCCGCGCGTGATGTTTCCCGCACGTCCGGTTAAGGAAGGCAGGAGCCATGACCGAATCCACGTCGGCGCACGCCGGCCCGCCGTCCGCGGCGCAGCCGCTGTTCATCCTGGCCATGGACCACCGTGACTCATTCGGGAAGACGCTGTTCGGGGTGCAGGGCACCGCGACCGACGAGCAGCTCGCGGGCATGCGCAGCGCCAAGTCAATGATCTTTGAGGCCGCTCAGCGGCTCGTGGGCACCGACCTCGGCGGCGGGCAGCTCGGGATCCTCGTGGACGAGCAGCTCGGCGCCGACGTGGCCCGCCAGGCCAAGGCGGCCGGGTTCGTGCTCGCGATGCCCGCCGAGGTCAGCGGGTCCGACCGGTTCCGCTTCGAGTACGGCGACGACTTCGGAAGCCACATCGAGGAATTCGACCCGGACTGGATCAAGGTCCTGGTGCGGTTCAACCCCGCCGACCCGGCCGAGCTGCAGCAGGATCAGCTCGCCGGGCTGCGGCGCCTGGACGACTGGGCCGCCTCGCACCGGCGCCACTGGCTGCTCGAGCTTCTGGTCCCGCCGACCCGCGAGCAGCTCGCCGCGCACGAGGACCAGGCCCTGTTCGACGAGCGCGAGCGCCCCGGGCTCACCGCGAAGGTGATCACGACGATGACCGAGGCCGGCGTCCGCCCGCGCATCTGGAAGCTCGAGGGCTACGAGACCATCGAGGGCGCGCAGCTGGTCCTCGACACCGTCAAGCACTCGGCGGACCCGGACGCGTCCTGCATCGTGCTCGGCCGGAACGCACCGGAGCGGCAGGTCAACCACTGGCTCGATGTCGCCGCGCCGTTGGAGGGCTACGTCGGCTTCGCGATCGGGCGCAGCATCTGGGACGAGCCGCTCGCGGACTTCCTGGCGGGCCGGTCAGACCGGGACAGCACCGAGACCGAGATCTCCGAGCGTTACGGCGGCTTCATCCGTCGCTACCTGCAGGCGGACAAAGCCCCCGCCAGCGGGGAAGTGCGCGGCGAGCCGTTCACGCTCGTCCACCCGCGGCTGACCCCGGACCGCGAGGCCATCATCCGCCGGGCGGTCGCGGGCACCGATCCCCGCGGCAGCCGCCTTCCGGCCTGGATGGTCCAGTCGCTGCTCGCCGAGGTCGACGCGCTGCGCACCGAAGCCGACTGACGCTCGCTGTTCATGATCTGGGTGGCAAACGCCGCGTATTTGGTCGTTATCGACCCAGATCATGAAAGTCCAACATCACTCGTCGCTGCGGCTCTCGTGCCGCCAGTTCTGGCCGAGCTCGTTGTCGTGCAGCCTGCGGAGCAGGTGCGCGTAGTGGTCCAGCCGGTCGGCGGCCTGCTCCATCTCGTGGAAATCATGGCCATGGTCGCGGGCGGCCGTACGCTCCTCGCTCCGCTTGCGCACGATCCGCAGCTCTTCCCGGCTCAGCTCCGCGACCTTGTCCAGGACTTCTTCCAGATCCATTGCTTCCCCTCTGTGTGGTCACAGGCCCTTGAGGCTGCCGATGCCGAGCGAGCCGGAACCGGTGATCGCCCGCTCTGCCTGGCGCACGTACGCGGCCGGGTCCTTGTCCACGGGCTCGACGCCCTGGTAGTGCCGCGCCTCGTAGGCCGCGAACCCGACCGCGAGGTCGTGACGCAACTGCAGGCTGGCGAACCTGCGGAAGTCGGTCAGGCCCTCCCGTTCCTCCTCGGCCATGTGGTCGCCGTTGGCCTGGTTCGCCGTGGCCACCGCGGCGAACCAGCCGCTGCTGCCCACATCGTGCGGGCCGACAGCGGCGATGGCGTCCCGGATGTCGTTGTGGTCGTGAATGGCGTCCAGCGTCTCCTCTTCCCCGCTGCCCAGACGCCCGGCGAGCTTGTCCACCTTGAGCAGTTCGGGGTAGAAGATCGCTTCCTCGGCGGCGGCGTGCAGCTCGAGGAACGCCGCGAGACGGGACCAGAGGACGCTCAGCGTGCCGGTGTCCGCGGGGTCGATCTGCTCGAGCATCGCGAAGAGCCGGCGCTGCTCGTGGTGGTCGTCGAGGATCAGCTGGGTGATGTCCACGGTGCCTCCCGTCGCCGCGAGCCTACTCGCACGCCTGGCGGCGCTGGCCCCAGGCGGTCATCGTCGCCTGCGACAGGAACGTGAAGTCGCGATCCTCGCAGGCCCCGATCGCGGCGGCGATCGTGGCGTGGTCGAGGCCGAGCGCGGCCATGTCACCGCGCAACTGCTCCAACGTCAGCCGCCAGGCCGCCGCACCCGGCGAGCCGCCCGCCCAGAGCCGGACGTGGCCCTCGGTCTCGATGTCCGCCAGCCCGGCCGCGCGGAAGTCCGCCAGCAGCATCCGGCCGTAGTCCGGGTCGAAGCCCCGGGCCCGCAGCACGTCGTTGGAGCTGGCGACGGCGGCGTTGAAGGCCCGGCCGCCGGGCTGGTCTTCATCGGCGGTCACCGACACGAAGTCCATCTCCTCGGCCACCAGCTGGCCGCCGGGCCTGAGCGCGGCGGCGAGCTTCGATAAGACCGCCTGCCGGTCCGGCAGGTGCGCCAGGACCAGGCGGCAGTGCACCAGGTCGAACGAGCCGGCCGGGAGGTTGTCCGCGGTGATGTCGTGCCGCAGCACCCTCAGGTTGGCCTCGTTCAGCGTCTCCAGGAACCTGGTGTCGATGTCGGTGGCGACGACCTCGCCGCCCGGGCACACCTGGCCGCACAGCCACCGGGCGACCGACCCGGCCCCGCCGCCGACCTCGAGGCACCGCCACCCGGCGCCGACGCCCCGGGCGCGCAGGTGCCTGGTCGTCGCCGGATCCAGCCATTGCTCCAGCGACCGCAGCCGCGCCAGCGCGTTGTGCCAGGCGTTGTCCAGCCCGTACCCGGAAGCGCCTTCAGCCGCCATTTCCCGTCACCCCGTGGCCCTGACCGCGGTATCCGCCCCACTATCGGATGGTAAGGGGCCGCTCGCCGCCGCGTTGCAGCCGGGTACCGTCGCGGCATGGCGAGTGTCATCAAGTCCGTCACGTTCGATGCCGGTGACGCCCTCGCGCTGGCCAGGTTCTGGGCGGCCGTGTTCGGGTCGGACGTGGACGAGGACTCAACCACCGACAAGGCCTTTGTCGAAGCGGCCGGCTGGGGCGGGCCGAACGTCTGGTTCAGCCGGGTGCCGGAGGGCAAGACCGCCAAGAACCGGCTGCACTTCGACCTGCGCGCGCCCGGCGCGGTCGCGGACGAGGTGGCCAGGCTGGAGCGGCTCGGCGCCAGCACGCAGCGCCGTTACCCGGACCACACGGTGATGCAGGACCCGGAGGGCAACGAGTTCTGCGTCGAACCGGGCCCGGTGGACGTATGACACGATTGCCCGGTGGGTAAGCCCGGCTTTTCGCTCAGGACCGCGCGGCTCATCCTCCGCCCGTACCTGATCGACGACCTTGACGCGCTGTACGACATCCAGTCCCGGCCCGAGGTGACCCGTTACCTGCTGTACGACGTCCGGGACCGCGACCAGGTCCGCGACGTTCTCGAGCAGCGGATCCAGGCAGACGGGCCCGAACGGGACGCCGTGGACCTGGCCGTCGTACTACCGGACTCTGGTGTGCTGATCGGGGACGTGGTGCTGTTCCTGCGCAGCAAGGAGCACCGGCAGGGTGAGATCGGCTACCTGTTCCACCCCGACTACGGCGGCCGGGGCTACGCCACGGAGGCCGCGAGGATGCTGCTGCAACTCGGCTTCGAGGACTACCGCCTGCACCGCATCATCGGCCGCATCGACGCGCGCAACACGGCATCGGCCAGGGTGCTCGAGCGGCTCGGCATGCGGCGCGAAGCCCACTTCGTGCAAAACGAGATCGTCAAGGGCGAGTGGTGCGACGAGGTCGTGTACGCGATGCTCGAGGACGAATGGCGGTCGCAGCGGGCTTGACCCCGCGACGCGGCCCCCCGCCGGCTGCGTGAGCCGGCGGGGCATCGCGTTACGGCTGGTTACTTCTTGATACGGACAACGACGACCGGGCAGGCCGCGTGGTTGACGACCTTGGAACTCGTCGAGCCGGTCAGCAGGTTGGCGAAGCCGCCGGCGCCGCGCGAGCCGACGACGACCAGGTCGGCGTCGCCGGACGCCTCGATGAGGAGCTGCGCGGCCTGGCCGCTGACCCCGCGCACGGTCACCGAGTCCGGGCCGGCGCCGCCGTTCTGGCTGATGGCCTTCGTCACCGCTTCCTGGGCGGCCTGCTGCGCCCGTTCCTCCGCGGGCCGGTCCTCGGGGTACACGATCGGGTTGCCCGTCCAGGCGCTCGCCGCGACCTCGTGCACGGCAAGGACCGTGAGCGCGGCGTGCTCGAGCGCGGCGTGCTTCACCGCCCACTGCAGCGCGTCCTGAGAGCTTGCCGACCCGTCGACGCCCACCACGATTCCAGGCATGTCACTGCTCCTCTCGCCGGAGCTGCCATCCGCGGGCAGCCTGCGCCGATAGACATACCCGTACCAACGTCGGATCTCAAGGCCCCTTGGGGTATCGGCACCAGCTCGAGATAGAACCGGCCGCCCCCGGGAAGGCTGGACGGCATGAAGACGGCACGGGCGCTGGCGATCGTGATCGTCCTGGTCCTGGCCGGCGGGTGCGCGGCGATGGTGCACCACGCGAGCCCGTTGGGGCGTGGCCCGATCAGCTTCTGGACCCGGGACCGCCTGCTCGGCGCGACGCCGTTCCTGCTCCCCGGGCACCGGGAGGTGCCGCTGCCCGGGCAGTCGGAGAGCTCCCGCCCCGCCCTGCTCGCGCTGCGCGTCGGCGCGCTGTTTATCCGGGACGGCGACGATGACCACTTCTGCACCGCGAGCGTGGTGGCCAGCCCCGGCAGGGACCTGCTGATCACCGCGGCGCACTGCATCAACAGCGGCAAGGGCGGCGGCTACCGCCAGGACATCGTGTTCATCCCCGACTACCACAACGGCGAGGCACCGTTCGGCATCTGGACGCCCAAGCGGCTGCTGGTCGCGCCGCAGTGGAGCCGGGACTCCGACCCGAGCCTGGACGTCGGCTTCGTCGTGCTCGAGCCGCATGACGGCCGGAACATCGAGGACATACTGGGCGCCAACCGCCTGGAGATCGACCCGCCCTACCAGCAGCTGGTCCGGGTCACCGGCTACCCGGACGGCGGCAGCGCCCCGATCACGTGCCTGAACTGGACCAGCGAATGGAGCGTCACGCAGCTGCGGTTCCAGTGCTCCGGGTACGCCGACGGCACCAGCGGCAGCCCGTGGGTGACCCGCTTCGACGGCCGGACGCGGACCGGCACGATCGTCGGCGTGATCGGTGGCTACCAGGAGGGCGGCGACACCGCGTCGGTCTCCTACAGTTCCTACCTGGGCCAGGACGTGCAGAGCCTGTACCGCGAAGCGGCCGCCGCAGGGGCGCCCTCGGCAGGGTGACGCCAGGCCCCGGGGCGGGCTGGCGTACCGGACCGCGGCGGGCTTACTGTCGATACGTGATAGCCGCCGTCGGCTTGGGCGGAGCCCTGCTGTTCATCGCGGCCGGGCTGTTCTGGACCGCGCGCCTGGTGCACGTCGGCAACCTGGACGCGCTCGGTCTGGCCGAGAAGGTGGCCGTGCCCGAGCCGGTCTCCGCGCTCGACTGGCCGGAGCTGCGCGTGCGCTCGGTCGTTCCGCAGCCGGGCGAGCCGTCGCTGGCGCTGCTGCTCGTGGAGTGGCCCGCTCATCCCGAGCGGGCCTCGACGCTGCTGGTACGCCTCGACGGCCCCGGTCAGCGGTCCGTGCCGCAGCTGTCGCGGTGGTGCGCGGATCGCGCGTCGGTCTCGCCGGCCAGGCGCGGCGACGGCGTGGAGTTCCGCAGGCGGCAGAGCCTGGAGCGGGTCAGGGGAGTCCTCGTGGCCGAGGATCCCTCGTGCGCGCCGCCGCCGGACGGCCCATCGGCCAGCAAGGGCCGGGGGAGAGGAAGGCCGCCCGCGCGATGGCGATAGTGCTCGGACTCTGCTTCGCGTTCGCCGGCTTCGTGGCCGCGCTGGCCGGGCTGACCGCCAGGAGCCGCGTGCGCCGGCTGCGGCGCGCCGGGCGGTCCGCCTGGGCGATGGTCGTGCCCGCCCCCAGGGACGAAGGATCGCCGCGCCGCAACCTGATCCAGTACCCGCTCGAGGACGGGCGGGTGCTCGAGCGGCTGTGCCCCCACCCGGTCCGCAAGGCGGCCGCTCCGGCCGCCGGCCAGAAGATCCTCGTCTGGTATGACCCGGCGGATCCGACCGACGTCCTGGTCAACGGCTGGGACGGCCGGGTCGGCGACCTCGCGTTCCTGGCCGTGGGCCTGTTTTTCATCGTCTTCGGCATGGGCATGGCGTTCGGCCACTGAGGCGCCCGTTGGTGACCGCGGCCGCCCGGGTCAGTCCGGTCCGCCCGGCGCTGCGGGCGTGGAGTGGTCCCAGTCGGACAGCAGCGTGCGAATGCCGGTGACCAGCGCGATGGGCTGGTCGAGCATGATGTGGTGCGCGGCGGCCGGGATCTCGATCAGCGGGGCGAGCCGCCCGAGCCGGTCGTACATCATCTCGCCCATCTGCGGCGACACGATGCCGTGCTCGGCGCGGAACAGCGCCACCCGGCAGTCGAGCCGGGTCAGCAGCGCCGGGGTGAGCTGGTGCCTGGCGAAGATGCGCGGGTCGAACTTCCAGCTCCACCCGCCGCTGACCGCGTGGATCGACGTCTCGGCCACGTGCGCCGCGATGTAGGGCAGGGCGGGCTGGTCCGGGATCGGGTGGAACCTGGCGATGGCGGCCTCGGCCGTCGGGTAGACCCGCAGCGGCCCGAACGCGCGCCGGTCGCGCGCCGCGCGCTCCTCCGGGGTTATGTCGCGCACCGGCGAGTCCACGGCCACCGCGCCGGCCATCCGCGAGCCGTGCAGGGTCGCCGCGCGCAGCGTGACCAGCCCGCCCATGCTGTGCCCGATCACGGTGGGCGGTGCGGTGATCCCCGCGTCCGCGGCGACGGCGAGCACCTCCTGCGCCCACACGTCCAGGCTGTAGGCCTCGCGCCGCCCGCTGTCGCCGTGCCCGGAAAGGTCGACCGCGACCACCATGTGCTCGGCGGCGAGCAGCGGGGCGATGTGGTCCCACCACCGGGCGTGAGCCGCGCCCCCGTGCACGAGCACGATCCCGCGATCCTCGCGGTCGCCGTACACCCGGTAGGCGATCGATGCCCCGTCCACGTCGACCGCGGCCTGCTTGGGCTGGGTGCCGATCGCCGTCACGAACCATTCCGGCGGCTGGGCGGGATCGTCAGGTGCTGCTGCGGCCATGGACAAAGCGAACCAGATGCGCGCGGTCAGGTCACGCTGCGCCCCGCCCCCGGCGCCGCCGCTGGCC
>JASHOI010000715.1 GCA_030041195.1 Streptosporangiaceae bacterium | reverse complement strand
GACGCCGCGGACATCGCCTCGCTGAAGAGCCAGATCCTCGCCTCGGGCCTGTCCGTACCCGAGCTCGTGTCGGCGGCCTGGGCGGCGGCCTCCTCCTTCCGCGGCAGCGACAAGCGCGGCGGCGCCAACGGCGCGCGGATCCGCCTCGAGCCGCAGAGCGGGTGGGAGGTCAACAACCCCGACCAGCTGGCGGCGGTGCTGCGCACCCTCGAGGGGATCCAGCAGTCCTTCAACGCCGCTCAGGCCGGCGGCAAGCAGGTCTCGCTCGCCGACCTGATCGTGCTGGCCGGCAGCGCGGCCGTCGAGGAGGCGGCCAGGAATGCCGGGGTCGAGGTCGAGGTCGCGTTCACGCCGGGCCGCACCGACGCGTCGGCGGACCAGACCGACGCGGAGTCGTTCGCGGCGCTGGAACCACGGGCGGACGGGTTCCGCAACTACGTCGGCAAGGGCACCCGGCTGCCGGCCGAGTACCTGCTGCTCGACAAGGCGAACCTGCTGACGCTGACCGCGCCGCAGATGACGGTGCTGCTTGGGGGCCTGCGCGCCCTTGGCGCGAACTACGACGGGTCCAAGCTCGGTGTCTTCACCGCCACTCCCGGCTCGCTGACCAACGACTTCTTCGTCAACCTGCTCGACATGGGCACGACGTGGGAGCCGACGTCCGAGGACGCGACCGCGTTCGAGGGCCGCGACGCCGTCACGGGCGAGCTGAAGTGGACCGGCACCCGCGTCGACCTCGTCTTCGGGTCGAACTCCGAACTGCGGGCGCTTGCGGAGGTGTACGCGAGCGATGACGCCAAGGAGAAGTTCGTGCACGACTTCACCGCGGCGTGGGTCAAGGTGATGAACCTCGACCGGTTCGACCTCGCCCGCCGATGACGTCCAGCGCTTGACCTGCTGCGTGCCCGGGCCCGTCCAGGCCCGGGCACGCGCCGGCCGCTGGCGCGGGGTACGGATCGCGGAACGTGAACGCGAGCGGCGACGGGCCGCTGGCGCGCAGCAGGTCAAGCCGGGACAACGCCTCGTCCAGGTCGGGGATGTGGCCGGCCGGAACCCACCACAGCACGAGATGCTCCTCGGCCATCCGGTGGAACCAGTCCCGCCGCCTGCGCATGAAGTCGAGATGCGGGCCATTGCGGTACACGAAGCCGCGCAGCGCTTCCAGGGTTTCCCAGACCGACATGTTGACCATGAGATCGGGACCGCGTGGCCGCAGCGCGGTGGCGCCGGGGCCGTCCCCGTCCTGAAGCCGCCACACCAGGCCCGGGTCGGCGTCGGCGACCGCGTTGACCGGGTCGATCCCGGCCATGAAGTCCGCCAGTTCCGGTGAGTCGGTCGGGGCGCGCACCAGACCGACGTTGAGCTGAGCGACGTGGTACCCGGTCACCCGGCCATCAGACCACCGGCTCGGCCTATATGTCAATGTCAATTAGTTTTAGAAAGCCCGCCGGTGTCGCAGACCACGACGCAGCAGTCGCCGGGGCGCGGATCGAGCCTGGCCTGCAGCGCCGTCGTGGCGGCGCCCGCCAGCAGCCCCTCCAGCAGCGCGTGGTTCATGCCGCAGATCAGCGGCGG
The DNA here is from genome assembly GCA_030041195.1 of Streptosporangiaceae bacterium. The sequence goes on along the minus strand of JASHOI010000715.1, from coordinate 1,783 downwards.
GTAGCGGTCGGCCAGCACGTGGAACGGGCAGTTGCGCAGGCGGATGTCGGCGCCGTCCCGGTAGGGCTGGTAGCCCTGCCCGGTCAGCGCCCGCAGCACCAGTTCGCCGTCGGCCTCGCCGGGGGCCTGCCGCCGCGCGGCGCGGCCTGCCGCCGCGCCCCTGCTCCTGGCCGACCGCTGCAGCTGCGGTTCGGCACCGGTGATGTCGACCACTTCGGCCAGCAGTTCGGCGGCGCTCCGGTAATCCCTGGGCGGCACGCTGACCTGGTGTTCGGTCGATGCGCGGTGGTAGAACTTGGCCGGGCGCCCGGCCCCGGGGCCGGTTCGCCCATCCGGCCGGCGGAAGGTCACGCTCACCAGCCCGGCTTCGGCCAGCCGGTCCAGATGGAACGCGGCGAGTGTGCGCTGGATGCCGACGGCCTGTGCCGCCTCGTTCCGGCTGGCCCCGTGCGGCTGCAGCGCGACGTATTCGTAGAGCTTGCGCCTGACGGGGTCGTCGAGGACCGCCACGATGCTGATCTCAGTCATTGCGTGCATTCTAAAACTAACAGACGCTGCAGAATGACGGCCCTTACCGGCTGCCGGTCTGGCTCGCGCTGCTCGGCATCACGCCGCTGGTCCGGCGCTAGCCGGGGGAGGGCTCACCCGGCGGCCCGGCGCGCAGCCCGTCGCGGAGCACCGCCACGGCGCGCCGCGGGTCCGCGGCCTGAGCGGGACGTCTCCGGAGAGCGAACAGCATGCTCGCGACGATCGTCATGAGGTCGTCGACATCGATGTCATCCCGGATAGTGCCGCTGGCCTGAGCACGGACCAGCAGATCGTGGATCGCGGCGCGTATCTGCGCGCCCGTCTTGGCCAGCCCGGCGCTGATCTCGGTCCCGGCGCTGGCCAGCGCGTCGACAAGGTCCTTCTTGAGCGCCCCCTCGGCCACCAGGCGGTCGATGAAGCCGAGCAGGGCTTCCCCGGGGTCAGGTTGATCGCGCAGCGCCCGGGCCTCGTCCGCCAGGCGCTGCAGCCGGTCCTGCAGCACGGCCTCGAACAGCGCTTCCTTGGCGGGGAAGTGGCGGTATAGCGTGCCGGGGCCGACTCCGGCCCGGCGCGCGATCTCGTCCAGCGGCACGGACAGCCCGTCCGCGGCGAACGCCGCTCTGGCCGCCTCGAGCAGCCGCTCCCTGTTGCGGCGCGCGTCGGACCGCAGCGGCTTCGCCACAGTCACCGTCGTTCGCCTCCCTTGCCGTCGCGCGCCTTCCTGGCCGTCGCGCGCCTTCCTTGCCGTCGCGCGCCTTCCTGGCCCCGGGGTGGAAACGGGGCGCTGTCTCCGGTACGGTCGTAATCCGTAACCGGGGCGATGTCTCCGATTCTAGCTGAGCCCTGCCAGCCAGCGCTTCAAGGAAGGACCGCAGCCGATGCCACCATCCGCCGCCAGCCCGCGCGAGACCGCCGAGCGGTTCCTGCGCGCCGCCATCAGCCCCGATCCCGGCGACATGGCCGACTGTTACGCGCCCGGCGTCGTCATCGAGATGCCGTTTGCCGTCGCACCGCTGATCCCGGACCGGGTCGAGACCACCCGCGAGGAGCTTCGCGCCCGGTTTAAGGCCGGAGCGGCGAGCAGGAGGTATAAGAGACTGGGCAGCGTCGTCATCCACGAAACCACAGACCCCGAAGTGGTCATCGTCGAATACGAGTTGCACGGCGAGTTCACCGAAACGGCTGAGCCATTCTCGCTGCGTTTCCTCATGGTCCTGACCGTCCGGGACGGCCAGATCGTGCACTCTCGCGACTA
>JASHOI010000714.1 GCA_030041195.1 Streptosporangiaceae bacterium | reverse complement strand
CTGCTTCTTGCCGAAGCGCCGCTCGAACCTGGCGACCCGGCCACCGGTGTCCAGGATCTTCTGCTTGCCGGTGTAGAACGGGTGGCAGTTTGAGCAGATGTCGGCGTGGATCACGCCGTTGGCGGCAGTGCTCCGCGTGGTGAAGGTGTTCCCGCAGGTGCAGGTCACCGTCGTCTCCACGTAGTCGGGGTGAATGTCAGGCTTCATGTCGTGACTCCTGGTTCTAGGCGGTCGCCGGGTCGCCTCGCGGCCTGCCTGTGGCGGCGGGCGTGAACCGGTACCGCATTTAAAGTGGTCATCCAGTGCCAGCCTCTGTAACGCTCGGAGCGGCTGGCAGATTCCCGCGGCCTGGCGCGCTAGGCGCCGATCGTGGTCTTCTGCACCTGGAGCAGGAACTCGGCGTTGCTCTTGGTCTCCTTCATCCGCTCCATGAGCACCTCGAGCGCCTGCTGCGGCTCGAGCGCGTGCAGCACCCGGCGCAGCTGCCAGACGATCTTGAGCTCATCGGGAGACATCAGCAGGTCTTCCTTGCGGGTGCTCGAGGCGTCCACGTCGATGGCCGGGAAGATCCGCTTCTCGGCGAGCTCACGGCGCAGCCGGATCTCCATGTTGCCGGTGCCCTTGAACTCCTCGAAGATCACCTCGTCGGCGCGGGACCCGGTCTCGATGAGGGCCGTGGCCAGGATCGTGATCGATCCGCCGTGCTCGATGTTGCGCGCCGCGCCGAAGAACCGCTTCGGCGGGTACAAGGCGGTGGAGTCCACACCGCCGGACATGATCCGCCCGCTGGCCGGCGCGGACAGGTTGTAGGCCCGGCCGAGCCTGGTGATCGAGTCGAGCAGCACGACCACGTCGTGGCCCATCTCGGCGAGCCGCTTGGCCCGCTCGATGGCGAGTTCCGCGACCGTGGTGTGATCGTCGGACGGCCGGTCGAAGGTCGAGTAGATGACCTCGCCCTTGACCGTGCGCTGCATGTCCGTGACTTCCTCGGGCCGCTCGTCAACCAGCACGACCATGAGGTGGCACTCGGGGTTGTTCTTGGTGATCGCGTTGGCGATCGCCTGCATGATCAGGGTCTTGCCCGCCTTGGACGGCGACACGATCAGGCCGCGCTGGCCCTTGCCGATCGGGGCGATCAGGTCGATGATCCTGGTGGTCATGTTGGCCTGGTCGGTCTCCAGCCGCAGCCGCTCCTGCGGGTACAGCGGAGTCAGCTTGCCGAATTCCGGCCGCTGCCGTGCCTGCTCGGGGTCCAGCCCGTTGATCTTGTCGAGCCGGACCAGCGCGTTGAACTTCTCCCTGCGCTCGCCCTCCCTGGGCTGCCGGACCGCGCCCTCGATGACGTCGCCCTTGCGCAGGCCGTGCCTGCGCACCTGAGACAGCGAAACGTAGACGTCGTCGGGCCCCGGCAGGTAACCGGTGGTGCGGACGAACCCGTAGTTGTCGAGCACGTCCAGGATGCCGGCGATCGGGATCAGCACGTCGTCCTCGGTGATCACCGGCTCGGCGTCCCCGCCGCGGTCCCGGCGCCCCCGGCCCGAGTTCCGGTTGCGGAACCTGTCCCTGCTCCGCCGGCCGCCCTGACCGTCGCGGTCGTCGTCGCGCCCGCCACCCTGCTGATCACGCTGATCGCGCTGGTCGCGCTGCCCGCCGGAGTCCCGGGAGTCGCGCGAGTCGCGCGAGTCCCTGTGGTCGGAGCCGTCGCTCGCCGCACGGGGCTGGTCGTCACGCCGGCCCTGGTCGTCACGGCGGCCCTGGTCGTCGCGGCGGCCGTTCTGGTCGTCGCGGCGGCCGTTGCTGCCGCGGCGGCGCCTGCTGTCCCGCTGGCTGTCCCCACCGGAGTGCTGGACATCGTCCCGCTGCGCGCCGCCCTGGCTCGTGGCGTCACCCGCCACCGAGGGCGCCGAGGTCACGGCCGACGCCGCCGGGGCACCGGCACCGCCGATGCCGGCAGCTGCCACACCGCCCTGTGCTGAACTGTCGCCGATCCCGGTCGCGCTTGCACCGCCGCCCACCCCGGACGGCGTCGATGTCTCAAATTCCATAACGTCCTGCTCAAAGGGGCGGGTAGCGCCGGCTCCCGCAGGCGCCCCCCGCTGGACTGAGTTGTCGTTCGGTGCGCCGTGGCTCCCCCTGTCCTCACCTCGGCTGCCACTCGCGGCGCGTTCCGATGTCTGGCTGCCGACCGCCGCACCGCCCTGCGCGGTCCCGCTGCCCTGCCGCTCCTCGATCGCGGCAATGACCTGGCCCTTGCGCATCCGGCCGGTGCCCATGATGCCCATCGACTGCGCGAGGCGCTGCAGGTCCGGCAGGAGCATCGCGGACAGCCCCGTGCCACCGCGGCGACTGGCTCCCGACGTCACCGTCCGGCCGCTGCCTGACGGCGCTGCTGCGGCGGAACCATCCGCCGCAGCGGAAGCAGCGGAAGGTGCCGTCTCACCAGCACGGGAGTCCGCGTCCGGCCAGGAGCGTACCGCGCCCGGGGGCTCGGGGGAAGCCCCGGCGCCTCCTGCCGAGTCCGGTGCTTCACCGGACCAAGGGGACGCGGCGGGAGATTCCTCAGGCACGCCGGAGGAGCCGGTCATCAGATCGGTGGTGTCGCTCACGAGGGGTCCTTCCCAGGGCGCGGGTTGACTTGAAGATTCGGTCACAGCCACCCGCTGTCATGCTCCGGCTGATCGGCCGGGCCACTTGAAGTTGTGCAATTTGCTGTCCGCGCCATGTCCGCGCCGTGTCCCGCGCCATCCTGCCATTTCCGCGCGGCCTTCCGTTCGCGGCCCGCGCCGCGACTGGCCAGGCCTAGCACTGGCACCGACACTGGAGAGTCAGGTCTTCCTACGCCGGGCACCGACCGCGCCTGGCGGGTGTGGCGGTGCGGGGGTCGGCAGATGTCTCTGGCAGCCACAGCCCTCCGCTGGATGCGGACGGGGACTGGCGGCGAACAGGCGAGCACCTTTCCCCATGGCGGGGCATCTGGTGCGGCACCAAGCTTAACACCATGCACGGCCACGGCATTCCTTCGGAGCTGTCCCACGGTTGCACGACGAGCCGGCAGCCTGTGCCCGACCGGGTTCCGGGTACGCTCCTGCCGGCCGTGCGGGGGCAAAGACTCGGCAAGCAGGACGGAGAGCCAGGCTTGGCTGTCGACATCCAGGGGGCTTACAACGCATGCGGTACCCGTTTCATCGACGATTGAACCGCACGGTCGCCAACTCCCCCGGCCCGAACGCGATGCTGATTCAGATGCCCGGAACCTACTTCAACCAGGCGATTCTCACAAGTCCCTCAGATCGAACTCGCTAAATTCTGTGCGGCGCCGCCACGCCGAGGAGCCGCAGCCCGGTACCGATCGCGGTCTGCGCCGCCGCGGCCAGCCACAACCTCGCCGACGCCTCTGACCGGTCCCGCGGGGCAGCCCGGCCGCCGAACGGCAGCGCCGGATGGCCTTCGGCGCAGTCGAGCCACAGCGACGCCAGGCACTCCAGGTGCCGGGCGACCACATCGGGCCTGCGGCGCCGGGCGGCCGCCGCGACGCGTTCCGGCAACCAGGACATCGCGGCCAGCAGCTCGAGCTCAGCGCGATGCGACAGCGGCTCGCCATGGAACGCGCCGCGCTCGGTCCCCAGGTCCCCGGCCCACCGCAGCACCGATGCGGCCTGTGCGTGGGCGTACCGCACCAGGAAAAACGGACTCTCAAGACCGCCCGGTACGCACCGCGCCGCCGCAATCGGCTCCGGCCCCACCGGCGCCGACCTCACCAACGCGTAACGGACCGCGTCTGTGCCCGCGAAAGCCACGGCGGCGGCGGGAGCTTGACCGGGGGGCGCGGAGCGTACCGGGCGGGTATCAAGGGTGGCGCCGCAGCACTGGGCCAGGCGGGCGGTGGCGGCATCGGTGACGAGCTGCCGGGCCGCCGCCCAGGTGGGGGCCGCTGCCGGGTCGTCGGAGGCGGGCGCCGAGACCACGGTGCCGCGCAGCGTGTCGCTGGC
>JASHOI010000713.1 GCA_030041195.1 Streptosporangiaceae bacterium | reverse complement strand
CCCCGGCGTCGAGGCCGAGCCGGTATCGCGCCGCGAGCTCAGCAAGATCGTCACTCGTGGGGGGCGTGATGGCCATGGCGATCTCCCTGCACTGCCGAAAGGCTGGCCTGTGGCAGCATAACGTCGCTGTCAGCAGGCCCGGTAGATCGCACGGTAGCTGGCCGGCGGCTCCTCGATTACGTAGCTCTGGCCCTTGGGGCGCAGGTACAGCGTGGTCTGCCAGGTCGTGCACGTGGTCCGCGTCGGGCTGTCCGCGGCCGACTGATGGCTGGTGAACGTGATCGTCGCGGCGACGGCCTGCCCGCTGCCGGGGGCGAGGCCGACCAGCGTGGCGCCGGAGTCGGCCGTCGTCCGGTACCCGGCACGGAAGTCCGCGGCGGTCTCGTCTTTCCGCAGCGGCGCGCCGAGGAGGCTCCGGTACTGCCGGAAGTCGTGATCGTTGATGGCCGCGAAGTAATCGTCGAGAAAGGCGACCACCGCGGGCTCGGCTCCGCCCTGCGCGACCCCGGGCGCGATCATGACCAGGCTGTCGCCGGGCGGCGCCGCGGTCGGCTCGGGCCGCGCCGGCGTGCTCGGCGCCGGGTTCGCGGCATGCCCAGCCGCCGGGTGGCCGGCCTGCCCCGCGTGCCTGGTGACCGCCCAGACCCCCGTCCCGCCGACGACGAGGACCGCCATGGCTCCGGCCAGCATCAGGCCTGCCTTGTCAGCCCTGGCGCGGCGCGGAACGCTGCCTTGATTCCGGAACGGGACGCCCGCGGCCGGGTCGCCCACGCCGAGGTCATCCCGGACCGCCGCGATGTCGAGCGGCGCGGTCTCTCCCGGCTGCGGTGGCACGCTGGCCGGCCACTGCGCGGGGACGGTCACCGGCTGTGCCTGCTCGGTGGTGGCCGGCGCTCCGGACGGGGCGCCGTCCAGCGGCGTGCCGCACCCGGCGCAGAACCGCGCGGCTCCGCCGCGCGGCCTGCCGCATTTCCTGCAGAAGTTCATCCTCGCTCCCGGCTCTGAGCGCGCTAGCCAAGTCAACGGCTGCCATCAGCCAGCCGCATTTGCCGCAGGAATTCTGCCGTAAATTCATCTCCTCCATTTGGGGTTTCCCCAGATGGCAGAGGCCGGCGATTGGCTGACGAGCTAGAGCGCCGGCCAATTAGTGGGGAATCCTGTCAGAGTGGGGAATCCTGTCAGTCAATACGACTGACAGGATTCCCCAATAACCCAAACGTGCATTCCGGCGGCGCGGCGGCCGGGGTCAGGCGTGCGCCACGACCTCCTGGCCGAGCAGCCGCACGTGGTCGAGGTCCAGGGCGTCGTAAAGATGGAAGTACACGGTTTCCACGCCGAACGCCGCGAACTTCTCCAGGCGCCCGAGCACGTCGGCAGGGGTGCCGACGACTCCCTGGCTCAGCAGCCGCGCTCCCGGCTCGCCGAGCGACTCGGCCCGCCGTGACGCCTCTTCGCGCCGCAGCCCGCAGCACACCGGCAGCGTGGTCGACAGCCGCACGGTGCCGGGATCCCGGCCCTGCCCGGCGCAGATGCGCCGGAAGTTGGCGAACCGCTCGGCCTCGTCGCTGCCCAGCCCGCAGTTGAACTCGTCGGCGAACCTGGCCGCGAGCGCCGGGGTCCGCCGCGGCCCGACGCCCCCGATGATGATCCGCGGCCGGACGCTGGACGAGGGGGACGACGCGTTCGGGCCGACATCGGGGAAGTTCGCGCACTCGTCGATCTGGTAGTGCTTGCCAGCGAAGCTGAACCGCTCCCCCGGCGGTGTTGACCACAGCCCGGTGATCACGGTCAGCTGCTCCTCGAGCCGGCCGAACCGCTCCCCGGTCGGCGGGAACGGGATCCCGAACGACCGGTGCTCCCGCTCGTACCAGGCGGCCCCGATGCCGAGCTCGACCCGGCCACCGCTCATCGCGTGCACCGTGGCCACGGCGATGGCGAGCGGCCCGGGCAGCCGGAACGTCGACGCGGTCATCAGCGTCCCGAGGCGGACGCGGCTGGTCTGCAGCGCCAGGCCGGCCAGCGTGGTCCAGGAATCGGTCGGCAGGTAGGACGGGTCGCCCGCGTCTATGCCGAGGTAGTGATCGGAGCGGAAGAAGGCGTCAAACCCCGCCTCCTCCGTGGTTCGCGCCAGCGCGAGTATCTGCTCGTAGGTCGCGCCGCGGCGCGGCTCCATCAGCACCCGAAGCCGCATTCCGATCTCCTTCCGACACCGGGTTGTGGCGTCCGGGGCGGCCCGGGCGCTGGGGCAGGGAGGATGCGGGCCAGCGCAGCGGGGTGGCCCGGACCCGGAGACGGGCGGCGCGCGGGGCCGCGCGGGGCGTAGCCCGGGCCCGGAGGTGGGGGGGACGCCGCCGGGCCCGGGGCTTGGGTGCAGCGCGAGGACAGCGTCACGAAGGCCGTCCCCGGTCACTGCCGGCTTCGCGGGGGTAGCTGAGGTCTATCGTCTCCCCGTCGACGCCAAGCGCCTGACCCAGTATCGCGCGCATAAGGTCTTTTGGCACCAGGCAGTCCTCGCATGTCCCCGGACCGGCGGTGATAATCGCCCCAATCCTCCCGCCCTGTTCGGTCAGCTCGAGGAAATAACCGTCGGCGGCCAGCGATGACCGCAGGGCCTGGAGGCGTTCGGCATCGGCGGTGGTCATCTCTCCGGTCCTCTCAGCGGGTACCGGGTCACCGAGCCGTGGCTGGCTCGGCGCCGGGCGTGGCGGGTGCCACCGGGGTGGCGGGCTCGGCGCCGGCCGTGGCGGGCGCCGCGGACGGTTCCACGGCCACGGCGCGGCCGGACCAGAGGCCGAAGACGCGCACGACCATGGAGATCGCGGCGTTCCTCGCCCCGGCCACGACCACCGGGACCGCCTGCCGCGACGGCAGGATCCGCGAGAAGCCGGAGTCATCGGGCTCGGCCGCCGCGGCGAACCGGACGTTGTTCTCGCTGACCCCGTCCTTGCCCGCCCGCCGCAGGTCGGCCGCGCCGCGGCCGCAGTTCTCGATCAGCCAGTCCTGCACGTCGGCCTTGCTGAACCCGGCCCCGGCCAGCAGTTGCGCGTGCTCGGGACAGAAGACCACCCCGGCCGAGGTGTCACGGAAGATCAGCGCCCCGGTGCGGGAGATCGTGTCGGCGAAGTCCCACAGCACCTGTTCCGGGTCCTGGGTGTGCCGGTTGTCCACGAACTCGCACGTGCGGGTCAGCGTGGCCGACACGGCGCTGGCTCCCTCGGGCTGCCCGGCCTCGACCGACAGCGGCTGCCACGGGCTCTCCTCTTCGTTCTCGGCCAGGCAGATCGACCACCGGCCCGGGATGCCCTGGGTCGCCTGCTCGAGCACGTGCGGCCTGATGCCGAACACGTTGCGCACGATCAGGCCAATCGCGCGCGCGACCGTCGCGTTCGGGCGGAATCCCGGTCCGAAGGCCCCGCCGCCGCCGTTGAAACCCAGCGCCGCGCGCACCGGGCCGTTCACGACGATCAGCGGCGCTGGCCCGCTGGTGCTCTGGAAGCCGCCGCCGCGCGCCGCGCGCTCCAGCATGAGCGCGTCGAACGCGGCGAGCACGACCGGGAAGTACTCCGGCTTGCACCCGGCCATGGCCGCGTTGATCGCGGCAAGCTCGACCGTGCAGTCCCGGCCGACCTGCTCGAGCGAGCCGATGAGCTCCGTGGCGCCGCGGCTGGTCTGGGCCAGGAACCGGTCCAGCAGCGGCTGCGAGACCGGGACCAGCGGCAGCCCGTCCGACCAGTCCTGTTCGAAGCAGTACTCGATGGCCTGCTGTGCGAGGTCGGGATCGAGGACGGGGGACGCCGTCATCAGGCCGGGCCCGCCGAGACCAGCAGCGCCACCACGTCGGGCAGCACGGCCATGGCCCGCTGCCGCACCTGGCCGGGCGTGAGCACGGCGACCGGATGCGGCGTGGTCGCGTACTGGTAACCCGGCGCGCCGCGCAGTTCGGCGATCGCGTCGGCACTGCCGCGGAACGCGTCGCTGCAGATCACCGCCGTGGGTATGCCGCGGGCCTCCAGCGTCACGCCGTCGGTGACCGCCGAGGCGCTGCAGGAGCCGCAGTCGCCGATGCCGGTGATCACCACGTCGCACTCGGCCGTGAGCTCCTTGACCAGCTCCTCCGGCGCTGGCTGGGCAAAAGCCAGCTTGGTGCGGGCCAGCACGCCGGCCGCGCCGTGCCGCTCGACCAGGAGCCTGCCGACCTCCTCGAGGAAGATGTCGGCGTTCTGCTTGGTGTTCACCAGCAGGCCCACCCTGGCGCCGGCCAGCTCGCTGCGGCGCGGCGCCAGCGAGCCGCCATCCGGGGCGGGGCCCCGGGCCCGTCCGCGCCCGCCGGTCGGATCCAGGATCGCATTTGGCATGTCGGCTCCGAATGCGTGACAACCGTCTTTACGGGCACAGTAATGTGACCTGCTTTTTCATGTCATCTCAGCGGGCGGTTCCTGCCGCCTGGCGGGATTCCAGTTTCGTCACCTACTCGGCGCGCAGCGCGAGCGCCGTCCGCGCCCGCGCCGCCCAGCTGGCCGGGGCGAGCGCGCTGACCACCGAAATGATCAGGCCGGCCAGCGCCAGCAGCACCAGTTCCGCCGGGCGGTAGACGTCGTAGACGCCCGCGGGGATGCCGGTCTGCGCGCCGTCGCCCATGATCGGCAAGATCGCGTGATGCAGGGCGATCCCGGCCGGCACCGCGATCACGCCCGCGATCAGGCCGGTCCCGGCGACCGTGGTCACCACCATCGCGATCGTCTGCAGCGGCGTCATGCCGACCGCCTTGAACACGCCGAGGTCGTGCGCGCGTTCCCGGGTCATCAGCACGACGGTGTTCAGCACGCCCAGGCCCGCGGCAACCACCAGCAGCAGCGTGAGGATGATGACCAGGTCGCTGATGATCGGGAGCAAGCCGCTGCCACGCGTCACGATCCGGCCGTAATCCGGCCCGAGCCTCGCGTAGACCGCGTTTTCATATCTTTGTACGTTGACGCCCGGCCGCAGGCCCACGTCGTACCGCTGCGGGTCCAGGCCCGATCGGTCGAGCGCCGCGACCGAGGACAGGTTCGTCAGCACGACGGCGGTGCTGCCTGGATGGAAGACCTCCCCGGTGATCGCCAGCGTTTCGGAACGGCCGTCACCGGTGAGCGTGAACTGCCCGCCCACCTGCTTGCCGGTCGCGTTGAGGAAGGCGGTGTTCACGACCGCACCGCCCGCCCCGTACCAGCGCCCGGCGATCAGGCTGTACCCGATCCAGCTCGCGTCGCCGCCGAAGGCGGTCACCGCGGCCGTTCCCGTCATGCCGGCGACGGCGACCCGGCCGTCGGACTCGGCGACGTAGTGCAGGGTGCCGGGCTGGGCGCGGATCGCCGCGGTCACCGAGGCCTGCTGCGCGCGCACGGATGGCAGCGCCCCCGCGGATGCCAGCCCCTGCGCTGCCAGCATGCCCGGCAGCCCGATCTGCACCTGCTCGTTCGGCAGCGACAGGTCGGTCGCCGCCCGGTCCAGCGACGAGCCCAGGCCCACGCCGAACGTCACCGCGACCGCACCGAACAAGATCGCCGCGAGCGTCACCAGCGTCCGGGCGGGCCGCGCGAACGGCCCGGCCAGGCCGATCGTGACCGGGCGCGGCAGCACGCGCGCCCGGCCCAGCAGCCGCAGCGCGGCATAGCCGTGCGATGGGCGCGG
>JASHOI010000712.1 GCA_030041195.1 Streptosporangiaceae bacterium | reverse complement strand
ACGCGCAGTACGTCATGGTCGCCCAGGCCCGGCACGTGCCGGCGATCGCCGCGCTCGAAGCAGGCATCCCCGACACCGGCGCGCTGATCTTCGCCGCCCTCGGCATCGCGCTCGCGCTGCACGGCCGGCGCGCGCTGCGGCCGCGCACTCTCAACGTCGCCTGCGCCGGTCTTTCTCTGGCCATGAACGCGATAGCGGCCGGGCCGGGCTGGCGAGACACCGCGATCTGGGTGATGCCCGCCGCGGTGTGCGCGCTGGCCAGCGACACCTTGATCGGCGTCGTCCGCGCCTGAGCGCTGGCGCGCATGCACGCCACCGGCCAGGCGCTCGAAGGACGACTACCCCGGCCAGCTCTCGATGACTACCGGGGGAGCGGGTGGCGCCGTCTCCAGCGTGAACGGCCAGGTGGGCGCGGTCACGATCAGCGCGCTGCCGCCGGACGGCGCGGCCGGAGGAGTGCTCGGCGGCACCTACCCGGATCCATCGCGCGTGGCACAGGCGGCAGTCGCGCTGACCGACGCGTCCACGATCGCCGTGGACGCGAGCAAGGGCAACACGTTCAGCGTCACCCTGGGCGGCAACCGGACGCTCGGCAACCCCACGAATGCCCTGGACGGCCAGCGGATCATTTTCCAGGTCACCCAGGACGGCACGGGCAGCCGGACCCTGGCCTACGGCAGCGCTTACGCGTTCTCCTCGTCGCTGGCCGCGCCGACGCTCAGCACCTCGCCCGGCGCGACTGACTACCTGGGCTTTATCTACCGGGCCGCCGTGTCGGAATGGGAGTTCGTGGCGTTCGTCTCCGGCTTCGCCAGCGGGTCGTAGCCGTGACTCAGGTCCTCAACGGCTCGTGGGGCACCAACAACGGGTTCGACCAGTTCAACGCGGACCCGTTGGTGACCGGCTCGTTCAGTCCGGCCGCAGGCGATCTGATCGTTGTCAAGCTGCAGGGCCGTGCCGACAGCCCTTCCTCGTGGACGATGAGCGATAGTGCCTCGGCCCTAACCTGGACCAAGCAGGTCGACTATGTGACGGTTGGCGGCAACGTCCGGATCTTTACACGACTGAGCACGGGGCCGCTGGCGCGGCCTGGCAGGCTGCGGGTGGCGCGGTGGCTGTCCGGTGGGGTCCGGACGGTCACGGGTGAGCTGGGGACGGCATGGAGCGGCCCTGCTGGTATTCCGGGCGGGACCAGCAGGGCCGAGGGCTTCCCGTGAGTTCGATCAGGCAGCTACCACGCTGAATGGGGCCGCCAGGGCGGTCACCTCAGTGGAGTAGGACCACGGCCATGAAAGAAACCCGCACCGTCCTCGGGCACGTCCGTGACCAGCGCGACCCCTACGCCCGCCACCCGATCATGACCCCCGACATGATCCGCCAGCTCCCCGCCCGGTACGCGCTCATCGTCCGCGGCGGCACGTCCCCCGTCATCGCCCACCTGCCCATGGCCTGGACCGACCGCGCCTACAGACGGGTTCGCCGGACGCGGCGTTCCGCGGGTCTCCGCGCCTCCGGCGAGCGGGCGGCACAGGCCCCGGGGATGCTGGCTCGGCGCTCGCCCTGGCCCGCTGAGGAGGCCTGGCCGGACGCCATTCCTCCGTCCGCATCCTGGGACGACCCCGGGCGCTATCCATGGCAATGAACGCACCCGGCCAGGACCCGGTCGATCTGGTCACCGGGCTTATGTTGCAGATCGCCCAGCACGCTGAACGGCTTGCCCTCCTCGACCAGCGCGAAGCCGACCACCGCGCTGAGATGACGAACCGCCTGGATGAGCTAGCCCAGCAGCTAGCCGAGGTCAGCGAGCAGGTCGATGTCGTTCACGATTTGGCGACCAAGCAAGCAGATCTCCGGGGGACACTCGAAGGCCTCGGCCAGGAAGTCGCGGGGCTCGCCGAGCGGCTCACCCAAATGACAGCAACACGCAATCGCGACGAGCGCGGCGAGGCCTACCAGCCAGCACCCGCGCCGCGGTGGTGGAAGCTCGACGGGACCGAACGCGACCAAGCCCTCAGCAGGCTCCGCGCCTGGGTCGGGCAGATCTACCGCCCCGGCTACGGCTACCTCGCTGCCCTCGGCCCCTGCTGGGACCAGCACCCCCTCTGCCTCTAAGGGCTCGACTGGCTCATGGAACTCTGGTCAGCCTTCTACCTCACCGCAGAACGCAACACCTCCACCCTTGCCAGTCAAGCCGAATGGCAGATCCGCGTGCTGCCCGCCCTCGCCGAACAGCTCCGCCACGAAGCCGCCGACTGCGAACACGACCGACTGGCCAGCGAGGCCCGCAAGCAGGCAATCCAGAAGGCCCTGAATCGAAATAACCCGAGGTGAGTCCCGCCTATCGCATTGTCCGCCCTATTGCCATGACCGAAGAAGTCTGTTTTACTGACCGATCAGGACCGTAGATGACCGCGTATGCCCGTTAGGAGGCAGCGCATGACCGCGAGCCAGACTCCGCCGAGAGTGTTCGTCCGCAACGCCACGGGGCTGCGCAAGGAAGCGGGTGTGCTAGACGTCTTCGTCTACAACACCAACAACCAGAACATCGGGCTCGGGGTTGCGTTCCTGGGCCTGGGCATCGGCGCGTACGCGGGTGGCCTGCTGCCGTTGTCGGCGCTGCTGGCCACGCTCCTGGTTGTTCCGCTGTACATGGTGTACTCGCGGATGTCGGCGGATATGGCCCGGTCAGGCGGCGACTATGTGTGGACCAGCCGGATCTTCGGGCCCGCGTTCGGGCCGCCGATCGGCTTCACGGTCGCATGGACCTGGATCATTCTCGCGGTCACTGCCATCGGCGCCCCGGCGGCGTTCTTCGCCCAGTTGGGCGTCGCGGGGTGGATGCGGTCGATGGCCGTGGCGACAGGCGCGTCGGGCTTCAACAGTGTCGGGACGTGGGTGAGCGGGAAGACCGGTTCGATCGTCGTCGGGACGGTGCTGCTAGTTTTTTTCACCGCGGTGCTCATCCGCGGCGTGCGCACCTACATGAAGATCCAGAACTGGACGTTCCTGCTCGCAATGCTGGGCATCGGGCTGGAGGTCGTGGCGGGACTGGTCGGCGGGCCCGGGCGATTCACGAGCCGGTTCAACGCTTATGTCGTCAAGGCTGGCGGCAGCGCGCACGCGTCGGCGGCCGTGCTGGCGAACGCGCCGCTGCACCATGGCGCGTCGGCGTCGGCAACGTTCTACGCGATGTTGTGGACGATCTACATGGTGCTGTTCGGCGCGACCTCGTGCTACATCGGGGGCGAGGTGCGGCGGGCCAAGACAACACAGCGATACGGGATGGTCGGCTCGCTGGTGCTGACCGGCGGCTGCATGGCGATCCTCATCGCGCTGATCATCCACGCGATCGGCTTGCCGTTCCTGAACGGGCTGTCGCTGATCTCGCCGTCCAAGCTCGGCTTGAGCTTCACCCCGACTTACAACGAGCTGTTGACCATCGGCGCGGGCGGCGGCCTGTTCTGGGCGATCGCGCTGGGCTTCACCTTCCTGTTCTGGACCTATGTGTGGATGCCGATCAACTTCTTCACCTGCACGCGGCTGATGCTCGCGCTGTCACTGGACGGTTACCTGCCACCGTCGCTGTCGAAAGTGCACGAGAAGTACGCGACCCCGTACATCGGCATCCTGGTCGCCTTCGTCCTGGGCGAGGCGTCGCTGGTGCTCTACGTAATCGGAGTCCTGTCGGTGATCACGTTGCTGTGGGCCGGGGTTGTGATGTTCGCGGTGATGGGCGTGGCAGCGATGCTGTATCCGTCCCGGATGAAGGATGTCTGGGCTGGCAACGGCGGCGGCAGGTTCCTGGGGATCCCGACGATCCGCATCTGGGGCGCGCTGCTGGTGCCTGCCATGCTGGTCGTGCTGTACATCCTGTGGAACGATCCCAACGTCGGCATCGGGCACAGTGCCAAGCAGATGTGGCTGAACATCGGCCTGCCGATCAGCGGCCTCGTAATATATGCGGCGATCTGGGCATTCCGCAAGCACCGCGGCGTCGACCTGCGGCTGGCCGCCGCGGAGATCCCGCCAGAATGATTCCACGGCACGGCTGACTGCTGGCTCGGCCGGCGAGGCGAAAAGCAGGCGGAGGACGGCCAGTGAGAGAACTCAGGCTGCGTAAACTTCAGGAAACGGTGCTGCGGAACGGGTCCGTCGAAGTCGACTCGATAGCGCAGGAACTGGAGGTCTCGCGGGAGACCATCCGCCGGGACCTGTCAGCGCTGGCCAGCCGCGGCCTGGTCCAGCGCACCCGCGGAGGCGCGACGGCGCCCGGTGGGTCACTGACCGAACTGGACCTGAGCGTCCGCAGCACCGAGCATCACGCGGCCAAGGCGGCGATTGCCCGGTATGTCGCGGCCAGGATGGTGGACGACGGGACATCGGTGGCCCTGGACACCGGTACCACCGCGCAGGAGATCGCCCGCGCTCTGCGGGGCCGCAAGATCACGGTCGTCACGCCGAGCCTGCCTGTGATCAACGAGCTGGCGGGCACTGATACCACCGTGCTGGTCGTCGGCGGCGTGCTACGAGGGCGATCCCTCGGCACCGTCGGGCCTGTCGCCGAGCAGACGGCGCGCCAGTTCCAGTGCGACCTGGCGTTCATCTCCGCGCCCGCGATCAACCCGGGGTTCGGGCTCATGGACACCGACCTGGACGGGGTCGCCGTCAAGCAATGCCTGCTCGAGCATGCCGCGCAGTCCTACGCGGTGCTCGACCACACCAAGCTCGGCCGCACCGCCTTCACCACGGTCTGCGGCGTCCGTTCCCTGACCGGCATCGTCACCGACGACGAGGCAGATCCCGAATGCCTTAGCGAATACCGTGAAATCGGCCTGGAAATCCACCAGGCACCAGGATGAGTGTTGGGATGAATATGACCGACCCGAACGCTGGCCCGGCCGAGCTGCGAGTCATCCAGTCAGGCGTCGCCACCTTCTTCGGGCGCCCGCTTGCGGATGGCGCGCGCCTGGACGGAGTCCGCTGTGCCATCGCGGGCATCCCATGGGATGAGGGCAATGCGGGCCGCAACGGGGCGAATATGGGACCGCGGGCCTTCCGGGACGCGTCCAGCTGGTTTCTCGGATATGACGCGCAGCGCGACTTCGACCTGTGGGAGGCACTGCCGACCGTCGATGTCGGCGACATCCCGGTCGTGCCGCCCAATGCCGAGCGCACCATGCAGCTGATCGAGGATCACGTCCGGTCCATCCGCGAGCGGGGCATCCTGCCGCTGTCCATCGGCGGGAACCATGCGCTGGCGATCGGTGCTGCCCGCGGGGCAGCCAGGACCGTTTCCCGGATGGGTTACCTGTCGGTTGATGCGCATCTGGACACTGCCCCGAGCTGGGCCGGGGAGATCTACTCCAGCGGGTGCCCCACGATGCGCGCCGCGGAGATACCCAACGTCGACCCGGCTAACGTCGTGGTGTTCGGCGTACACGGGTGGCTCAACCCGAGGGATCAGGTACGCGCAGCGGCAGAAATGGGCGTGCGGTGGTTCGGCATGGACCGGATCGAGGAAGAAGGGCTCGGGCTCTGCATAGCCCGGGCGATCGAATATGCCAGTGACGGGGTCGACGGGCTCTACGTCAGCTTCGATCTCGACTCGGTCGACGCTTCGGCCTTCCCCGGCACCGGGACCCCCGAACCAGGCGGCTTCAGCGCGCGCGAGTCGTTGAAGATAGCCCGGGCACTGGGCCGCGCTAGCCCGATCGCCGCTGACCTGGTGGAGATCGCGCCAGTGTACGACCTGTCCGGTATCAGCACCCGGCTTGCTTGCGGCGTGGCACTGGAAATACTGGCCGGAGTGTGCGGCCGATGACCCAGCGGACCGACGGCGTTCCCAAGCCCGATGAGATCACGCGGCTATTCGGCCGCCGCGGAGCCCTCATAGGCATGCTGCACCTGCTGCCGCTGCCGGGCGCCCCGCGGTACGTCCCGGGAGGCGGAATAGCGGCCGTAGTCGATCAGGCGCTGTCTGAGGCGCGGATGCTGGAAGACTGCGGCTTTGACGGCGTGATCATCGAGAACGGATGGGACATACCGTTCGTCAAAGCCGACGAGGTCGGCCCCGAGACTGTGGGCGCGATGGCGGTTGTGGCCGAGCGCGTCAGGCAGGCCATCGACCTGCCGATCGGCGTCAACTGCCTGGCCAACGCGGTGCGCGAATCGATCGCGGTGGCAGCCGCGGCAGGCGCGGCGTTCGTGCGCGCGAACCAGTGGGCGAACGCCTACATCGCCAACGAGGGTTTCATCGAAGGCCGGGCGGGCGCTGTGAGCCGGTACCGGCATGCCATCGGCGCGGATCACGTCACGGTGTGGGCTGACGTTCAGGTGAAGCTCGGCAGCCACTCTATTACCGCTGACCGGTCTCTCAGTGAGCAGGCCCGGGACGCCGCATGGTTTGACGCCGACGCCCTGATCGTCACTGGCAGCAGGCTGGCCGACCCGCCAGCCGACAACGACCTGCGCGTCGTGCGCGATGCCACGGACCTGTCGGTGGTGGCCGGCTCGGGCGTGCGCAGCGAAAACCTGAAGGCGATCCTCGAACACGCGGACGCGGTAATCGTCGGGAGTTCCCTCAAGGAAGGCGACGTCTGGTACGGAACGATGAGCAAGGACGCCGTGCTCGACCTCGTGCGCTCACGCGACCGCGCCATGCGGGACGGCGGGCCTTCATGACCCGCCAGCTCAGCCTTTTCTACGCCTCCGACATCCATGGCTCGGAACGGGTGTTCCGTAAGTTCCTGAACGCAGCCGGGTTCTACAAGGTCCAGGCCGTCGTCTTCGGCGGAGACCTCACCGGCAAAGCCATGATCCCGTTCGTCGAGACCAGCCCGGGAACCTACCGGGCCGACGTGTTCGGCGCCGAGCACGTCGTCAGCGAAGGCAGCGCACTGACCGAACTAGAGCAGTTCGTCCGCGACCGCGGCGCCTACCCCTACCGCACGACCCCAGAGGAAATGAGCGCCCTGCAGGCAGACCCGGACCTGGTCACCAGGGTCTTCAGCCGCCTGATGCGGGAAACCGCTGAGAACTGGGTCACCCTGGCCGACGAGCGGCTGCGGGCCGCCGGCATACCGGCCCTGATGATGCCCGGCAACGACGACGAGCCGGAAGTGAAAAAGATCCTGGCCCAGGGCGACTGGATCACCGACGCGGAGGACCGGCTGGTTCATCTCGAGGGGTACCAGGTCATCAGCTTCGGCTGGGCCACTACCACGCCCTGGCACAGCCCCCGAGAAATCAGCGAAGCGGAACTCGGCGTGCGGCTCAAGGCCCTCGCGGCCCAGCTCGACCCCAATGAGCCGGCGATCTTCAACTTCCACGACCCGCCCGCCCGCTCTGGCCTGGACATGGCGTACAAGATGACGGCCGACATGAAAGTCGAAATGGCCGGCGGCCAGGCCATGCTGGCGCCAGTGGGCAGCACCTCCGTCCGCGACCTGATCCAGCGAGTGCAGCCGGTCCTGTCCCTGCATGGGCACATCCACGAATCGCGGGCCGCCCGGAAGATCGGGCGCACCGTGGCCATCAACCCTGGCAGCTCCTACACCGAGGGCGTACTGCAGGGAGTGATCGTCACGGTCAAGGGCAGGAAGGTCACCGCCCAGCAACTGGTGACGGGCTAGCGGTGCACACCACGGCCCCGCGCGCCGCGCGGCCCCGAATCGCCGTGATCGGAGACATCGCCGTTGACTATTACCTGATGCTGCCACCGCGGCAGTCCAGGGACGAGAAACGAACCGCAACGACTTCGCACCGGCTGCCTGGCGGCACCGGCGCGAACGCCGCCGTGGCCGCCGCGGCGCTTGGCAGCCAGGTCACGCTCTACTCCGCAGTCGGGACGGACGAACCGGGAGACTGGCTGGTGGCATCCCTGGCGTCACGAGGAGTCGCCACCGGATACGTCCAGAGACTGCAAGGCTCCAGCACCCAGGCGACAATCCTGCTCGACGGGGACAGCCGTCAGGTGATCGTCGACCGCGGAGTGGCGGACAGGCTCGGCGAACTGGATCCCGGCCAGATCGCCGCTGCAGACATCGTCTACACCACCGGAAACAGCAACGCAATCAGGCGAGTGATCGAAGCAGGAGTCGGCGGCCGGGTCGTAGTCGGCATCGAAGCCGACATGGCCAGCGACGTTCCTCTTGCCAGCACGCTCGGGAACGTCGATCTCATCATTACCAACTCGGCCGGATGGGCCATGTTCGCCGGTAAAGCGGCCAACGCCGTCACCGCCGTCGAGACCTGCGGACCTGAAGGCGCCATAATCCATGCCCCAGCGTGCCCCGATGAGCGCATCGCCGGAATCCGGGTCGAGACAATAGATGCCACCGGCGCGGGAGATTGCTTCGCCGGAGCGCTATGCCACTACCTCGCTAGCGGCCTCGACCTGGCCGCCGCAACCCAGCTCGCGGTCGTGGCCGCAGGGCTGTCAACCCTGGCACTGGGAGCGCAAAGCGCCCTCCCGACCGACGCGGAAGTAAGCGCCGTCGCCCGGAGTCTCGTCTGTCCGACCAGGCATGGAGAAATCACATGACCACGCCCATCCCGGCCGCCGACCCGGTAACTGAGGCGCGCCGCCTGTACGCCGGCGCGCAGGACCACGGGATCATCGTCCGGTTGCTCGGCGGCGCCGCCGTGGTCCTGAGCACCGACAAGCCACTGCCAGACGTCCTCAAAAGGCCCTACAAGGACTTGGACTACCTCGTGCGCCGGGCCGACGTCGGCCGATGGCGCGACTTCCTCCAAGCCAACGGCTACGAAGCCGACGTCCAGTTCAACACCCTGCACGGCTCGCAGCGACTGCTGCACTTCGACATGGTCAACAATCGGCAGCTCGATACCTTCGTGTCGAGCTTCGCGATGTGCCACACCATCGACCTCGAAGACCGCCTTCCGGGTGAATCACCCACACTCGCGCCCGAAGACATCCTGCTCACCAAGCTGCAGATCTTCGAAGTCAACGACAAAGACCTCATCGACAGCATCGCCCTGCTCCTCAGCCACCCCGTCGCCAGCGGCAGCGAGCCCGGCATTAACCGCGAGCGGCTGGCAAAGATTGTCGGGGCTGACTGGGGCTGGTTCACGACCGTGTCGGACAACCTCGCCAAAGTCGCCGCGCGACTCCCGACGACCGGCCTGGACGAGGCATCCGAACAGATCGTCACCCAGCGCCTTCGCCAAGTCCAAGAAGTCCTGGCCAGCGCCCCCAAAACCCTGAAATGGCGGGCACGAGCCAGAATCGGCCGTCGGCTGCCATGGTATGACCTGCCCGAGGAGGTCGATTGATCTTCTCTTCTTTCACCTGCCCCGAGATTGATCAAGAAGGCGGATGCCGCGCAGGTCATGGTGAGCGGCGGTGACCATG
>JASHOI010000711.1 GCA_030041195.1 Streptosporangiaceae bacterium | reverse complement strand
ACGGCGCCCCGGCCCGGGTGACCTCGCGCCGCGGCACGATCGTGCTGGCGACCCGGTACTCCTACCGGGAGGGCCGCGGCAGCTGCTTCATCCCGTTCCACTTCCGCGAGGCCGCGGCCAACCTGCTGACGATCGACGCGATCGACCCGGTCGGCAAGATTCCCGAGTTCAAGTTCTGCGCCGTGCGGATCGAGCCGACGGCCGGGGCGGAGCTGACCGGGTCCGCGGGTGAGGCCGTGCCCCAGGCCCAGGGGCGCTGATGGCCCGGGCCCAGGCGCGGGTTCCGGGTGTCGAGGCGCGCGCGGGCAAGTTCCCCGGCCCGAGCCTGATCCCGGCGCTGCAGGCGATCCAGGAGCGGGTCGGCTGGCTGCCGCGCGAGGAACTCGAGGCGCTGGCGAGGGATACCCACCGGCCGCTGTATGAAATACAGGGACTGATCTCGTTTTACCCGCATTTCCGCACCACGCCGCCGCCATCGGTGGCGCTGCACGCCTGCCACGACCTTTCCTGCTGGCTGCAGGGCGCTGACCAGCGCCTGGATGCGCTGCGGGACCGGTACAGCGGCGACCCCGAGGTCGAATTCACCGAGGTGTCCTGCATCGGCCGGTGCGACGCGGCGCCCGCGGTCGCGGTCAATGAGTGCCCGGCCGCGGCCGGCGACGCCGACGCGCTGATCACGGCCGCCCAGACCGGCCACCGGGCCGACCCCGTGCCCCGGCTGTACGGCGGCGGCGTGCCCTGGCCCAACGACCCTTACCCGGCCGGGGCCGGCCTGCCAGGGCGGTACCGGGCGTTGCGTAAATTGCTCTCGGGCGAGCTGGCGGCCGATGACGTGATCAACGCCCTCCAGGACTCCGGGCTGCGCGGGATGGGCGGCGCCGGCTTCCCCGCGGGGCGGAAGTGGGGGCTGGTGGCCGCGCAGGCTGCCGCGCCGAAGTACGTGATCTGCAACGCGGACGAGTCCGAGCCGGGGACCTTCAAGGACCGGCAGATCCTCGCCGAGCAGCCGCACCTGGTACTGGAAGGGCTGCTGCTCGGGATGGCCGTGATCGGAGCCGAGGAAGGATGGGTATTCATCAGGCATGAATACGGCCAGGAAGAGGCGGTGATCCGCGGTGAGATCGAGGCGCTGCGGGCGGCCGGCCTCGTCGGGGAGGACGCGGCGGGCAGCGGCCGCCGGCTCTCGGTCGAGGTGTTCACCTCGCCCGGCGGCTACATCCTCGGTGAGGAGTCGGCCCTGATCGAGTGCATGGAGGGCCACCGCGGGGAGCCGCGCAACAAGCCGCCCTTCCCCGGCACGTACGGGCTGTGGGGCCAGCCGACGCTGATGAACTCCGTCGAGACGTTCGCGCACGTCCCGATCATCGTGGCGAACGGAGCCGACTGGTGGAAGGCGCAGGGCACCGGCGGCGGCACCGGGCTGAAGTTCTTCGCGGTGTCCGGCCACGTCGAGCGGCCCGGGGTGTACTGCGTGCCGATGGGCACGACAGCGCGCCAGTTGCTCGAGATCGCGGGCGGCGTCAGCGGCGGGCGGGCGGTTGGCGCGATCCAGCCGGGCGGCGCCTCGTCGAACTTCCTAGGGCCCGGCCAGCTCGACGTGCCATTGAACTTCGACACGCTGGCCGCGGCCGGATCGATGCTGGGCTCGGGCGCGCTGGTCGTGATGGCCGAGGGCACCGACCTGCTCGCGGCGGCCACGAACGTGCTGCGCTTCTTCAGGAACGAGTCGTGCGGCAAGTGCGTCCCGTGCCGGGTCGGATCGGCCAAGGCGCACCGGATCCTCGGTGACCTGCTGGCGGACGGCGGCAGCGTGGCCGACGTGGACGGGCGCATCGGCGAGCTGGAAGAGACCCTGCGCAAGACCTCCATCTGCGGGCTCGGCCAGGTCGCCCTCGGGCCGGTGGTGAGCGTGCTCAAGCTTGGAGACGAGCAGCAGAGCCCATGACGCCCACGCCCAGGGGCCGGGAGTTCTTCGCCACCCGGACCGTGGCCGAGGCGCTGGCCGGGTTCCGGCCCGGGCGGCGCACTCCGGCCGAGACCATACCGATCACCGACGCCCTGCACCGGATCCCGGCGGCGCCGGTCACCGCCGCGCACCCGCTGCCGGGCTTCGCGCGCTCCACCGTTGACGGTTACGCGGTGCGGGCGGCCGACACCTACGGTGTCTCCGACGGTTTGCCGGGCTACCTGGACGTGGCCGGCGCGGTCCGGATGGGCGCCACCCCCGACGTGGCGGTCGGCCCGGGGACCGCGGTCGCCATGCCGACCGGCGGCATGCTGCCTCCCGGCGCCGACGCGGTGGTGATGCTCGAGTACACCGCCGAGGCGATGTCCGGAACCATCGAGGTGGTCCGGCCGGTGGCCCCGGGCGACGGTGTCGTCCGGGCCGACGAGGACGCCTCGCCCGGGGCCGCGATCGTGCCGGCTGGCCGCCCGCTGCGGGCGCAGGACCTGGGCATGCTCGCGGCGGCCGGTGTCACGAGCGTGACCGTGCACGCCCGCCCGGTGGTCA
Source organism: Streptosporangiaceae bacterium (assembly GCA_030041195.1). The sequence goes on along the minus strand of JASHOI010000711.1, from coordinate 12,096 downwards.
CGATCTTCTCGACCGGCGACGAGGTGGTGCCGCCGGATACCGCGGCGCTGCTGCCCGGGCAGGTGCGGGACGCGACCGCGGTAGCGCTCGCCGCGCTGGTCTCCGACGCGGGCGGCGATCCGGCCTCCGGCGGCATCGTCGCCGACGACCCCGGCCTGCTGGAGGCGGCCCTGCGGCCGGCGCTCGACGGCAGCGACCTCGTCGTGGTCTCGGCCGGCTCGTCGGTCGGAGCGCGGGACGAGACCGCCGCCGCCGTGGGCCGGCTGGGCGAGCCGGGCATCTGGTGCCACGGCCTGGCCATCAAGCCGGGGAAGCCCACACTGCTCGCCGAGTGCGCCGGCGTGCCGGTCATCGGGCTGCCCGGCAATCCCCGGTCGGCTCTGGTGGTCTTCCGGCTGATCGGGATGCCGCTGGTGCGGCTGGTCGGGGGGTGCACCGCGCCGCCGGCCGAGCCGACCGTGCGGGCGCGGCTCGACCGCGACCTGGCTTCCGCGACCGGCCGGCTCGACGTGGTCCAGGTCCGGGTCTCCGATGGCTGCGCGAGCCCGGTGTTCGGGATGTCGGCGCTGCTGTCGGTCCTCACCGCGGCCGACGGATACCTGATCGTGCCCGAGGACGCGACCGGGCTCGACGCTGGCACCGAGGTGGAGGTCACCCTGTACCGTTGATCGCGGTCATGAGCGACAGCCCATTTGTCCGCGACGTTCCCGCCGCCCGCGCCCTGGACGCTTGGCGCGGCGCACGCGCGGCGGCGGGCTGCCCGGCCCGGCTCCCGGCGATCCGGGTCCGGGTTCAGGACGCCGCCGGCCGGGTCACCGCCGAGCCGGTGTGGGCCACCCGCTCCTCGCCGCCGTTCGACGCCGCCGGCATGGACGGGATCGCGGTGCGCGCCGCCGACACCCTCGGCGCCAGCGAGACCACCCCCGTCTACCTGGAACCGCGCGGCTACGAGGTCGTGGACACCGGCGACCCGATGCCCGACGGACGCGACGCGGTGGTCATGCGCGAGCACGTGCACTTTTCCGGCCGCGTGGCCGAGCTGCGCGCCGCCGTCCCGCCGTACCAGCACGTGCGGTCGATCGGCGAGGACGTTTCCGCCGCCGAGCTGCTGCTGCCCGAGGGCCACCGGCTCCGGGGCGTCGACCTGGCCGCCGCCGCTGCCGCCGGGGCCACCCACCTCAGCGTGCGGCGTGCCCCGGTCGTCACCGTCCTGCCCACCGGCGACGAGGTGCGCCCGATCGGCACGCCGACGGGCCCGGGCGAGATCCTGGACACGAACTCGCTGATGCTCGCCACCCAGGCCCGCGAGGCCGGCTGCGAGGCCCGCTGCCTGCCGATCGAGCCCGACGACCCGGTCGGCCTGGCCCGCGCGGTCCGCGCCGCGGTGGCCGGCTGCGACCTGCTGATCATCGTCGCGGGCTCGAGCGCGGGCCGTGATGACTATACGGCCTCGATCGTGGCACAGCTCGGCACGCTGGCCGTGCACGGCGTCGCGGTGCGGCCCGGCCACCCGGTCGTGCTCGGCGTCGTCGACGGGACGCCCGTGCTCGGCGCACCCGGCTACCCGGTATCCGCCTCGCTGACCTTTGACATCTTCGCCGGGCCGCTGCTGGCGGAGCTGGAGGGATCCGTGCCGCGCCGCCGCCCGCTGGCCCGGGCGCGGCTGGCGCGCAAGCTGGCCTCTCCGCTCGGCATGGATGACTGGGTCCGGGTGCGCCTGGGCATGGTGGGCGGAGCCATGGTCGCCACCCCGCTGCCCCGCGGTGCCGGCGTGCTCACCTCGCTGGTCCGGGCCGACGGCCTGCTGGTCGTGCCGGCCGGCCTGGAGGGGCACCACCCCGGCGAGGAGGTCGACGTTGAGCTGCTGCGCGGCCTCGATGAGATCTCCGGCACGATCGTCGCCATCGGCTCGCATGACCTCGTCCTGGACCTTGCCGCGTCGGCGCTGCGCGCCGACGATCCCCGGGTCACCCTGGCGTCGTCGAACGTCGGCTCCCTCGGCGGCCTGGTGGCGCTGCGCGACGGGCTGTGCCACATCGCCGGGTCGCACCTGCTGGACCCGGCGACCGGCGAGTACACGCTGCCCTACCTCGACCGCATCCTGGCCGGCCAGGACGTGTCCGTGGTGCGCCTGGTGCACCGCGATCAGGGGCTGATGGTGGCCGCCGGCAACCCGCTGGGCCTGAAGGGCATCGACGACCTGACCCGGCCCGGCGTGCGCTACGTCAACCGGCAGCGCGGCGCGGGCACCCGGGTGCTGCTCGACCATGAGCTGCGGCAGCGCGGCATCAGCCCCGACGCGATCGACGGCTACCTCCGCGAGGAGCCCACCCACCTGGCCGTGGCCGCGGCGGTGGCGGCCGGGCGCGGCGACGCCGGCCTGGGCATCACGGCGGCCGCGCGGGCGTTCGGCCTCGACTTCCTGCCGGTCACGCGCGAGCCGTACGACCTGGTCGTCGGCGCGCGGGACGCGGACAGCCCGCGCCTCGCCCCGCTGTGGACGCTGCTGGAGTCCGGGCGGTTCCGGGCGGCCGTGCAGGCCCTGGGCGGCTACGGCACCGAGGAGATGGGGCGGCGGATCAGGTAGCGGCAGGCGCGCGGCGGTTCCGCCAGGCCAGCCAGGCCCGGCTCACCATCAACGCGAACATCGCCAGGCCACCGAGCACGAACAGGTTCCAGCCGACCAGCTGGATGCCGTGCAGGTGGAAGATCTCGCTCTTCGGGTGCCTGCGGACGTCGAAGCCGACCAGGCCGTGCGGCACGAACGCCAGCCGGCCGGTCCAGTGGGCCGGCCAGTCGGCGAAGACCGCCGCCAGCGCCGCGCCGAACGCCCAGTACCCGCACCGGGCGGCCCGGCGGGCCCGGAAGCCCGCGTCGGCCAGGACCGCGAGCAGCGGCACGATCCATATCCAGTGGTTGTCCCAGCTGATCGGCGAGATCAGCACCCCGGTTACCGCGCAGGTCACCCAGCCCGCTGTCGGCCGCCCGGTACGCGCCAGCGCCGCGGCGGCGAGCAGGCCCAGGCACCCGGCGACGGCGGACAGGACAATCCAGACGCCGGTCACCGATCCAGCCCCGGCGGGCGTCCTGGTCACCAGGGCCAGCAGCGACTGGTTCAGCAGGGATCCCTGGCTGGTGCTCGAGAAGTCCCCCGCGTGCAGGAAGTACCCAGTCAGCCACCAGGTCGCCGACTCATGCGGCAGGGTGATGAAGCCGATCACCACGGTGGCGGCGAACACGCCGGTGGCGACCGCCGCCTGCCGCAGCTTCCCGGCCAGCACCAGGTAGGGAATGAAGATCAGCGGCACCAGCTTGATCCCGGCGGCCACGCCGATGCCGGCGCCCTTCCACCGCCGGTGGTCCGGCTGGCAGAGGTCCCAGGCGATCAGCACCATCAGCAAAAGCTCGATCTGGCCGACCTGGACCGAGCGCAGCACGGGTTCGGCCCACATCGCCGTGGCGGAGACCGCGAGCGTGGCCGCGGCGCGATCCCGGCCGCGCCAGCGAAGCTGGCCGAACGTCACCCAGACCGTCGCCGGAACGGCGGCCAGGCTGGCGGCGGTCATCAGCCACTTCAGCACCGCCCAGGGCAGCAGCGAGCCCGCCGCGAACCCCAGGGCCGCGAACGGCGTGTACAGGTACTGCACGCCTGGCAGGAAGTGCCAGGTGTACAGCGTCGCCGGGGCGTGCCGGGTGATCAGGCCCGCGTGGTTGTAGATGTTGAGATCAAACCAGTCCAGCGTGAGGGCGAGCGGGTGAGCCGCCACGTCCGCCAGGTACGCGGCAAGCGCGAGCGCGAACGCCGCTGCCGCGCAGGCCAGAGCCAGCCGGCCGGGCTGCCCGCGTGCGGGATGTGCCCCGCGTGCGGGATCTGCCCCGACTGGAACAGCGTGCTGCAGACTCGATTCTGGCGATGCCACCGGCATCCTTTCCGGGCCATCCAACGGCCGCCGACCTGGCGGCTCGGCACGGGGGGCTGGCCGCGGCTGCCTGCCCGCGGCGGCCCGCACGCCATGCCAGGCGCCCCAGGATAGGGCAACCGAACGGCAAAGGGCTCACAAAGAAGGCATGCGGCCGAGGCGGGCGATGGTGCCGCGGGGCCCGCCCGGCGCGGCGAGCCAGATGCGCACCGCCGTGATCACGGCCAGCGCGAGAAGCGCGAGTCCGACGAGCACGAACAGGTTCCAGCCGATCACCTGCGCGCCCTTCAGGTAGTACTTCATGTGCTGCGGATGCGGGCCGATGAAGAACCCCAGCAGGCCCTGCGGTACGAACGCCACCGGGCCGGTGTAGTAATGGGGCCACGCGGCGAACAGCCCGAAGACCACGGCGTCAAGCGCCCACCAGGCCCGCCGGGCGCCACCCCTCGCGCGCAGCGCCGCATCGGTGAACAGCGCCATCGCGGGCACGATCCAGACCCAGTGGTGATCCCAGCTGATCGGCGAGAAGAGCAGGCCGGTCAGCGCGCAGGTCAGCCAGCCCGCCACCGGCCTGCCGCCGCGGTCGAGCACCGCGGCCGCGGTGCAGCCCAGCACCACGATCACTGCGCCGAGCGTCAGCCAGATCGGCGTCCCGGCCCGCACGCCCCCGGCCGCCCTGACGATCAGGGCGAGCAGCGACTGGTTCAGCAGCGAGCCCACGTCGCCGACGTTTCCCGGGCGGAAGAAGTAACCGGTCAGCCAGAACTTGGCGGACGCGTGCGGGAGGAAGATGAAGCCGATCACCGCGGTGACGAGGAACGAGGCCGTCACCATTGCTGCCTGCCGCAGCTTCCCGGCCAGCAGCAGGTACGGGATGAAGATCAGCGGCACGAGCTTGATCCCGGCGGCCACGCCGACGCCGACGCCCTTCCACCGCCGGTGGTCTGGCTGGCAGATGTCCCAGACGATCAGCACCATCAGCAGCAACTCGATCTGCCCCAGGTGCAGGCCGCGCTGCACGGGCTCGGTCCACAGGCCCGCCGCGGTCAGCCCGAGCGCGGCGGCCACCCGGCTCCGGCCGCGCCAGCCGAGCGCGCCAAATGTCAGCCACACGGTCCCGGCCAGCGCTGCCAGGCTGGCCACCGTCATCATCCACTTCAGCACCGCCCAGGACAGCAGCGAGCCCGCGGCGAAGACAACCGCGGCGAAGGGGGTGTAGGTGAATTTGATCCCGGGATGCAGCTGCCACTTGTAGAGCCGGTCCGGCGAGGTTCTGGCGATGAGGCCCGCGTCGTTGTAGACCTTGAGGTCGTACCAGTCCAGCATCTTGCCCGGCGGGTGCAGGATCATGTCCGCCAGGTAGGCGGCCACCGCGAGCGCGCACACGACCGCGGCAACCGGCAGCGCCCAGGCGCGCTGTGACGACTGCGGTTTCGTGTCGCTGACCCGCTTCAGCCCGGGCCTGGCAAGTGCCATCGGGCGTCCCTTCCAATATGGCTGCCGGCCCGGTGCAGCTGTCGACCAACGCGACGCCGTCACGATACCTGCGGGGGTGCCGCACAAGGGTAAAGAGCAAGTCAGGGTACGGCGATGGTCTGACTGGCATCTCGGAGGCGGAGTGCCGGCACCTTTTCGGCGGACGATCAGGACGCGGCCGCTTCCGCACGGCCATGATCACGGCCCGTCTTGCGGCCCGGGCAGCGGGCGTGGTGGCATGCGTACGAGCAGGTTTCCCGTGGGGCAGGGTCCCCCGGCTAGGAGGTAGGGCGTGACGGCAGAGATCATGCGCCAGCGGGCGGAGATAGAGCAGGTGGCGTGGGGCGACGCGGGCGCGACCGTGGCCGGCCGGCTGGCGGCCACGGTGGAACGCTGGGGCGGCGAGGCCGCGTACTCCGACCGCGACGACGGCGGGGAATGGCAGACGATCACCTGGGCGCAGACCCGGCAGCAGGCACTCGAACTGGCCGCCGGGCTGATCGACCTCGGGCTGCAGGCCGGGGAGCGGGTGGCGCTGATGCTGCCGAACCGGGTCGAGCACGTTCTGGCCGACCTCGGGGTGATGCACGCCGGGGGAGTGCCGGTCACCTTCTACGCCACGCTGGCCGCCGACCAGGTCCGCTACGTGGCGGCCGACTGCGAGGCCAGGATCGCGGTGCTCGATGGAGCGGCCGAACTGGCCCGCTGGCAGCCGGTGCTGGGCGACCTGCCGGGCCTGCAGAAGGTGATCGTCAGGGACCCGGCCGCGTGCCCGGCCGGCGATCAGTATCTGACCTGGGCGGCCCTCCTGGCGCGTGGCCGGGACCGGCTCGCCGCAGCGCCCGAAGCGGTCGCCGAACGGGTGGCGGGAATCGATCCTGACGACCCAGCGACCGTGCTCTACACCTCGGGCACCACAGGGAACCCGAAGGGTGTCATCATCACCCACCGCAGCGTGCTCTACGAGGTGGCGACCGGCGACGTCACCGGCTTCATCCAGCCGCGCACCCGCTGGGTGTCGTACCTGCCACTGGCGCACATCGCCGAGCGGATGTTCACCATCTACCTGCCCATACTCGACGCCTGGCACGTCTATTTCTGCCATAACGCAACCACCGACCTGCTCGCGACGCTGGGCGCGGTGAAGCCGACCGCATTCTTCGGCGTGCCGAGGGTCTGGGAGAAGATCCAGGCGGGCATCCAGGCGCTGCTGGCCGCCGAGCAGGATCCGGCGAGGCGCGCCGCGGTCGACGACGCGATGGCGGCCGGCCGCAAATACGTGAAGAGCTGCGAGTTCGGCAACACCACCCCCGACGACCTGGCCGAGGAGTTCGGCCGGGCCGACGAGAGCGTGCTGCGGCCGATCCGGTCCCTGCTCGGCCTCGGCGAGGCGACGATGGCGGTCAGCGCGGCCGCCCCGCTCCCGCCGGACGTGGCCGAGTTCTTCGCCGGGCTCGGCATGAAGATCCTCGATGTCTACGGCATGACCGAAACCACCGGTGCGTTCACGACCAACACCCCGGACGCGTTCCGGCTGGGGACGGTGGGGCGGCCGGTGCCCGGGGTCGAGGTATGGATCGCCGACGACGGCGAGATCCTGACCCGGGGGCCGCTGAACACCCCCGGGTACCTGAACCTGCCCGAGCGGACGGCCGAGCTGATCGACGCCGACGGCTGGCTGCACACCGGCGACATCGGGTCGCTTGACCCGGACGGGTTCCTGTCGGTCGTGGACCGCAAGAAGGAGCTGATCATCACCTCGGGCGGGGAGAACATCTCTCCGGCCGCGATCGAGAACCTGCTGGTTGCCCATCCGCTGATCGGCCAGGCGCTCAGCTTCGGGGACGCACGGCCGTACGTGGTGGCGCTGCTGACGCTGGACGGCGACGTGGCGCCCGCGTGGGCCAGGGCTCATGGCATCGAGGCGTCCTCGCTCGCCGAGCTTGCCGAGGAGCCAGCGGTGATCGAGGCGGTGGGCGAGGCGGTGGCCGACGCGAACCAGCACCTGGCCCGGGTGCAGCAGGTCAAGAAGTGGCGCCTGCTGCCGGTGGAGTGGACCGCGGAAAGCGAGGAGCTGACGCCGACGCTGAAGCTGAAGCGCCGGGTGGTGCACGCCAAGTACGCCGACGCGATCGACGCCCTGTACGACGGCTGAACCAGGCTGCCACCGCCGTCACGGCCGGAAGATCAGGCAGCTGCTGGTCGCGTGGGCGTACAGCTTGCCCTCGGCATCGCTGAGCCGGGCCTCGGCCAGCGCGGTGCGGGACCCGAGATGGATGACGGTGCCCTCGCACCGCAGCGGGCCGGAGGACACGGTGACCGCGCGCAGGAACTTGACCGTCAGGTCCTGCGACGTGTAGTAAGCCCCGGCGGGCAGCATGCTGTGCACCGCGCAGCCGCACGCCGAATCGCACATGGTGGCGTACACGCCGCCGTGCACCGAGCCGATCGGGTTGTAATGGAACTCGGCCGGCGTGAACTCGAAGATCACCCGCCCCGGGTCCGCGAGAACCAGCGTGAAGCCGAGCGTGGCAGCGATCGGCGGGACCGGGAACGTGCCGCCGGCGAGCGCCCGGAAGAAGTCGATGCCCGCCATGGTCCGCGCGGCAGCCGCCGACCGGGCTGGATCTTGCCACGAGTAGCTGCGCTGCCGCGACGGATCGGGCTGGGGTTCCCCCGGCAGGGCGCCGTTCGGTGTTCCGTCTGCCTGCTGCGGCATGGCACCGGGCCCGGCGTCACGCGGCCATGACGGTTGCGCCACCGCAGGCTCCTCTCGCTCCGGCCGGCCCCGGCAGGTACACCCGCACGTTCACCGAGTCCCCGCCAAACCGGTAACCCGCACCGGGCCACCGGCGGGAGATCATCGCCAGCATCTGCTTGTTCTCCGGCAGCACGTCCATGACCAGCACCGTCACGCCCCGCGCCGTCGCCCGCGCGACCAGCCGGTCCAGCATCTGCGAGCCGATGCCCCGGTGCTGCCAGCGATCGGCCACCACCACGCCGATGTCGCTGACCAGGCAGCCCTCGGGACTGAGGCTGTCCGCGGCCATCGCGTGACCCACGATCACGCGGCCATCCGTGGCGACGAGCGCGTCGGTGGTGCGGCCGCCGCCGCACAGCCCGCGCAGCACCGCCGAGCTCGGCGGCGACACGGGGCTGAAGAACCGCAGAAACCGGCTGCGGGCCGAGAGCCCGGTGATGAATGACGCGATCGCCGCGCAGTCCGCTGCGGACGCGCCGCGGTAGCCGACGGCGCCGCCGGGGCGCGCGGTCACCGGCCGGTCCAGCTCTTCCAACTGAGTTCGAGTCACAGACCCAGCTTGCACCGCGATTGCTAAGTCTGTCAACCAGACTTAGCATGTGATGATGAGCCGTCCCTGGGTGCTTGACTACGACACCGACAACTGCACAATCGGCGCCGCCCTGGCGATCGTGGGCGAGAAGTGGACGTTCCTCGTGCTCAGGGAGGCGTTCAACGGCGTTCGCCGGTTCGATGACATGCGCCGCCGCACCCGCGCGCCGCGGCAGGTGCTCAGCGACCGGCTGGCCCGCCTGGTGGCGGAGGGACTGCTGCGCAAGGTGCCGTACCGGGAACCCGGCCAGCGCTCGCGCAGCGAGTACCGGCTGACCGAGAAGGGCCTGGAGCTGTTTCCCCTGATCGTGGCCTTGCTCGAATGGGGGAACAAGCACGCGGTGTCCCCGGAAGGGCCGATGGTCGAGCTACGGCACCGCGACTGCGGAGCACCGGTGCACCTCGAGTTGCGCTGCGACGAAGGGCATCTCGTGGAATCGGCGCGGGAGATCACCCCGGTTCCCGGCCCCGGCGCGCGCATGATCGCCTGACCGCGCCCGTTCGGGGTCATGGGTCCCCCGCTGTTCCTCCAGCAACAGCGTGGGCCCCACCACACCAAAAACGAGCGGGTTGCCGCGCCCGGGCGGCCGGCGCACTAGGGGGCGGCGGGCGCCGGTCCTGACGGCTGGTCGTTCAGCCGCTTCCACTCGGCCTGCGCGGCCGCGGACCAGCGCTCGCGCAGGTCCGCGAACAGCCGGGCGGCCTCCAGCCCGCGCCAGCGGGCCGGCAGCAGCTCACGGGGCAGCGCCGGGTCGATGGCCGGGAACCGGCGCCAGGCGTGCACCAGCTCGACCTGCCTGGCCAGCACGTCATCGGGCTCGGCGCCGCTGAACTCGGCGATGAACCGCTCATACTGCCGTTCGATCGCGTCCAGATCCCACGCGGCGCGCACCATGCCGACCGCCCCGTCCAGCCCGGACCGGGTGGCGATGAACAGGTGCGCGTCGCCGGCGATGCCCGCCTCGCTGAGCACCCGCGCCACCTCGGCCTCACGCTCCGGATGGGCGCTGATCCACAGGCCGGGCCCCAGCCAGCCCAGGCCCGCCCAGCTCAGCCGGGTGCGCACGGCGTGCCGGGTGCTGCGGTCGCCGTCCGGGATCCGGGCCGCAACCAGCAGCCAGCGCCGGTCCCAGACCCCGGCGGCGGACGTGAACGAGTAAATGCGCTCGGCGCCCTCGGTGAGCAGCCGCCGCCCCGCGGGGGTGAGATGCCACCGGGTCAGCCGGCCGGCCTTCTCGGCGCTGAGCCAGCCGTCGGCCGCGGTGCGCATCAGCGCCTGCCTGGTCGCCTTCTCGGCGACGCCGAGCCGCGCGAACGCGGCGATCACCGCGGACGTCCACGCGGCACCGCCGCCGGGCAGCACGAACTCGCCGAGCAGCGTGAACAGCAGCCCACGAGCGCTCGGCGCGCCCGCGGCGTGCCGGCGGACGAGGGCAGACGGTCGCTCGGTCGGCATGACGACTAATATTCTACAGTGACTTGACTCTTAGCAATGGATAAGTAGAACATGTAAGAGATGGCTGTGGATGAGATCCTTGAACGGGACGCCCCGGGGCGGGTCAGCTTCCAGGTGGAACCGGGCAGCTACCGGCACTGGCGGCTCGCCTTCGACGGCCCGGTGGCCACGCTGGCCATGGACGTCGACGAGCACGCGGGGCTGCGGGACGGCTACGAGCTGAAGCTCAACTCGTATGACCTGGGCGTGGACATCGAGCTGTACGACGCGGTGCAGCGGCTCCGGTTCGAGCACCCCGAGGTGCGCACGGTGGTGCTGACCAGCGCGAAGGACAAGATTTTCTGCGCGGGCGCGAACATCAGGATGCTCGCGGCCTCGCCGCACGCGTGGAAGGTGAACTTCTGCAAGTTCACCAACGAGACCCGCAACGGGATCGAGGACGCGTCGGCGAACTCCGGCCAGACGTACCTGGCGGCGCTGAACGGCACCGCGTCCGGCGGCGGCTACGAGCTCGCGCTGGCGTGCGAGCACATCATGCTCATCGACGACCGCTCGTCGGTGGTGTCGCTGCCGGAACTGCCGCTGCTGGGCGTGCTGCCCGGCACCGGCGGGCTGACCCGGGTGACCGACAAGCGCCGGGTCCGCCGCGACCTGGCCGATTACTTCGCCACCAGGGCCGAGGGCGTCGGCGGCGCCAGGGCCACGGCCTGGCGGCTGGTGGACGAGGCGGTGCCGCGGCAGCAATGGGACCAGGCCGTCGCGGAGCGCGCGGCAGAGTTTGCTGGTCGTTCTGCCCGCCCCGAGGCTGCCACCGGCATCACGCTGACCCCGCTGGCCAAGCGGCGCGATGACGACCACATCGGCTACGAGCACGTGACCGCGGCGCTGGACCGGCAGGCCGGCACGGCGACGATCACCGTCGCGGGCCCGGAGCACGACCCGCCGGACGCTGACGCGATCGCCGCGGCAGGCGTCGCGTTCTGGCCGTTGGCGGTAACCCGTGAGCTCGACGACCTGATCCTTGACCTGCGCACGAACGAGCCCGAGCTGGGCACCTGGGTGCTGAAGACCGCCGGGGACCCGGGCCGGGTGCTGGCCTACGACCGGCTGCTGCTGGACAGCTCCGGTGACTGGCTGGTCAACGAGATCGTGCACTATCTCAAGCGCACGCTGAAGCGCCTGGACGTGACCAGCCGGAGCCTGATCGCGCTGATCGAGCCCGGCAGCTGCTTCGCCGGATCGCTGCTCGAGCTGGCGCTCGCCGCCGACCGGTGCTACATGCTGCTCGGGGTCTTTGAGGACGACGACCCGGACGCCGGGCCTGCGACGGTCACTCTGGACGGGATGAACCTGGGCCCGCTGCCGATGGGCAACGGGCTGACCCGGCTGCAGACGCGGTTCCTGGGCGACGAAGCGGCATTGATGACCGCAACTGGCCTGGTGGGCCAGCCGCTGCAGGCCGACCAGGCCGAGGAGCTCGGCCTGGTCACGTTCGCGCCCGACGACATCGACTGGGACGACGAGGTCCGGATCGCGGTGGAGGAACGCGCCAGCTTCAGCCCTGACGCGCTGTCCGGGCTCGAGGCGAACTACCGGTTCGCGGGCCCGGAGACGATGGAGACAAAGATCTTCGGCCGGCTGACCGCCTGGCAGAACTGGATCTTCAACCGGCCCAACGCGTCCGGGCCGGACGGCGCGCTGCGCCGGTTCGGCACCGGGCAGCGGGCCCAGTTTGACCGGAAGCGAGTCTGAGCGATGACGACCACCCCCGACTACGCCGAGAAGATCCCGAACAACGTCGACCTGCGCGACGACAGGCGGCTGCAAAGGGCCCTGGAAGCCTGGCAGCCCAACTTCCTGTCCTGGTGGGAGTCGATGGGCCCGTCGCTGCC
>JASHOI010000710.1 GCA_030041195.1 Streptosporangiaceae bacterium | reverse complement strand
TGCCCTCGGGCAGCGGCTCGGCGCCCGCGAGGATCGCGGCGCTGATCTCGCGCAGCTGCCCGACCTGCTCGGGGGTGAGCCGGTCGATCAGGGACCGCCTGACCTGTTCCGCGTGGCCCGGGGCTGCCGCGGCCAGCGCGGCGAAGCCCTCGTCGGTGAGCTGCGCGACCTGGCCGCGCCGGTCCGTGGCGCAATCGGTGCGCTTGACCCAGCCCCGTTCCTCCAGCCGCGCGACCGCGTGTGACAGCCGGCTCTTACTGGACGTGGACGCCTCGGCGAGCTGGGTCATCCGCAGCGCCCGGCCCGGCGTCTCGGACAGCCGGACCAGGATCTCGTAGTAGCCGTGCGGGATGTCCGAATCGCGCAGCAGCTGGCCCTCGACGGCGGCGAACACCGTCTGGCAGGCGGTCAGGAACGTCCGCCAGGCAAGCTGCTCGTCCGCGGTTAGCCACCGTGGCTCTTGACTGCGCATGTTATCAGCATACCGCCGGATTGGTTGAACGTTTGACAACCGAGGCCGGGGGTGGTAGTCATTGAACATTCAACCAACTAGCACGGGAGTGACCAATGACCGTCCCGACCACGGCGACCAGCATTCCGGGCTACGTCGCCGGAACATGGACCATCGACCCAGTGCACTCCGAGATTGGCTTCTCGGTCCGGCACATGATGGTCAGCAAGGTCCGCGGCAAGTTCGACACGTTCTCCGGCGAGGTCGTCACCGGCGCGGACCCGCTCGGCTCCTCGGTGACCGCCGAGATCGAGCTGGCATCGATCAACACCGGCAATGAGCAGCGCGACGCGCACATCCGGTCGGTCGACTTCTTCGAGGTCGAGAAGCACCAGAAGATGACGTACCGCTCGACCGGCGTCCGGGCCGCCGACGGCGATTACGTGCTCGACGGCGAGCTCACGCTCAAGGGCGTGACCAGGAACGTGCCGCTGAAGCTGGAGATCAACGGCTTCGGCGCCGACCCGTATGGCGGCACCAGGGCCGGGTTCACCGCCACCGGCGAGATCAACCGGAGCGACTTCGGCGTGAACTTCGGCCTGGGCGAGGGCGGCGGCGTGGTCGTCTCCGACAAGGTCACGATCCAGCTCGAGATCGAGGCCGTACTCGCATCCTGACCGCGCCGGGCGCCGGTCAGCGGCGCGCGGCATTCCGCAACGGGACTTGACGCTGCCGGGGCTGGCGTCAAGTCCCGTTGCCGCTGCGTGAACGGAGCATGCGCTGGTCCACGCGACGCCGCTCTCGCCGGGGAGGCATCGGGTACCCTGCCGGTGCGGCGCGTTTGGCGCGCGCAGTGGCGGCGCCCGACGAGGGGGTTCTGAGCTTTCCGTCACCATGCGGCTCCACTGAGTTGGCAAGGCGGTGTACCGCAAGTACCCTTGCTGTCCGTAAAAATTCGATTAGTCGCCGGTGTTACGAGGGTTCCGGCATGACCGCAAAGGTGCGTAGGTGGGCTCTGACGGAACCCTCCGATATCAGGCTGTATTCACCGATCCGGTGGCATGGCGGCTCTGGATCTCGGCGACAATCTCCTACCTCGGCGACTTCGTCGGCCTCGGCGCGCTGCTGCTGGCCGGCTACGACCGCTCCGGCGGTCACGCGCTCGGTGCCGCTGCCGTTTTCGGCATCCAGGCCGTGCCCGCGTTCGCCGTTTCGGCGACCATCGGGCCCTGGCTGGACCGGATACCGCGGCGCGCCGGCCTGATCGTGCTGAGCCTGGTCGGCGCCGCCGCGGTGTCGCTGCCGATCATCGCTTCCGGGCTCTGGGCGGTGCTCGTCGCGGCCGGCCTGATCGGCGGGATCAGGACGGCGTTCAACTCGGTCCGGACCGGAGCGATCGCCGACGGCGTGCCGCGAGACATCCGGGGACGTCTGGTCGCGCTGGTGACCGTGTCCAATCAGGCATCCGAGGTCCTCGGCTACGTTGCCGGGTCGGCGGTGGCGATCGCCATCGGCGTTGTGCCGGCCCTCGCGGCCGACGCCGGCACCTTCGTCGTCGCCGCGGTGCTGCTCGCCGGGCTCAGGCTGCCGGGCCGGGAGCGGGCCCGCGATCGTGCCTCGATGACGACGGGAATCCGGACGATCTTCGGTGACCGAACGCTCGCGGCCCTCGTCCCGGTCGCGTGGATCGGGCTGAGCCTGGGCGCCGTACCGCAGAGCCTGGCCACGACGCTCAGCACAACCGACCGCGCCTGGGTGCCCGTGGCCCTGGCGGCGATGGCGGCCGGCCAGGCCATCGCGGCCACGGTGGTGGGGAAGACGCGGCTGAGCGAGCGGGTTCGCGGTGAGTTCTGGTACATCACGGCGTGCGGGGTCGCGTTCATGGCGACCGCCGCCGGGCTGCACGTGGACCCGGTGATCGTCGTCCCGGGGAACTTCGTCATCGGCCTCGGCTTCGGCTGGGTCGTGGCGGCGCAGACGACCTTCATTCACGTCATCCCGCCCGAGCGCATGGCCCACGTGACCAGCACGATGATCGGGAGCCTGATCGTGCTCGAGGGCGCGGGCGCGGTCGTCTTCGGCGCGGTGGCCGGCGCGCTCGGGGTCGCAGCCGCCTACCTGCTGGCCGGCGCGATGCTGGCGGCGGCCGGCCTGGTCGGCCTGGGCTACGGCCGGGCGCGCCCGGAGGTTCTGGATATCAGCCGGACCGATCTGCGGCAGACCTGACTGAACGGGCCGTCCGCCGCCATCTGGCCTGCCGGCCGCCGGTCTGGCTCACGGGCTGCCGCGGCCTGAGCTTCGCCGGTGACCGCCGGATTCCGGCGGCCCCGGCATCGCGCGCCGGTAAGATCGTGACGTGGTCCCTGTTGTCATAAAAGTAAGCGGTATGAGCTGCGAGCACTGCGTCTCCGCGGTGCGGAGCGAGATCAGCGGCCTGCCGGGCGTCACCGACGTCGACGTCGACCTCGCCTCGGGCGAGGTGAAGATCATCGCGGAGCCGGTGCCGGACGAGGCCGCGCTGCGGGCCGCGGTCGACGCGGCCGGCTACGAGATGGCACGGTAGGCTCGCCGAGCTATTCCGGGCCCGGCCTGATCGGCGGCTGGATGGCGGGCCGGCCACATGATCGGGCAGGCAATGATGGCCGGATTTCCTGAAGCTGTGCTCCCGAGCATCTGCGCGAATGCTTTAGAGAACATGAAAGACTGGTATTGCAGCACGGCATCGAGCAGCCAAATGCCGGCCAGCGCCAGCCGCAGGCGCCCGCGCTGGCCGGGTGCTCCCCACGCTCGCCGGCCAGGGCGGCTCTCCCGCGCCAGATCATCCCGCCGCTGGTGGCGACGCTCTCGCTCATGCCCGCCGCCCGAACAAACAGCATTGCTATTCTGTCGCGCGCTTTAATGTTGCTGATATCCTATTGGGCTGTCGGAAGAAGCCTCTCTGTATTTCATTAAACCCGCGGGGGTATCAGCTCGTACCCCGAGGGGGTGTAGCCGCGTGAACGGCAATGCGGCGAGCGTACTATGTTGGCGTCGCGTGAATCGGCGGCCGTGTCAGCAAGATACTGAGGAGCCGCGGTGAGCCCGCCAGTGAAGCTGTGTGCGTTCGGGCTCCTGCTTGTCGCAATCTTCCTCGCGGCACGGGCTGCCGGGGCCTCGTTCGGGCCGGTCACCACGACCTACAGCCGGAGCGGCGGGACTTCGGTGCACACCGGTCCTGGCATGCCCGGGATGAACATGTTCTCGACCAGCCCGGGGTCGGGCGGCAGCCGGCCCTCTCCGGCCAGTTCCGCATCGCCGTCAAGGCGAAAGGAGCCGCGATGACGGACACGTCAACCGCGGCCGATGCCCCGGTCGAACTGCTGGTCGGCGGGATGAGCTGCGCCGCGTGCGCGGCCAGGATCGAGAAGCGGCTGAACCTGCTCGACGGTGTCGCGGCCACCGTCAACTACGCCACCGAGCGCGCGTACGTCACCGCCACCGGGGGCCGGGACGTCGCCGAGCTGGTGACCGCGATCGAGGCCGCTGGCTACACGGCCGCGCTCCCGGGCCAGAACAGCGCCGAGGGGCCAGCGAGCGACTCCCGGGCCCGCATGCTCGGCTTGCGGCTGGCCGCCTGTGTGCCGCTGGCCGCGGCCGTCGTCGTTCTGGCTATGGTCCCTACGGCGCAGTTCCGCGGCTGGCAATGGGTCAGCCTGGTCCTTGCGCTCCCGGTCGCCGTCTGGGGCGCCTGGCCGCTGCACCAGGCGGCCTGGTCGAGCCTGCGGCACGGCAGCGCGACCATGGACACGCTGGTGAGCCTCGGCATTACAGCGTCGCTCGTCTGGTCGCTCTATGCACTGTGCTTCGGCGGCGCCGGGATGCTCGGCATGCGGATGCCGTTCCCGCTGACGTTCACGCCGGCCGGGCAGCAGGCCCTCTACCTGGACGTGGCCGCCGGGGTCACCGTGTCGGTGCTGACCGGCCGTTACCTGGAGGCGAGGGCCAAGGACCGGTCGGGTTCCGCGCTGACCACGCTGGCCCAGCTCGGCGCCAAGACCGTCGCGGTGCTGCGCGGCGGGGCCGAGATCCGGATGGGCGCGGATGCGCTGCAGGTCGGCGACCTGTTCGTCGTCCGGCCCGGCGAAAAGATCGGGACCGACGGGGTCGTGGTCGAGGGCGACTCCACCGTTGACGCGTCACTGCTCACCGGCGAGTCGATGCCGGCCGAGGTCGGCGCCGGCGACCACGTGACCGGCGCGACCGTCAACATGAGCGGCCGGCTGGTCGTGCGCGCGACCCGGGTCGGAGCGGACACGATGCTGGCGCAACTCGTCAGCCTGGTAAACCAGGCGCAGACCAGCAAGACCGCGGCGCAGCGCCTCGCCGACCGGCTGGCCGCGGTGTTCGTGCCGTGTGTGATCAGCATGGCGATTGTCACGCTCGGCTTCTGGATCGGCGCCGGCCTGCCGTCTCAGGATGCCTGGAGCGCCGCGTTCGCGGTCCTGGTCGTGGCCTGCCCGTGCGCGCTCGGGCTGGCCACGAGCACCGC
The DNA here is from genome assembly GCA_030041195.1 of Streptosporangiaceae bacterium. Next base: position 1,089 of record JASHOI010000710.1, on the reverse strand, counting down.
GCTGCTCGCTGGCGTGGGCCGCGGCGCCGAGCTGGGAATCCTGGTCAGGGGCACCCAGGCACTCGAGTCCGCCCGCAGGATCGACGTCGTGGTGCTTGACAAGACGGGCACGCTCACCAGCGGGATCATGAGCCTGGACGAGGTCATCCTGGGACCTGATATGGACGAGCGGGAATGCCTGATGGTCGCGGGGGCGGTTGAGGACGCCTCGGAGCATCCGATCGGCCAGGCCATCGCCCGGGCCGCGGTGGCGCGTCTGGGCGGCCTGCCCGCCGTGACCGGGTTCGCCAGCCTGCCCGGCGCCGGCGTCACGGGCACCGCGGCCGGGCACAGGGCCACGCTCGGCAGCCTGCGTTACGCCGGCGAGCTGGGGCTGGCCGTTCCGGCGGACCTTGGGGATGCCGTGGCCCGGGTCGAAGACTCCGGGCGGACGGCCGTCGTGCTTGGCTGGGACGGCGAGGCACGCGCGGTGCTCGCCGTCGCCGACGCCGTCAAGCCGGGTGGCCGGGACGCGGTGCACAGGATCCGGCGGCTCGGCGTGCGCCCGGTCCTGGTCACCGGGGACAACGAGCGCACCGCCCGGGCGGTCGCCGGACAGCTCGGCATTCCGGACGCTGACGTCTTCTCCGGCGTGCGGCCGGACGGCAAGGTCGGCGTCGTGCGAGAGTTCCAGGCGGCCGGGCAGCGGGTGGCGATGGTCGGTGACGGGGTGAACGACGCGGCCGCGCTGTCCCAGGCCGACCTGGGCATGGCCATCGGCACCGGTTCGGACGTGGCGATCGGCGCCGCCGACCTCACCCTGGTCAACGGCGACCCGGCCAGCATCGCCGACGCCGTGCTGCTGTCCCGGGCCACGCTGCGCACCATTCGCGCCAACCTCACCTGGGCCTTCGGGTACAACGTCATCGCGATTCCGCTGGCGGCCCTTGGCTATCTCAACCCGCTGTTCGCCGGGCTGGCGATGGCGGGCAGCTCGCTGGTCGTCGTCTCCAACAGCCTTCGGCTGCGCCGGTTCCGGGCCGGCCGCCGCCCCGGGGCCAGTCCAGGGCGGCACCCAGTGGTGCAGCCCCAGGCCAGCGCCGTCCGGTC
>JASHOI010000709.1 GCA_030041195.1 Streptosporangiaceae bacterium | reverse complement strand
CGCCGGTGCCAGCGCCCGAGGTGCCGTCGGCACCGCCGCCCCGCCCCCGGCCCGTGGTGACGGTGACCGGCGACCAGACCGGTGAGCGCCCGCTCCGGATGGTCGAGCGCGCCCTCGGCAACCCGTCCGAGCGCCGCAGCGCCGGATGGCACGACCGGGTGGTCGTCGTCCCCGGCGGCCACCGGCCCGGCAGGCCGGATCAGCTGCAGCGAGACCGCGCCCGCGCCCGGCTCCCGATCCCGGCCGGACGCCGGGTCGTGGTGCTCGGCTGCACCGTGGGCGCCGGCCAGACCGTGACCGCGCTGCTGACCGGGGAAGTGCTGGCCAGCCTGCGCGACGACCAGGTGGCGGTGCTCGACCTGAACCCCGGCAGCGGGTCGCTCGCGGAGCGGGCCACCGCGGTGCCGCCCCTGACCGGCTCCGGACCGCCCGCGCCATCCCGGCTCGAGGTGGTCACCCGCGAGACCGCGGCCGCCCACGCTCCGGAGGACGACGTCACCAAGACCTTCGAGCTGCTCTCCGCGCGCTACCCGATCACGCTGACCGACCCCGGCGCGGCGGCGGTGCCGCGGGTACTGGCCGCCGCCACCCAGCTCATCATGGTCGCGCCGGCCAGCCAGGACGCCGCCACCGCGTTCGCGAGCACGCGGGAGTGGCTGGAGGCGCACGGCCACGCCGAACTCGCCGACGGCGCCATCACCGTGCTGAACGGCGTGAGCAGGCACACAATGCGGCACGTCGAGCAGGCGGAGGCCCTGGCCAGAGGCCGGTGCCGGGCAATTATCCGGGTCCCCTGGGATGACAGCCTCAAAAATCCGGGGCCCGAACGCGTACCTTCCCCCGATCGCGCCGACTCAGCGGCCGGTCTGGGCCAGGGTGCACTGAGCGCGTATACGGCCCTGGCCGGGGTGCTGATCGCCGCGCTCGCCGACGCGCCCGAGCAGCAGCGGGCCCGGTCATGACGGGGACCAAGGCCAGCCGCCGGAACCGCCTTTCGGTGCGGTATTTCGACGACCGGATCCTGCTCACCGAGACCCACGCGTGGGCCTACTACCGGCTGCCGACGGTGTCGTACGAGTTCACCACGCCGCAGGACCGTGAGGCGCTGGCCACCAACATCACGGTGGCGCTGGCCGCGATCCGGATGCCGGACGCGGAGGTGCACCTGCGGATCGCGCACCGCTCGTACCCGGCGGCGGAGTGGGCCACGGGCCTGGACGCCACGTCCGATGGCGGACCTGGCTGGCCGGAGTACCTGGACGAGATGTACCAGCACGTGTGGGCGAAGGACTTCTGGACCAAGGAGGTCTACCTCGGCGTCCGGCTCGGCCAGCGCGGCGTACGGGCCCAGCTGTCCGGCGGGGTGTTTGCCCAGTTCATCGGCGCCTACAGGGCCAGCGAGGAGGCTTTGGGCCTGGCCGACGAGGCGGTGCCGTCCGGCGAGGTCGCCCGGTGGACCGAGCAGGCCGAGCGGCTGGGCCGCGCGCTCGGGTCCAGCGCCCTGTCCGCCGGCCACGCCACCTCGGACGAGATCGCTTGGCTGTTTCGCCACGCGCTGGCCGGGAGCGTGGGCGAGCCGCAGCCCTCGGCGGCGCGGCGCCGCAAGTGGGGAGCCGGGGAAGTCGAGTCGCTGCTGGAGGGCCAGGTGCACAACGGGCGCACGCTGCTGCGTCTCGAGCACCCGGCCGGGGAGTCGTACGCCGCGTTCCTGTCCTTCGCCCGGTTCCCCGACGTGATGTATTTCCCTGAGGCGGAACCATGGCTGCACTACAGCGACGCGCTGCCGTTCCCGGTGGAGGCCAGCCTGCGGATGCGGCTGATACCCCCGCACAAGGCCAGCAAGGACGTCAGCCGAAGGCTCGCCCACGCGAGGGACATGGACGCGCACATCAGGGAGGCCGGGGCCGAGCTGCCGATCGCACTCGCCGAGCAGATCGAGGCGGCTCGGCTGCTCGAGCACGGGATCACCAAGGAGCGGCTGCCGTTCGTGTACGGCTGGCACCGGCTGATGGTGACCGCGCCGACCCGTGAGCTGTGCGTGCGGCGGGCCGAGGCCGTGGCCGAGCACTACCGGGACGCCGGGATCGACGTGGTCAACTCCACCGGGGATCAGTTTTCGCTGCTGTGCGAGTCGCTGCCGGGGGACAAGGTCAGGCTCACGTCGTACCTGCAGCGCCAGCCCCTGTACACGATCGCGGGAGGCATGCCGACGGCCACCGTCGACCTGGGTGACCGCGCCGCTTCGGACGCCGGGTGGGTCGGCCCGTACATCGGCGAGACGCTGGGCCGGGCCCGGACCATCGTGCACTTTGACCCGCTGGTGGCCGCCGCGCGGAACCGCCCGACAGCGGTCGCGATCACCGGCGAGCCCGGTGGCGGCAAGACGACCCTGGCGCTGCTGCTGATCCTGCAGCTGGCGCTGCGCGGCGTGACCGTCGCCGTGATCGACCCCAAGGGGGACGTGGAGTCGCTCGTCGGCCTGCTCAGGGAGCGCGGGCGCCAGGCGCGGGTGATCCCGCTTGGCAGCGCCGCGCCGGGCCTGCTCGACCCGTTCTCGTTCGGCGACGACCTCGCCGAGCGGCGGACGATGGCGACCGAGACGCTCCGGCTGCTGCTGCCGAGGATGAGCGAGGAGCGGGAGAGCGCCATGATCCAGGCGGTCGGCGCCGTCGCTCAGGAGGACCAGCCGAGCCTGGGCAAGGTGGTGACCTACCTGGAGAAGTCGGCCGACCCCGCGTCGATGAACCTGGGCGCGGTGCTCGGGTCCATGTCCGAGATGCGGCTGGCCAAGCTGTGCTTCGCGCCATCCGGTGGCGAGGGCATCGACGCGGCCGGCTGGACCACGGTGTTCACCCTGGCCGGCCTGACCCTGCCGGACATTGGCGTCAGGCGTGATGACTTCTCCTACGAGCAGCGGCTGTCGGTGGCGCTGCTGTACCTGGTGTCGCAGTTCGCGCGCAGGCTGCTGAACGGCATGGACCGCAGCCTGCCGAAGGCGATCTTCCTCGACGAGGCGTGGGCGATCACCTCGACGCCGCAGGGCGCGAAGCTCATCCCCGAGGTGTCGCGGATGGGGCGGTCCCGCAACACCGCGCTGATCCTCGTCTCCCAGAACGCGGGCGATCTGCTGAACGAGCAGGTGACGAACTGCATCTCCGGCGTGTTCTCGTTCCGGTCCTCGGAGCGGATGGAGGTCGCCAATGTGATGGCGCTGCTCGGTGTCGAGCCGTCCGACGAGCACAAGGCGGTGCTGCGCGGGCTCGGCAACGGCGAATGCATCTTCCGTGACCTGGACGGCCGGGCGGGCCGGATCGGCATCGACCTGATCTCCGCCGAGCTGCAGCGGCGCCTGGACACGAACCCGACCAGGGCCAAGCCCGAAGTACCCGTTCCGGCCGCCGCCGCGCCCGCTGCCCGGCCACCCAGCCCGCAACCCGCTGCCTCCCACCCGCGCGCTGGCTGACCACCCCACCGGGCGACCCCCCAACCCCCCTGGCAGGAGCCCCCCCGAGATGCGCATACCGCGCCGTTTCCCGCGCCGCATCGTGCTGGTGCTGGCCGTGCTCGTGGCGCTGCTCGGCTTCGCCCACGGCAAGCAGCCCGCGGCCCACGCGCACGCCGCCCAGCCGATTCACGCGGTCACCGTGGCCGACCAGCAGCCGGCCGCGACCGGCGGCGTCTGCTCGGTCCCCGGGATCGGCGACATCGGCTCGCTGCTGGGGTTCTGCACGGCCGGGCAGAGCGGCCTGTCCGGCGACCTGAACAACATCTGCCAGCCCTCGCTGCCAGACCCGGAGCAGGCCAACTCCGGGATCGACGCCATGATCAAGCCGCCGGCGTCGTCGGCACCGCAGCCGTCCACGCTGTACAACAGCTACGGGGTCGCCGGTCAGTACTGGGCCGCGACCAACCTGCAGTGCTCCGACATGACGTCGCTGATCGGCAACAACGTCGCCAGCATGGTGTTCGACATCGCTAAATCCATCGACCGGGTCACGATCACCGTCTACCAGTCTGCCGCCGGCGAGGGCATCCTGAGCTGGCTGACCAACGTCGTCGACAGGCTGATCAGCAGCCTCGGCAACGCGATCTACTTCCCCTACCTGGCCGCCGTCGTGATCATCGGAGCGATCTGGCTCGCCTGGCAGGGGCTGATCCGCAAGCGCGCGACCCGCACCATCGAGGGAACCATCTGGATGGTCGTGGCCTGTGCGGCGGCGATCTGGCTGATCGGCAGGCCCGCGGACTTCACCGGGGCGGGCACGGCCGTGTCCAACGGCATCAGCCAGTCGCTCAACACCGCGTTCTCCAAGCTCCCCGCGCCCAGCCAGAGCAACTGCCTGCCGGTGGGCCGCAACGACCCGCAGGTTCAGCCGTCCGACTTCAACTTCTCCTCGGGCAACGGGCTCGTCGCCGAGAACGCCGACGAGCTGTGGACGGTGCTGGTCTGCAAGCCCTGGCTGATCGGCGAGTTCGGCACCTCCACGTACGGCACCACCGCCGGCTCGCAGACCCCGGTGAACACCTACGGCAGGCAGCTGTTGTGGGCCCAGGCCATCGCCACGAACGAGACGCCGACGACCTCCCTGATTCAGGCCAAGCAGGCCACCTACTCGGGCATCGCCGCGAGCATCGAGCAGAAGGATCCCGGGATCTACCCGCTGTTCCAGGGCAAGCAGTGGACGACGCGGCTGGAGATCGCGTTCGCCGCGCTGTTCGCTGCGGCGATCGCCGGCGTTCTGGTACTGCTGATCGCGGTCACGCTGATCCTGCTGAAGCTCGGCTTCCTGCTGCTGCTCGTGGTTGGGCCGTTCTTCCTGCTGATCGGCACGCATCCGGGCTTCGGGCGGGTGGTCGCGCTGCGCTGGTTCGAGATGCTCGTCGGCGTGCTGCTCAAGCAGGCCGCGGTGGCGCTGGTGCTGAGCGTGCTGCTGTACGCGTACTCGCTGATCATGGGCACCAGCGACGCGGAGCTCCCCTGGGCGCTGAAGATCCTCATGATCGCGCTCGTCACGATCGCGGTCTTCATCTACCGCAGGCCGTTCCAGCACCTGTTCTCCGCCGTGGGTTACGGCATGATCGGCTCCACCGAGCGCGCCGAGATCGATTACCAGCGCTACCGCTCCACGCTGCGCCAGAACACGCTCAGCGCCGCGGCCGCCGCCGTGC
>JASHOI010000708.1 GCA_030041195.1 Streptosporangiaceae bacterium | reverse complement strand
CGCGGGCCGGATGCCGGCAAGCAGCCGGGGAGCGGATCGCGGGCCGGGCAGCCGGGAACGACGCCGACGCCGACGCCGGGGAAGACCACCACGACCTCGGCGGGCGGCCCGGCGCCCCAGGCCTCGGGCTCGCCCGCCCCGGTGCCGACATCGGTCCCGACGCCGGGTTCGTCGCCGCAGCCGTCCCAGGCTCCGTCGCCGAGCCCGTCACCCAGCCCGTCGCCGAGCCCGGCTCAGCAGTCCGGCGGCGGCACGACCACCTGCGTCAGCCTGCTCGGCGTCACGCTCTGCCTGTAGTCCCGCTGGCTGCTAGCGGTCGCCGTCGGTCAGGGTCTCGATCGGCTTCACCCCGGCGGCACCCCGCCGCAGCCGCCAGACCAGCGCGGCCACGTACCAGAGCAGCGCGAGCCCGAAGCCGTAGCCGACGACCTTGTCGGCGGCGTGGAACGGCGCCGGCACGGCCAGCACGAACATGATCAGCAGGCTGTAAACCAGCACGAAGCCGATGACCGGCCAGGCCCAGCGGCCCAGCGAGAACACGCCGGGGATGTTGTCCAGCGTGCGCCGCTTGATCGCGTAGCCCAGCGTGATCAGGAAGTAGATGATGTACGGGATGATCGCGGTCGCCCCGACCAGCGTGGCGAACGCGCTCGGCTGCTTGTACCCGTAGATCATCACGCCGAGGTCGACGACCGCGAACACCAGCAGCGCGATGATCGGCGTCTGGGTTCGCGGGTTGACCTTCCGCAGGACCCCGGAGAACGGGAGCATGTTGTCGCGCGACATCGAGTAGGCCAGCCGGGCCTGGGCGCCGGCGCCGACCACCAGGATCGCGAACATCGAGAAGATGACGAACGCGACGAACACCTTCACCAGCCAGGACGGCAGCCAGTAGCCGGCGATCGTCAGCAGCGGCAGCGACGACGTCTCAACCGCCTTCAGGCTGGGGATCGCCACGGTGAAGCCGATCAGCGCGACCATGCCGAGGATCGCCGAGACCGCAACGGCCCAGATCACCCCGCGCGGCACGCTGCGCCGCGGGCTGACCGCATCCTCGGACATGTCCGCGGCGAGCTCGAAGCCGACGAGCGTGAACGCGCCGATGAGGCCGGCCAGCGCGAACGCGTAGATGGTCGGGTTGTGGTACACAGACGTGGTGTTGCCCAGGATGCCGAACCCGTAGGGCGACGGCTTGGACTTCACGCCCCACAGCACGAACAGCAGTACCCCGAACACCACGGTCCCGATGATCTCGGTGAACACCGCGACGTTGTTGACCCGCGCGGCCACCTGGATGCTGATGATGTTGATCAGCACCGGCAGCAGCATCAGGATGATCGCGACGGTGAGCACCAGCTGCGGACTGGGCGAGGTCACGTTGAACTCGCTGAGCAGCAGCGGCGCCGCGACGGTGAGCATGATCGCACCGCCGCCGACCGCCATGTACAGCAGCCCGGCGAAGCCGACGAACCATCCGTACGTCGAGTTCACCAGCCGCGCGCTCCACTGGTACGCGTAACCGGCCAGCGGGATGCGGGTGCCGAGCTCGGCGACCACCAGCGCGATCATCAGGTTGCCCACCCCGACGATCGGCCAGGTCCAGATCGAGGCCGGCCCCCAGTACGACAGGCCGAAGCCGTAGTTCAGGAAGATGCCGGTGGTGATCGAGATGATCGAGAACGCGATCGCGAACATCGAGAAAAAGCGCAGCGACCGGCGGAGCTCGGGCTTGTAGCCGGCCCGCTCAACGATCGCCTCCTCCGAGTCGGCCGGAACCCCGGTCACGACCGCGGGCGTCGAACCGGCAGGTTCACCTGCTGCAGTGGACATGCGGACCCTCCCAGCTGTTAGTCGCCTGCACGGGCCATGTCGCCTCCCGTTAAGGGCGGTCGTCACGCTGACGTGCCTCGCCATACCTTCGGCGTCGTACCTCCGCCGTCACCTCGGCGAGCTCCGCATCGGTGAGGATCTTCGGCTTGCCGCGCGAGCACGCCAGCCGGTGCACCTGCGCCAGCCACTCCAGCAGCAGCGCCCGGTCGTAGGCCTCGCCGAGGCTGGCGCCGTAGGTGATCGCGCCGTGGTTCTGCAGGATCGCGGCGCTGCGGCCGTCGAGTGCCGCGACCGCGGCGCTGGCCAGGCCCTCGGAGCCGAACCTGGTGTACCCGGCCACCCGCACCGGCCCGCCGAGCCCGGTGATCGCGTAATGGATGGCCGGCAGCTCGTCGCTGACCGCGGACAGCGCGATGACCTCGGGCGAGTGGGTGTGCACCACGGCCCCGGCCCCGGTGGCGGCGTACACGGCCAGGTGCATCGGCGTCTCTGACGACGGCTCGGCCGCGCCGCTGCGCTGGGTCCCGTCCGTGCCGATCACGCAGATGTCGCCGGCGTGCATGTCCCGGTACGGGATCCCGGACGGCGTGATCAGGACCTCGTCGCCGGCGCGCACGCTCATGTTGCCTGCGCTGCCGATGGCCAGCCCGTCGTCGAGCAGGCGGTTGCAGTAGCTGACGAGCCGCTCGCGGTGCGCGCCCTGCTCGCGGCGGCCGGCGGGCCCGTCATGATCGTCGCGATACACTACCCCGGATGGTAGACGGACGTCCGACAAAAAAACAGCACTAGCCTGCGAGCAGCATTGCCGAAGATCGTCGACTGGGACGCCAGGCGAGACGAGATCCTCAGCGCCACCTGGCGGGTGATCGCGCGTGACGGGCTCGCCCGGGCCACGATCCGGGCGATCGCCCGTGAGGCCAGCTGCTCCCCCGGTGTCCTCGCCCACTACTTCGACGACAAGGCGGACATCCTTGGTTCCGCCCTGGTGATGTCGCACCGCCGGGTGGCGGCGCGGATGGACGCGGGCACCGCCGGGCTGAGCGGGCTCGAGGCGCTCAGGGTGGTCATGCTCGAGGCGCTCCCGCTGGACGAGCGGCGGGACCTCGAGGCGCAGATCGAGATCAGTTTCTGGGGGCGGGCCCTGGGCACGGCCGAGCTCAGGGAGCTGCAGCACTCCGAGTTCGACCACCTGTGCGCCCGGTTGCGGCGGCACCTGGAGGAGGCCGGCGAGCGCGGCGAGCTCGCCGGCTCGGTCGACGTCGGCCTCGCCACGCACCAGCTTGTCGTGCTCATCGACGGCCTGAGCGCGGAGCGCGTGCTGTACCCGGGCCGGGTCACGCCGCAGCGCCAGATCCAGATGCTCGAGACACTGCTCGACAGCTTCCGGCGGCCGCCCGGCTAATCTCTCCGGTCCCGGCTGCCCGGCCAGGTTCGGACGCTATCGGGCTGGGTACCGCACCGACTGATGTCCGCTGTCGGGGGAGGCCATCAGCCAGCCGGGACGCGTCCCGGCCGGGTACCCCTCGGCTTGCTTGCCGCAGCCGGGATCGGCATCTCGATCCTGATCATGATCGTGGCGTCGGCGGCCAGGTACAGCGCGCCGGTCCCGCTGATGCCCAGGCCCGCCGGGCCGCTCCCGGTCGAGCTTCCGGTGCGGCTGCCGGACGCGCTGGTCACGCTCGCGGTGTGGGCGGCCGCGGCGGTGGGCGGCTGCGCCGTGGTCGCCGGGCTCGTCGCGGTGTCCCGCGGCGCACGCTGCCCGGCCTGGCTGCTGATCGGGGCCGCGCTGGTCGCGGTCGCGGCGCTGACCGTGCTTCCCCCGGCGGGCTCCACCGACACTGTGAGCTACGCCACCTACGGGCGGATGGCCCTGCTCGGCCACAACCCGTATCTGATGACGCCGGAGCAGCTCAAGCACACCGGCGACCCGATCGGCCAGCTGGCGAACCTGACCTGGCGCAACGACCCGTCGCTGTACGGCCCGCTGGCGACCGCCGAGCAGTGGGCGGCCGCCAGGCTGGGCGGCACGTCCGCGGTGGCGATCGTGGGTTGGCTCAAGCTGTGGAACGCGATCGCGTTCACCGGCGTGATGCTGGGCATGGACCGGCTGCTGCACGCGGACCCGGCCCGCCGGATCCGGGCGCACCTGCTCTGGTCGGTGAACCCGCTGATGCTCTGGGCGCTGATCGCGGGCGGTCACCTCGACGTGCTGGCCGCCGCGGCCGCCCTGCTGGGGCTGACCACGGTGCGCGCCAGGGGAACAAGCGTCCGCCCGGCCGCCGCGCTGGCCGGCGGGCTGCTGATCGGCGTGGCCGCCGATTTCATGCTCACCTACCTGCTGCTCGGCATCGCGCTGGCCTGGGCGCTGCGCCGGTCGGCGCCGGCGCTGGCCGCGGGACTGGCCGGCATCGGTGCCACGCTGCTGCCCGCGTACGCGTGGATCGGCACGGCCATCTTCCACAATCTGGCCAGGCGCCAGGGCAAGGTCGGCGCCGACACGTTCTACCAGCTCATCTCCTACACGTACCGGCACACGCTGCCGCCGACGGTATCGCTGCTGGTCGGGGTCGCGTTCGTGGCCCTGGCGGTGCTGCTGCTGCGCCGGCTGCCGGACGCGGTGCCCAGCCTGCCCGCGATCATGCCGGCCCTGGCGATCGGCGTCGCCTGGCTGTTCATCTGGTACTACCAGCTGCCCTGGTACGACACGATGGCGGTCGGCGTGCTGGTCTTCTACCCGGCCTCGCGGCTCGACTGGGTGGTGACCGGTCAGCTGGCCGCGGGCACGGTGGCGCAGATGCCGGGCACCACCGCGGCGCTGCACCCGCACTGGCTGTCCCGGCTCTTCTTCCTGATCTCGTTCCGGCTGATGCCGGCGGTCCTGTTCATCTTCCTGGTCGCGCTGATCTGGCTGTGCGTGTCCAGGGCCTGGAACATCGCCGAACGGCCGACGGCCCTCCGGCCCGAGATGCCGGCGCCGCAGCGTGCTGCCGCCCCGGACCGGTTACCGCGCCGGCTGGCTCGGCCCGTGGCAAGTCAGAGCCGGTAAAACCTGGCCAGCAGTCACTATTCGGGTACTGTGTTGCCAGTCATCCGTGATCGGGCAAGACCCCTGCGGATCTGGCGTAGTTCCGCGATAACGGCACTCAGACCGGAAAGTGACGAGCAGGCATCGTGAGCTCCGCAACCGCCGCTGCCACCGGCACTGGCTCGTCCCGTCCGGAGCAGCCAGCCGTCCCGCCCCCCGCCCGCCTGGCCCGCCCGCTGACCTGGGCATCGGCGATCTGCATCGGCACCTCGATCCTGATCATGGTGGTCGCGTCGGCCGCGCACAGCAGCCCGGCGGTGCCGGTGATGCCGTGGCCGCCCGGGTTCCCGCCGCTGGAGGTCGCCGCGCACCTTCCGGTCGCCGCGACGTACGCGGCGCTGTGGGCGGCGGCGATCCTGGGCGGCGGCGGCGTGGTCGCCGGGCTGCTCGCCGTGTCTCGCGGGGCCCGGTTCCCGGCCCGCCTGCTGATCGCCGCGGCGGTCGTCGCGGTCGCGATCCTCGCGTTCTTGCCCCCGGCCGGGTCAACGGACACCCTCAACTACGCCACGTTCGGCCGGATCGCCGTGCTCGGCCACAACCCCTACGTGATGACCCCGGACCAGCTGCGCGCCACCGGGGATCCGATCGGAAAGCTCGCCTACCAGCTCTGGCGCCGCCACGGTTCTCTGTACGGGCCGCTGGCCACCGCTGAGCAGTGGGCGGCAGCCCGGCTCGGCGGCACCTCGGCGGCGCGGATCGTGTTCTGGCTGAAGCTGTGGAACGCGATCGTCTTTCTCGGCGTCGCGCTCGCCCTGGACCGGATGCTGCGCTCCGACCCGGCCCGGCGGGCCCGGGCGCACCTGCTCTGGTCGGTGAACCCCCTGGTGCTCTGGGGACTGGTGGCAGCCGGGCACCTCGACGTGTTCGCCGCGGCGGCGTGCTTCTTCGGCCTGATCCTGGTCCGGCCGCGCCGGGCCGGCGCTCAGGCAGGACCGGCAGCGGCCGGGCCGACCCCGCTCGCCGCCGCGGCCGCCGGCCTCCTGGTCGGGGTGGGCGTGGACTTCATGCTCACCTACCTGCTGCTCGCCGCGGCCCTGGCCTGGGTGCTGCTGCGCCGGCCCGTGGCCCTGCTCGCCGCCGGAGCGGGCTTTGCGGTGGCGTTCGTGCCCCCCTACCTGTGGGCGGGCAGGCCGCTGCTGACCACGCTGGCTTGGCGCCGGGGCAAGGTCTCCGCCGACAACTTCTACCAGCTGTTCGACACGGCGTACCGGCACGGCCTGCCGCCAGGCCCCGACCTGGTCGTGGTGCTGGCGTTCGTGGCGTTCGCGCTGCTGATGCTGTGGCGGCTGCCGGACGCCGTGCCGGAGCTGCCCGCGATCCAGCCTGCCCTGGCGATCGCCATCGCCTGGCTGTTCATCTGGTACTACCAGCTGCCCTGGTACGACACGATGATCATCGCGCTGCTCGCGCTGTACCCAGCCTCGCGGCTGGACTACGTGGTGGTCGTGCAGATGATGGCGGGCACGTTCTCGATGATGCCGGGCGGCAGCCCGTTCGAGCCGCCGCTCGGCTGGCTGCGGACGTTCTCGCACGAGGTCTGGTTCGCCGGTGCGCCGCTGGTGCTGCTCGCCGCCGCGGTGGCGGTGGTCGTGCTGTGCGTGTCCAACGCCTGGAACGTCGGGCCGCCCATGACCGTCGGCTCGCCGTGGGACGCCGGCCCGGCGCTGGGCACCCGGCGGCCGCTGGCCACCAGCAGCCGCTGACCACATCGAGGAGGAGGAACGGGTGACGTCGTTCGACATCGCGTCCGTGCGGGCACGGTTCTCGTCGCTGGATGACGGCTTCGTCTTCCTCGACGCCCCGGGCGGCACCCAGACCCCCGACGAGGTCGGCGCCGCCGTTGCCCGCTGCTACCGCGAAGCCAGCGGCAACACCGGCGCCCCCTACGCGACCAGCCGGCGCATCGAGGCCGTGGTCGACGAGGCGCGCCAGGCCGCGGCGCGCCTGCTCGGCTGCGACGGCGACGAGCTCGTGTTCGGCGGCAGCATGACCTCGCTCAACTTCGCGCTGAGCCGCACGCTCGGCCGCACCCTGCAGCCTGGCGACGAGATCCTGGTGACCCGGCTGGACCACGACGCCAACGTCGCGCCGTGGCTGGAGCTGGCCCACGACATCGGGCTGGAAGTCCGGCTGGTCGACGTCAACGCCGACACCACCCTCGACGTGCCCGACCTGGAGCGCCAGCTCGGCCCGCGCACCCGGGTGGTCTCCTTCCCCTGGGCGTCGAACGCGGTGGGCACAACGGTCGACGCCCGCGCCGTGTGCGACCTGGCGCACCAGGCGGGCGCGGTGGCCTGGATCGACGCGGTGCAGTACGCGCCGCACGAGCCGATGAACGTCCGGGCCATCGGCGCCGACGTCGTGCTGTGCTCGGCCTACAAGTTCTGCGGCCCGCATCTGGGCATCGCGTACGGCCGCCGCGACCTGCTCGAGTCGTGGCGGCCCTACAAGCCCAGGCCGGCGCCGATGCAGCCGGTCGGGCACCGGTTCGAGACCGGGACCATGCAGTACGAGCTGCTGGCCGGCCTCGTCGCGGCGCTGGCCTACATCGACAGCATCGGCGGCACGGCCGGCCTCGCCGCCTGGGAGCGGCGGCTCGGCGAGCGGCTGCTGGCCGGGCTGCCCGAGGGGGCACGGCTGTACGGGCAGCCCACGATGACCGGCCGGGTGCCGACGTTCCTGATCAACTTCCCCGGCGTGTCGTCGGCCGCGCTGTCAGCGTCGCTCGCGGACCGCGGCTTCGGCGTGTGGAGCGGGGAAAACTACTACGCCCCGGGGCTGTACGAGCGGGTCGCCTGGGGTGAGGCGCTGCGCGTCGGCCTCGCGCACTACAACACCCTGGACGAGATCGACCGCTTCAATGAGGCGCTCGCGTCGCTGGTCGCCGGGCAGGCGGCGGGCGCGATGCTGGCCCGGGGGGACGACCCCCGCAAACCCCCCCGCGCATTGCACCCGTCGGGCACCTGACGATGGGTCCCGCCACGGCCGGGCTGGTCCGGCGCCAGATCACCCTGACACCGGGATCGCGGCTGCGCGGGCTAGCCGGGGCCGGCGGCGAGCTATGGTTCGTGATCGCCGGAAGCGGGCGGCTGGACGTGGGCGCGCTGCGCGGCGCGGCGGTGGCCGGGGACACCGGATGCCGGATACCGCCCGGCTCCGGGTACCGGCTCGACGCCGACGAGGACATCCTGCTCGATGCGGTGGCGCTGCCAGGCCCGGCCCCGGTCGACGGTCCCCGGGTATCCGAGCTCGCCGCGTGCGAGGTGGAGCAGACCGGGGACCGCAAGTTCCGGGTGCTGCTGGGACCGGGCCGCGGCTGCGAGGCGGCGACGCAGTTCGTCGGTGAGATCCCGCCGGGCCGGGCGCCCGAGCACAGCCACCCCTACGACGAGGTCGTGCTCGTGCTCGACGGCGAGGGCGTGGCGCACGCGGGAGGGAGCGACCGGCCGCTGTCGCCGGGAACCAGCGTGCACCTGCCGCGCGGCCTGCCGCACTGCCTGGAGAACACCGGGCAGCGCACCCTGGTCGTCCTTGGCGTGTTCCATCCGGGCGGCAGCCCGGCGGCGAAGACCGTGTCGCGATGAAGATCGTCGACCTGACCCAGAGCATGACCAACGGCATGCCGGTGATGGAGGGCATCACGCCGCCGAGCTTCCGCGACCTCGCCGAGGTGGCTGCCGACGGCTACGCGATGTCGCAGTACACGTTCATCAACCACACCGGCACCCACGTCGACGCGCCCGCTCACCAGATCGACGGCGGAGCCACGCTCGACGAGATCCCGCTGGAGCGCCTGGTGACCGACGCGCTGACGGTCGACCTGACCGGGCACGAGCCCGGCCCGGTCGGGCTCGACGTGATCGGCCGGTTCCTGCCCGAGGTGCGCGGCAACGAGATCGTGCTGCTCTCCTCGGGCAACGCGGCGAACTGGGGCACCGACGCCTACTGGCACGGCTGGTGCTACCCGGACGCCGCCGCCGCGGCCGCGCTGGTCGAGGCCGGCGTCTCCGGCGTTGGCTTCGACGGCCCCTCGGCCGACCCGGTGGACAGCACCGACTACGAACTGCACCACGTCTGGCTGGCCGGCGGCGCGATCATCCTGGAGAACCTCGCCGCCATGGACCAGCTGCCTGCCCGCTGCCGCATCGTCGTCGCGCCGCTGAAGGTGAGCGGGGCGAACGGCGGGCCCGCCCGGGTGCTCGCTCTGGTCGACGACTGACCGAGGAAGGACAACGGGCCATGGCGAACAGCCCGTCATCCAGATCTGCCGGCGAGCTGCGCCACGGCGTGCTCGGCAGCGCCGACGCGATCGCCCAGTCCCTGGCGCTGCTGGCGCTGACCTTCGCGGTGTCGGCGGCGCCCGCGTCGGCGGCCGCGACCGCTGGCGCTGCCGTGCCGCTGGCGTTCGTGATCGCCGGGGTGGGCAGCCTGTGCCTGGCCTCGGTGATCATGCGCTTCACCCGGCGCATCGCGCACGCTGGAGGCCTGTACGCCTACACGGTGCGCGGCCTGGGCCCCCGGGTGGGGTTCCTGGCCGGCTGGATGTACGCGGCCGCGTTCGCGATCGGCATCTCGTTCGTGCTGATCATCTCGGCGGACTTCCTGTCCACCGTGCTCGCGGCCAACACCAGCGTGCACCTGGGCTGGTTCCCGCTGTACTGCATCGAGCTCGCGCTGATCCTGGTGATCGCCCTGGCCGATATCAGGGTGTCGACCCGGGTGCAGCTCGTGTTCGCCGTGATCGGGGTGCTCACGATCGTCGCGCTGAGCCTGGCCATCGTCGCCAAGGGCGGAGCCGACGGCCTGACCTGGCGGCCCTTTGACCCGGGCCTGGCGCCAAGCACGCACGGCCTGTTCCTGGCCGTGATCCTCGCCTTCACCGGGTTCATCGGGTTCGAGGCGGCCGCGGTGCTGGGCGAGGAGGCCGCCGAGCCGAAACGGGTCATCCCGCGGGCGATTCTCGGCACGGTCATCGTGGCCACCGTCTACTTCGTGTTCGTCACCTGGACCCAGGCGGTCGGCTACGGCGTCTCCGGCGCCGGCCGGTGGGCCGCCGACCCGACGGCGCTTGCCACCCTGTCGGACCGCTACGTCGCGCACTGGTTCAGCACGCTGGTGGACATCGTGGTGGTCGTGGACAGCTTCGTGGCGGCGCTGGCCGGGGTGCAGCTGACCGCGCGGACCCTGTTCGCGATGGGCAGGGACCGCGGCATCCCGCGGGTGTTCGCCGCGGTCACGCCCCGGTTCCGCAGCCCCTACGTCGGCATCGCCGTGTCGGTCGCGCTGACGCTGGTGCTCGGGGCGACGCTCGGCCGCCACTACGGCGTGCTCACCTACTTCGCGCTGATGGCGACGACCGGGTCGATCGGCATCCTGCTGGTCTACGTCCTGGTCGCGATCGCGGGCATGGTGTTCTTCTGGAGGATCCGGCGCCAGCCCGGCGAGTCCTACAACTGGTTCCTCGACGTCGTTGCTCCGCTGGTGGCGGTCGCGATCTGCGGGTACACGATCTACGCGTCGATCTGGCCGCGCCCGCCCGCCCCGATCAGCTACTCGCTGTGGATCGCGCTGGGCCTGCTCGCCGCCGGGCTGATCATCGTCGCCACGCTGGTCGTCGCCCGGCCGGAGCGGGTGCGCTCGTTCGGCAAGGCCTTCGAGACCAGCGGCCATTCCTAGACGAACGCGGCCCCGCACTTATCGGCCGCTCGCTGACGTAGCCGCTCGGCGGTGGCGTCGTCGGCGGGGAGGAACGCTTCCATCCGCAGCTCGCACAGCAACACATCGGTCGGCGCGGCAAAGGTTGTCAGCGTGGTGATCAGCCTGAGCAGGCCGTGGGGGGTCGAGAGTTCGAGCGGGACCGCGAAGCCGTAGCTGGCCGGCCCCGGCGCGGGGGCGATGTACCGCTCGAGTTCGTCGAGGAGCGCCTCGAGCCGCGGGTCGGGGTTGCGGCGAAGCTCGCGTTGCAGGCCCTGGGTGACGTGCGGTGCCCAGGCATCGAAGTTGACGATGCGGGGGGCGAGGCCTTCGGGGTGCAGGGCCACCCGCCGGGTGTTGACCGGCGCGGCGAGCAGGTGCGGCGGCAGGTCGTCGAAGAACAGCCCGCAGGCACGGTTGGCAAGCAAGAGCTCCCCGGCCCGGTTGACGATCATCGCCGGGTAGGGCTGGTGGCCGGTGAGGATGGCCTGGAGCGCCTCGCGCACCGGATGCAGGTCCTGGTCGCTGAGCGCGCTTTCCGGGTAGGCGGGGGCGTATCCGGCGTGCAGCAGCAGCCGGTTCCGCTCCCGCAGCGGCAGGCCGAGGGACTCGGTCAGGCGGATCACCATGCCCCGGCTGGGGACCGACCGGGCGCTCTCGATGAAGCTGAGGTGCCGCTGGGTGGTATGCGCGCGCAGGGCGAGCTCGAGCTGGCTGACCCGGCGGCGTTCCCGCCAGCGGCGCAGCTCCGCTCCAAAGGACTCCGGTCCGGCGGTGCGCCGGCCGGCCATGGTCCTGGTCGTCATGTCACGTGTCTTACCCCCGCAGCCTGGTGATCGCCATTCCCTGGAGGGAATTGCCGTCCGGTCGCGGGTGCGCGCAGCCTGTCGGTGTTCCCACCGTCTAGTCCCAGAGAGGTAGCTGCCTTGGCCGCCCAGTGGTTTCACGACCTGACCGAACGTTACGTGGACGCCTGGAACGATCCCGACCCGGTTCACCGGCGCTCCGAGCTGGCCTCCATCTACGCGGGAGACGGGCGCATCGTGACCCAAGGCGGCGTCTTCGCGGGAATCGACGCGCTAACCGAGCATGTGGGGCACGTGTACGACGAGTTCATCGCCCCGGGCCGGTACCGGTTTGCCGGCGGCGGGGCCGTCGGTCACCACTGCTGCGTCTTGTTCCGCTGGGAGCTGCGCGAGGCGGCCCGCGGTAACCTGGCCGATGCCGGCATGAACCTGTTTCTGCTGTCGGCCACGGGGCTCATCGAGGGCGACTACCAGTTCGTCCTCGGCGTGAACTCGTCCAGTGATCACTCAGCACGCTGAATGTGAAGTCACGGAAAGGTTCGCGATGAACAGCAACGCCAGCGACGATCCGCTTGCCTCGCTCTCACGCCGGGCACGCCGCGGGTGGCGCCAGACCGAACGGCGTGGCGTCCGCGCGCACCAGGCGCAGCAACTGGCGACGTTGCGGAACATGGCTGCCGCCCGGGCCAGGCTAACCGGCCTGCTCTACCGCAACGCCGGCGGGCACGCCATCGCCGCCGAATTCTTGATCGCCGACAAGCGGATCCGTGTCGGGCAGGCGCACCGTCCCACGCTCGGCGCCCTGGCGGAAGCCCTCGGCTCGGTTGCGACGGTCCCGCTGCTCGCGGCCGGCCGCTACGGGCGGTACTGGGTGCTGACCTTCGAACTGCCGG
Organism: Streptosporangiaceae bacterium; assembly: GCA_030041195.1. Next base: position 5,045 of record JASHOI010000708.1, on the reverse strand, counting down.
CCGCGCCGCTGCCGGTCCTGGCCGACCAGCTGTCCATTCTCCCTGAGCGGCACGGCGGCCTTGCCTGTCAGCCGCCACTGCTGACCTCGGCATTGCGGTCATCGACGTAGGTACCGCCCTCGGCGTTGGTGAGCTGCAGGATCGCGCCGCTCCTGCTTTCGTCCCCGGCGAGGCGCAGCACCCAGCCGGCGACGTCCTCTGATGTCAGCACGGACCGCGAGGCACGCAACTGGGCAATCTCGCCGGGTGCCATTACCTTCTGGCCCATTACCACCCCGAGAGGGGTGTCAACCAGCTCTGGGCAGATCGCGTTGACCCGGATGCCACAGTCGCCCGCAAGCGCGGCGAGCGACCGTGTGAAGGCGACCACGCCGGCCTTGGCGGCGGAGTACACCGGGGAGTCTGCCATGGGGTACAGCCCAGCCCACGAGGCGAGGTTGATGACTGCCCCGCCGTTGCCTCGACTGCGCATGGCGCGGACCTCCAGCCTGGTGGAGTCGATCAGGGCGGTCAGGTTGATGTCGATGACTTGCCGCCAGTCCCCCGGATCGTCGGCGAGCACATCGCCGTCGCCCACGCCGGCGATGTTCGCGGCGATGTCGAGCCGGCCGAACCTCTGCACCGCCGCGTCGACAGCTGCCGCGAGATCCGGTCCGCTGGTCACGTCGCACGGCTGGAACACCACGCTTTCGGGACGGCCTGTGAGCGACACCGTCTGACGCCCTCCGTCGTCGTCCCGGTCGATAAACAAGACCGATGCGCCGTGTTCGGCGAGCGCCATGACCGTTGCCCTGCCGATCCCAGATCCGCCGCCGGTAACAAATGCGGCCCGCCCGATCACGTCCACCCGTGCTCCTCCTCCGTTAAGGCTCAGAGGTGGTGACGCTGGGGGCGGGCCGAACTCATCGCAGGCACAACGGCCGAGACCGCGTGGGTCATACTCGCCAGGTGGCTACGCAACAGAGGCGGACGTCGTTCGACGTGACCGCGGAACCGCTCAAAGAGCAGCTGGAGACGTTCCTGGACGAGCACCGGGCGGCGCTGCGCGGCTGCCTGGATGACCTGACCGAGGAGCAGGCCCGGCGCTCGCTCGTTCCGTCTTCGACGACGTTGCTCGGCTTGGTCAAGCACGCAACCTACGCGGAAAAGGTGTGGTTCGAGGAGGCCATCACCGGGCGCCCCCGCCAGGAGATGGGCCTGCCGCCGCGGGCGGCCGACGCGTTCATCCTCAGCGGGCAGGACACCATCGAATCGGTCCGCCGCGCCCACGAGGACACGTGCGCGGCGTCCCGCCGGGCCACGGCCGGCCTTGACCTGGATGACGTGGTACGCGGGCACCGCCTGGGACCGCTGCCGCTGCGCTGGATCTACCTGCACTCCCTGCGCGAGTTCGCGCAGCATTGCGGGCACGCGGACATCCTGCGGGAGCAGATCCTGAGCGCGGGGTAAGCCGGCGTCGGCCGTCACGAAGCGGCGGCCTTGCGCCCGTGCACGGCCGTGAACGCGATGGCCCGCGTCCACCACGCCGGATCCGCGTGCCGAGCCAGGAACGCATCGACCAGCGAGTCGTCCAGCTTGCCCGATGCCACCAGCCGCCGGCGCAACTCGGCAACCGTCTCGGTCCAGTAGACGGCCCACGGGGAGCCGCCGTTGTACAGCGCGGTCTCGGCCGCGGCGACGATGTCGGCCTGGCGTAGCTCGAGCCCGGGGACGTCCCCGCCGGTTAGCGACAGGTCCAGGTCGACGGCCACCGCGTGCCCACCGGGGACCACACGGCCCGCAAGCCAGGCCGACATGGAGCCGTTGCCGCAGCCGACCTCGAGCGTCCGCGCTCCCGGCCCGATGCCCAGCCGCTCGATGAGGTGGCGGTGCATCGGATCGAGCAACCGCGACATCAGCTCCAGCCGCTGACGCTCCCCCTGCTGATGATGATCAAGGATGTACTCTGACACGCTGCCCCCGGCATGCACCGCAACTCCCCCGTGAGCAGATCCCCGCAGACTCGCCGCCCGAAACAACCCGATGGCCGGGATCTCCTAAGGTGAGGTCCATGGCCGAGTACCCGCGGCTGCTGCACACCGTTCTCGACACCACCAACGTCCGGCAGCTCGCAGAGTTCTACCGGGAACTGCTGGGGCTGCGGTACCGCCCCGGCGACGAACCGCCCGCCGACGGGGCGGCCGACGACGCGGACTGGCTGGTGCTCGTGGACGCCAGCGGAGCGCGCCAGCTGGCCTTCCAGCAGGTCGATGCGCTGCCCCGGGCAACCTGGCCCACACCCGAGCTGCCTCAGCAGCTGCACCTTGATTTCACCGTTTCGAGCATCAGCGAGCTGGAGCGGCAGCGCGAGCGGGCCGCGGCTCTCGGCGCCGAGATCCTGCTCGACCGGACCGACGACCCCGCCGAGCCGCTCTACGTCTTCGCCGACCCGGCCGGGCACCCGTTCTGCATCTTCGTCGGGTAACAGCCGCGGTCGTCAGCCTGGCCCCGGGCGACGCTACGCTGGGGACGTGCTTCCGACCGGGCATCTGCTGGCGTTCACCCTGCTGTCCTTCGCCCTGATCGTGGTTCCGGGCCCGAACGTTCTGTTCGTGGTCAGTCGTTCGCTCCAGCTCGGCCGGGCAGCGGGGGTCTGCACCGCGCTGGGCGGGCAGATCGGCGTCTACGCCCAGGTTGCCGCCGTCGCGTTCGGCATCGGCACGCTGGTCGAGCGGTCCGTGGCCGTGTTCACCGTGATCAAGCTGGCGGGCGCGGCCTACCTGGTCTACCTGGGCGTGCAGGCGGTCCGGCACCGCCGGTCGCTGACCGAGGCGCTCGGCGCCACGGTCGAGCGGAAGACCCCGATGCGGATCCTGCGGGACGGGTTCCTGGTCGGGGTGACCAACCCCAAGGTGATCGTGTTCTTCGCCGCGGTGCTGCCGCAGTTCGTCGACCGCTCCGCCGGCCACGTGCCGGTGCAGATGCTGCTGCTCGGGGCGATCTTCGACGGCATCGCGGTGATCTCGGACGGAAGCTGGGCGCTGGCCGCCGGGACCGCGCGGGCGTGGCTGGCCCGCTCGCCCAGGCGGCTCGAGCTGATCGGCGGCACCGGGGGCCTGGTGATGATCGGCATCGGCGCCAGCCTGGCCATCAGCGGCCGCAAGGACTGACCGAGCCCGGCTGGCCAGGGCAGCGCACGTAGGTGACGGTCATCGGGTTGCTGAGCGCGTCGATGACGGGCTCGGAGATCGGCGGGCTAGGGGCGCTGTAGTGCACGCCCGGGGCAGGATCGTTGCCGGGGCCGCCCGGGTTGTAGAGCGGCTTGTAGCGGCCCGTTGACGGGATCTGCACGGTGGTGATCCGCCGGGCCGCGGCGATGCTTCCGTCCAGGATGATGTCGATGTAGTTGTTCCTGAGTTCGGTGTAGCAGCCGTCGTAGCTGGCCTGCTTCACGCCGAGATCGGCCAGCCCGACGACCCGGAGCGGCTGCCCGTCGATGTAGTAGGTCTTCCCGGCCTTGACGAGCGCGACCTTCTTCCCGGTCGAGGTGACCGCGATCACCCGGAAATACTGGTCGTACTCGGTCGGCAGCAGCGGGGTGACGCCGTTGGGCGTCATACCGCCCGACGTGTACATCCGCAGCCGGAACTTCGCCTGCTTGCCATACAGGCTGATCCCGTCGTTGGGCAGGTTCTCCGGGAAGATCTTCGGCGCGGTATTGCCCACGGCCGACATCTTGCTGAGCTTCGCGGCCACCAGGGTGGGGCCGCCCCGGTCGGCGGGGGGCACGCCGGGCTTGGTGTACGGCGATCCCGGGGACTTGACCGACATCCCGACCGCGCTGACGATCCGGTCGCCGGGCCCGACCAGCTCGAGGGTTGACGAGCCCCGGACGACCTGCACCGAGACCGGGTAGATCGCGCCGGGCTGGTCTGGCGGGATGCGGTTGCCGAAGTGCCCGAACAGGACCGCCACGGAGCGCTCGTTGTACAGGTAGTTCGGCCAGATCGAGGTGACCTGCGGGGTGACGGACGTCCCGTTGCTGAGGGTGACCTTGAAGTCGTTGGCGTCCAGGGTGCTCGGCAGCAGCGGCCAGCTGAACTCCACCGGCAGGCCGTCGGAGTAGTAGACGTTCTCGCCGTAGTACGCCCGGACTCCCTGGGGCGTCGACGCCGAGGTGTAGCTCGATAACGGGGGCGTCTGCCCGTTCGCGCAGCTCACGTGGTTCCAGGTGCCGCCGGCCAGCACCGCGAGCGTCTTGCTCAGCGGCACGTTGCTGGTGCTGAGGTTCGGCACGCCGACGATGTTGGTGAACCCCAGGCCAGCCGCCATCATCTCCGGCTTGGCTGCCCAGATGTCGGCGTTGATGATGACGTCCTGCCGAAGTACCTGGTAGGTAACCGGCGGTCCGGCGATGCTGCTGTGCGACGCCGCCAGGCCGGCGTTCGCCGACGCGGCGGACACCGCGGCGGCGGCCAGCACCCCGGCCGCGCGGATCGGGAGCCACATCGTCATGTCGCGAGGTTTATCAGAACGTTCCGCCGGGGGCACCGCGACGTGCCGGCGCTGTGTGAAATTGCAACTACTGAACGCAACAACCGCGGTACCAGTAGCTCGCCGCCCGCGTGCCTGCGCGGCATGGATGTACCGATGGGCTTGTTAGAACAGGCCCATCGGTACATCGATAAGCCTCTCTGCGCACCCTCAGGTCTGCAGCGGCATGATCTCGGCGGCGAAGCGGTCCAGGAACCCGCCGAACGAGGTCCGCGGGTCCGCGGGCCTGATCACGAACTTGGTGAGGCCGGCGGCCACGTACTCGCCGATCATCCGCCGCGCGTCCGGCCAGCTCGCGGCGACCAGGCTGGCCGGGTTGGCGTCCGGGCGCCGCTCGCGTGCCGCGGCGATCAGCGCGTCCGGTATGCCCTCGGTCGCGACCGCCAGGCTGATCCCGTAGTGATCTTCTTCAACCTCGCGGCCCGCCGCCGCGGCCGCCTCCTTGATGGCCGCGCGGCCGGCGGCGGCCTCGGCGGGCGTGACGAAGCTGGCCAGCCAGCCGTCGCCGAGCC
>JASHOI010000707.1 GCA_030041195.1 Streptosporangiaceae bacterium | reverse complement strand
GCTGCATCGAGCCATCCGGCGGCCTCGGTCATCGACTCGAAGGGGTAGTCGACCGAGTACATGACGCTGTCCTCGCCGAGCGCGTCGAGGGCACAGCGCAACGGCTCGTCGGAGAAGGAGCCAGCGGTCGTGACCCGGATGTTGCGCCGGACCAGCTGCGACGGCGTCGTCTCGGGGGCGTGATCGGCGAACGCGCTGGCTCGCTTGTCAAGGCGCCACAGGAAGAACGGCAGCGTCTCTCCCATGTGCCCGAGGATGAGCTGAACGCGCGGGAACCGCTCGAACACGCCGCCGAAGACGATGCGCAGCGCGTGCGTCGCGGTCTCGGCCGTCCAGCTCCAGGTGGCACCGCTGAGCTCGGGGCGGCCCGCCTGGCTGGCCGGCAGGGCCGCGGCGTCAGCGGCGTGCAGGTAGACCGGGACGCCGAGGTCTTGGGCGCGCTCCCAGAACGGGTCGAACGACCGGTCATCGAGGTAGCGCCCGCCGGTCTGCCCGAACAGCATGGTTCCCACCAGCCCGAGCTGCTGCACCGCGCGCTGAAGTTCATCCGCGCCCTCCTCCGGATGCTGCAGCGGCGTCGTGGCGAAAGCCGCGAACCGGTCCGGCCGCGCCCGCACCACCTCGGCGAGGTGGTCGTTGGACTCCCGGGCGATCCGCAGGGCGGCCTGCGGGCCGAGGAACCCCTGGACCGTGGCGGCATTCGACAGCACGGCCAGGTCGATCTCACCTTGATCCATCAGGTCCAGCCGGCGCGAGGTGTCGGCGAGGCGCGGAATGATCCGCTGCTGGAACTGCTCCGGAATCATCGTCACCATCGTGCGCCAGCGGTCGATGTGCTCCTCCCGGTCGAGGATTACGTGCTCCTCAAGCGCAATCTTTCCCATGATGTCCCTCCTCGTTGCGGGATGCCGTGCCAACTCGGACCCAGGCTCGATCACCTCGTCCACGAGATGAGCATCGGCGGATGGAGGGTGACCGAACATCGCCTCATCGGGGTGAGTCATCATCGGTCCGCTGTACTTGCCGGTGGGCAAACCGATGGGTCGATACGCCCTCGGACTGCGCGGCGGATCTTCACCACCTCGATCCCCGCGCCGGCAAGCACCGCGTCGAACGCATCGGTGAACTGGCCAGGTCAAACCACGGCCCGTTCGGTATCAAGATGATTCTGGCTCTGCCGCTTTCGGAACCCTGCGGGGCCAGGGTGTGTTAGCGAGGGCTGTGGGCGGCGGGTGCGAGCAGGCCCAGGTCGCGGGCGAAGCCGACGGCCTCGGCCCGGCGGTGCGTGCCGAGCTTGGCGTACAGGTTACGGACGTGGGTCTTGACGGTGTTGTGCGAGACGTACAGTTCGGCGGCGATTTCTGGCGTGGTCAGGTTGGTCGGCAGGTAACGCAGCACGCGCAGTTCGCTTCCGCTCAATGGCTCAGCCGGCGGCCGCGGCCCGGCGGGCGGCGGCGCGGGCCTGTTCCCGGCGAGCAGGCCGCGGATCTCGGCGATCAGGGCGGCATGGGCGGTGCGGTGCCGGGCCTGGCGTTCCAGCAGGGCCGGCACCGGGTGCAGCAGGAACCACAACACCGCGCCGTCGGGCTCGGCCAGGTCCAGGGCGCGCTCCAGGGCCCGGCCGGCGGCGCTCTGGTCGCCGAGTGCGTCCCGGGCGCTCGCCTCCAGCAGGAACGCGAAAACCAGCCAGCTCCACGGGAGCCCGGAAGCGGAGCCGTCCAGGACCGGCGCGAGCACGGCGGCCGTCGCGTCCGGGTCGTCCTGGGCGAGCCGCAGTCCGGACGTGGCGACGCGGACGTCCCCGCGATCCCGCGCTCGTTCTTCCAGGCCGACGAGGGCCTGCTCGGCGCGCTCGGTGTCCCCGAGGCGCACGAGGGCGAACATTTGCAGCGCCCGCGCCCGCGGGACACCCAGGTTCGGCGCGTCCAGGCGCCCGGCCAGCCGCTCGGCGGCCTGGAAGGCGGCCAGCGCATCCTGATCCCGGCCGCGTGCCAGCTCTAGGACACCGCGGCTGAAGCAGACCCCCGCCGCCGCCGCGGGCTCGGCTTCCGCAGTCACGGTGCGCTCGCCGAGCTGAACCCACGGCTCAGCCTCCTCGGGGCGTGCCTGCCAGGCCAGCGAGACCCCGAGTGCCCTGCAGGCGACGCCGAAGGCCGGCTCGCCGGTCCAGCCGTGCCGCCGGGCCAGCTCGATCGCCTGCCTGGCGCGCTCGGCTACCCGCGCAAGCGGCCGCCCGGTCTTCACCGTCCGTGCAGACGGTCCCGCGAGTTCGGCCTCCGCCAGGTCAGCCAGGCCGGTGAACTCCAGGAACGGCCGCCCGACCCGGCGCGCCAGCACGACGCCCTGCTCCAGGTGCCGGTGTGCCTCCTCGGACCGGGCGGCCCAGATCTCGGCGCTGCCCAGGCTGATCAGCGCCAGTGATCGCAGGTCCTCACCCAAGTCAGGCTGCGCCGCCGCTGGCGCCTCCGCAGCGGCCTGCAGCCGCCGCGCCTCCCCGGCCACCGCCTGGGAGTTCCCGCGCTGGCGCGCGTGCAGCAGCCGGGCGACGCCGAGCAGGACCTGGAACTGCCCGCGCCGCCCCTCCGGTACCAACGCCGGCTGCTGTTCGGCCAGGGCCAGGTACCGTTCCGCCGCCTCGAGCGACCCCCGGGCCAGTTCGTCCGCTGCGGCCAGCCCCGCCAGTTCGGCCTGCGCCGCTCGGGCCTCGGCCGGGAACCCGCCGAGCAGTTCGTGGACGGTGCTGTCCTGCCCGTCCAGGTGCAGGCCGGGCCAGTAATCGGCGAGCAGCCGGGCGGCCAGGTCCCAGTCCCGGGCACCCTGCGCGTGCCGGACCGCCTCCACCGGGTACCCGCGCCCGGCGAACCACCCGGCGGCAGCGCGGTGCACCGCGGCCAGCTCGCCGGGCTCCGTGCGGCGCAGCTCTAGCCGCAGCAGCCCGGCGAACATCTGGTGATAGCGGAACCACGACCGCGCCGCGTCCAGTGACACCACGAAGGCATTCGCCCGCTCCAGGTCCTGCAAGACCCGCTCCCCACCCTCATCCCCCGTCAGCAGGTCCGCCAGCTCCCCGTTCACTCGCCCCAGGACGGACGTGCGCAGCAGCAGCCGGCGCACCGGTTCGGGCTGCCGGTCCAGCACCTCGGCCAGCAGGTACTCGGCCACCGTCCGCTCGGTGCCGGAAAACTCCTCGGCGAACCGTGCCGGGTCCGGGTGCCCAGCCAGCGACAGCGCCGCCAGCCGCAACCCCGCCGCCCAGCCCTCCGACCGCTCCACCAATCTGCCCATCGCGGGCTCGGGCAGCTCCACCCCTGCCGCAGCGAACAGCTCAGCGGCCTCGGCCAGGCTGAACCGCAGATCATCACCGCGGACCTCGGCCAGCGCCCCCTCCAGCCGCAGCCGGTGCAGTCCCAGCCGCACGTCATGCCGGGCAGCCAGCACGAACCGCAGCCGCGGCGGCGCCCGCATCACCAGCAGCTCCAGCTGCCGCAGCGCCTCCGCTCCCAGCTCGTGCACGTCATCGACCACCAGCCAAACAGGCTCCTGCAGCGGTGCCAGGTCACTCAGCAGCCGCTCCACGATCGCCGATCCGTCCAGGTCCGGCGCGGGCGTCAGCACCTGCACCAGCGCCGAACACGGGGTCGTCCGGCGCAACCCGCCCACGACCGACAGCCAAAAGTGCTGTGGATCCCGCTCATCCCGCCCCGCAGGCACCCACGCCGCGCGGTCGGATAGGTTCCACTGGCTGATCCAGGACCGCAGCAGCACCGTCTTGCCGCTGCCCGGCGGTCCCGACACAACCGTCACCCGGGCCGGTCCTCCCAGCCGCCCGAATAGCTCGGGACGGGCCACCACGCCGCCCGCGCCAACGCCAGCGGGCCGCCCGGCAACGGCATCCGTCCGGCCAGGTCCCACACCCGAGATCATCTCACCAGCCTGCGACGGCCTCCAAGCCGCAGCCGGTAACGGCGAGCGCGACAGGCCGATGGATTGCATGCCCGGGCCTGGGCAGGTGAGCGGTGATGCCGGTACCAGGCTGAGGTTCGCCGACACCTGGCCCAGATGGGCGCCGAGCGGTGTCATGACGATGGTTCCCGCGGCTCGCACGGCGGCAGGCGGCGGACTTCGATGAGCTCCAGGCCGAGCGCCTCGGCCTCGGCCAGCACGCCGTAAAGCGCGGCCTGGTCGGCCAGTACGCCCGTCAGCACCGTGTCGCCGCCCTCCGCGAGGGCCTGCAGGCCGGGGAACGCGAAGCGGATCATCTGGCCCAGCCGGCCGCTGACCCGAATCTGGTACCGGTGCGGCCGGGATTCGCGCTGCGCGCACATCACAGGCGCGCCGCGCGTGAGCCCGCGGCCCGCGCGCAAGCGGGTACGGCGCGGGTAATGAGCTTGATGATGACCCTCCCGTCGTCCCGGCCCATGCTGCGAGCCTGGCTCCGGGCTGGGTGAGCGGCAATCACCCGGTCGAGGTGATTCCGTCAGTCCCGGCAGGTCACGATAGGCCACCGTGGCACCGGTGACCTCGGAGATGGCCCGCGCGAGCTCGGGCAGGCCGAAGGCCGGGCCGCCGAGCTCGTAGGTCCGGTGCCCTCCCACGTCGTGAAGCAGTGCCGTGCAGCGGCGGCGTAGTCCTGGCGCGAGGCCGCCGAGATCCTGCGTGTAGTTGTGCCGGCCGCGTGCCGGTCGCCACGTGGCCGGCTGAAGCCGGCCGGCTCGCGGGATCCGATCCGGCTCTTCCGCGCTCGAACGCGGTCGCCCCGTTGTCGTCTAAGCTCGCGGTAATGCCGACGCTGCTGATCGTTCATCACACGCCCTCGCCAAATCTTCAGGCGATGTTCGAGGCCGCTGCGGACGGCGCGCGGACCGATGAGATCGAGGGCGTGGACGTACTGATCAGGCCCGCGCTGACGGCCAGCGAGGTTGATGTCCTCGCGGCCGACGGCTACCTCCTCGGCACGCCCGCCAACCTGGGTTATATTTCGGGCGCGCTGAAGCACTTCTTCGACGGCATCTACTATCCGTGCCTTGAGGCGACCAAGCGGCGCCCTTATGGGCTGTATGTGCATGGCGGGAGTGACGCGGGCGGGGCCGTCCGCGCGGTGGAGTCGATCACGACCGGGCTCGGCTGGCAGTCGGTCAGACCTGCGGTGACCGTCACCGGGCCGCCGGGCAAGGCCGATTTGGAGGCGTGCTGGGAGCTGGGTGCGCTGTTGGCCGCCGAGGTCGCCGGGTGAGATGCCGTTCGCCGGGTGAGGTGCCATTCGCCGGGTGAGGTGCCATTCGCCGGTACCCGCATCGCGGAGCGCAGTGGCGCTACGGCAGCAGGAGCAGCGCCTGGCCGTTGAGCCGCCGCAGTTCCGCGATCACCCCGAGGAACTTCCCGGTCCGGAAGTCGAAGGCCACGACGTGGTCCCGGCCGACGCAGTAGAGCCGGCCGCCGGGCCCGAACCGCAGTCCGCGCGGCCTGGTGAACCCGACGGCGGGATCGGGCACCAGCACCCGGACCAGCCGGCCGGTGGACGGGGAGTACTCCCGCACCGTGGCCTCGGCGCCCGGCGAGCCGAACGGCCACTCGCTTGAAACCACGAGGTTGCCGCTGGGAGCGATCGCCAGATCGAGAGGGCTCAGCTCGGGGTCGGTCACCAGCCGCGGGGTCCGCAGTATGCGGCGGTCGTCGAACACGAGGATCGTGTTGTCACCCGCACCGGAGGGACCGATGCCGGAGGACAGGTACAGCTCGCCGCCACGGCC
>JASHOI010000087.1 GCA_030041195.1 Streptosporangiaceae bacterium | reverse complement strand
GACGGCGCAGCAACTGCCAGACCACCTGCCCGGTCAGCTCCCAGCCCAGCCGGTTCAGCACAACGCCGCGGTCCTTGCCCCCGCCGAACAAAAAACTCGGGAACGCCCCGGTGGGAGTCAGCGGGAACAACATCGCCGCCGCGCACGGAATACCGAGTTTCTCCGCGATCGTGTACCCGGTGATCCAGCTGTATTTGCAGATGATCGCCTCCGCGCCCCCGGCCGCCGCCCAGGCATCACCGCTGACCCGGTCAGCGACATACCTGCGCTGCATCATCCCGTAGCGCAACTGGCGCAGCAGATGACCCGATCCCACCGCGGACGCCCCGGCCGCGCCGGTGATGAACGGCCGGTACGCACGGCCAACCGGAGCGAAATCCACACCGTAATCCGCGGCCAGCCCAGCAAAATCCGGCCGGGCCGCCAGCACCACCCGGTGACCAGCCCGCCGCAGCCGCACCGCCAGCGCCACAAACGGCGCCGTATCACCATAAGCCCCGATCGTGAGCAGAGTGATCCGCATCAGCCATCCATCCCGCGACCCGCACACGGCCCAAACGGCCAGCATTACCCGCCGGCCGACCGCGACATTACCCCGCCAGCCCCGACACCACCCGCGACCCGGCCCAGCGTCCAAAAGCGGTACAGCCCACCCCTGACCACAAAACGCGCAGCAGCCCGGCCACAGCCTTGCGGCCACGGATCGAGGCCGTGAGTCCCGGCTGAGGAGGGCAGGGTGCGTCCTCCTTCCAGGTTGGGCTGCGCCAGGCGCGCCCGCCCGGGACGGGCGCGCCGCGATGGCCGCGCTGCTGCAGGTCAATCCGGCTCACCGAGTGAGTGATCTTGCGCGGTCGCGGCGAGGCGCCGGGTCACGAGGGGATCATGGCCCGCAAGATCACCACGCCTGTGCACACCGGCGACCGGTCAGCGGAGGCGATCGACGCCGGGCAGGTCCTGCCTGCCGTGACACGCACAAGGGGCCTGGGCATCATGTTCCGGGGGCGCCGGAGAGCAGCGACTCCAGCACGCATGCCACGCCGTCTTCAGCGTTGGACGCGCAACGCCGGGTCGCCGCGGCGACAACGTCCGGATGAGCATTTGCCACCGCGAATGAGACTCCTGCCCAGGTCAGCATCGGCAGGTCGTTAGGCATATCTCCGAATGCCCAAACGTCGCTGGCAGAGAACCCTCGCCCGGCGCACCACTCCACCAGCGATGACGCCTTCGTCACACCCGGTGGCCCGATCTCGGCAAGCCCGCCGAACCCTGAGTAGACCACCTCAGCCCTTCGGCCGACGATTTGCGTAACGCGTAGCAGGAATTCGTTCTCCGGAACCTGAAGAGAGCGGGCGAGCAGTTTGCCTATCGGCCGGTCGATCGCGTCGACGGACCCGTATGCACCATCGGCAGGCACGTCTTCCTGGCGCACGGCCGGGAAGTCCGGCTCCATGCAAATTCCCTCGGGTATTTCCGCGGCGAACCCGACGCCGGGCAGCGTGGCTCGCAGGTCTGAAGCGATCGTCCTGGCCATTGATGGTGGGATTCCGTGCGCCTGAATCACGGTGCGCTGCGGCACGTCATAAACGAATGCTCCGTTGCAGCAGATCACTGTTCCGTGCGCGCCGACGAGGTCCGCGAGGTGGTCGACCCAGCGAGGCGGCCTGGCAGTGACGAAGACCAGTTCGATCCCCGCCTCGGCGAGCGCTGACAGCACCCGTCGAGTCCGCTCCGAGACCGAACCGTCGGGACGAAGCAGCGTCCCGTCGAGATCGGTCGCGATCAGCCCGGGGCGACCGCCGGTGACGGTCATGACGCCCTGCCGGCCCGGCCGCGCGATCGGCCACCCTCGGTCGCGGCACGCTGTTCTTTGCGGATCTCTCTCACATAGTCCAGGGAATCCACCTTAATGGCGCACCACGCGATGCGGCCCAAACCGCCGGCCGTCGGCGCGTCCCGGCAGTACCTGGCTGCACACGACGCCTGACCTGGGGCAAGTGCGCTCGCGCAAAGTCTCACCGCACTTCGGCGTTGGGCCTTAACGTTAGGAAACTTTCCTAATAGACTACGTCTGACCTTGGTGCCCCGCGTCGGCGGCGGCGCACCGGTCCGGTCAGCCCGGCGAGCTGTCAGGAGATGCTATGCAACCTCGATTCCGGCTGGCTATGGTCGCGACGGCGGCCGTCGCGCTGCTCGCCAGCTCAGCAGCGTCGGCGGCGTCGGCGGCGCCCGCATCCCACTCCTCCTGGCTGCGGCCCCTGCCGTACCGGCTGTACGCCCCGTACTACGAGTCTTACCTCGCTCCCGACACACCCAGCATTACCGCGACGGCCAAGGCGTCTGGCGCGAAGTTCATGACGATCGCGTTCCTGCAGTCCAAGGGAACCAAGTCCTGCGCCGTGGACTGGAACAGCGCTGCCAGCCAGCCGCTGACCTATTACAACGCCGACATCGCGAGCCTGCGCAAGCTCGGCGGAAACGTAATCCCGTCCTTCGGCGGATACAGCGCCGACACATTCGGAGCTCATGATCACGGAACCGAGATCGCCGACTCGTGCACGAACGTGCAGCAGATCGCGGCCGTCTACGAGCACGTGGTGCAGACACTGGGGGTGACCCGGCTGGACATGGACGTCGAGTCCAACGCGGAAACCTATCCGGCCGGCATCAACCGGCGCGACGAGGCGATCGCGATCGCGCAGCGGTGGGCGGCCCAGCACGGAATCCGGCTGCAGATCCAGTTCACGCTGCCGGTGGAACCGACCGGGCTGGGCTCGGCCGGGCTAGCGGTGCTGCGAAACGCCATCGCAGACGGTGTACGCGTGTATTCGGTGAACATCATGGTTTTCGACTACTACCTGCCGGACGAGGGCGTCATGAACATGAGCCGGACGGCCATCACGTGCGCGAACGCCGTGCATGCCGAGCTGGCCGGACTGTATCCGCATCTGAGCTCGCAGCAGATCTGGCGGATGGAGGCCATGACGATGCTGCCGGGCATCTCTGACTTCGGCAAGGACGAGACCACGACCGTTCATGACGCCCGGGTAATGCTGGCGTTCGAGCAGAAGATGAATATGAACTTCCTGTCCATCTGGGCCATCCAGCGGGACAACGAAGGGCCGAAGAGCTGCGTTGGCCAATCGGACAGCAACACCTGCTCGGGCATCAAGCAGGCACCATGGGCCTTTGATCATGTGCTAGTGCACTTCACACAGTGGTTCCGTCAGTGACGCTGAGGCAGGGTCCCGTGGGGGCGATCGCCCATTAGGTTCAGATAGCGATGCACGAATGCGCCAACCTCCGGCTCTCCAGCCAAGTTGTACGGCCCGGGCTCATATGCTCGCGAGTATCTGCCCGCCGGGCCGGGGCCGCGTGGCGGCCGGTGACGCGAGGCTGTGCCGTTCCATGCGTACCACTGGTCCCGCCAGCCCCAGCCGACGCCCGATCGGATATTCGATTTTCATGATCTTGGTGGTTGAATACCGTATAGCGGTATTAATCAACCAAGATCATGGAAACCCGGCCGCTCGGGCGGCAAACGCTTAAGTACGCGGCGTTTTGCGCGTCCGCCACGGTGGCGGGGCGATGCCAGGCCGCTGGTGCTGCGACCGCACGGCCGTGCCCCGCCCGGCGAGGCAGGCCATCGCTGGGGTCCATCACGCGCATGTGTGATCTGGCCGGGCGCGGGTACCCATGTCACTCCGGGATGGCAGCCTGCTTGCTTTAGTATGCATTGCTTGCTAAAGTTAGCGAAGCCATCCGGAACCCGAGGAGTGAATATGAACAGCTTGACCAGGCAATACAGCACGGCGGCGAACCAGGCGCGAGCAGCGGCCGAGAGAACCGCGGACTTCTGGACCCAGGGAGCGCGGACGCTGGCGGACTCCCTTCCCGGGCTGCCGCAGATAGACCTCGTCCCCGCGGTCGAGCGCTATTTCGACTTGGTGCAGCGCACGGTGGACCTGAACCGCGACCTCGCCGTGAAGTGGGCGAAGGCCGCGAGCGCGCTGCCCGGTGTGGTGCGCGAGCAGGCCGAGTCGGCCGACAAGGTCGTGCGGGACAAGGCGGCCACCGCCGAGCAGGCCGCCCACGAGCACGCTGAGAGGGTGTCGCATGAGCTGGCCCGTGAGGCCCGCAAGATCGAGCGTGAGCAGGCGAGGAAGGCTCAGGCGATGGCGCGCGAGCGGTACCAGGGCCTGACCAAGGCCGAGCTCAGCGACCTGCTGGCCCAGCGGGGCCTGCCCAGGTCGGGCAACGTCGACGAGCTGATCGAGCGGCTGGTCGAGGCCGACAACGGCTGAGAACCGTCCCTTCGGCGGCCAAGCGATCACGGTGGCTGCCCGGCGGCGCCGGCCGTCGGACGGCCCTCCCGCCGGCCGGCCCACCCTGCCTGGGCACCGACCGCGAGGATGACGGCCGCACCACCCACGAGCGTCGCGATGTTCGGTGTCTCGGAGAGCCCGATCCAGGTCCACAACGGGCCGAGTACCACTTCCAGCAAGAAGATCATGGCCATCTCCCAGGATGGAATGAACCGAGCTGCCGAGATGAAGAAGATCGCTCCGAGCCCGATCTGGCCGCATCCCAGCAGGGCGAGCCATCCGACGCCGGCCCAGGAGACGTGGCCAAGCTGCACGAACGGCGCGAAGACGATCACGACCAGCAGTTGCGACAGGGCCATGGCAGGCGCCATGGACACGCCGCGGTAGCGGCGGGCGACGACGATGACGAGAGCGAACGCGACGCCCGTGAGCAGCGCCAGGCCGTCGCCGAATACCGGGCCGCCGCCCGGTGCGCCCACCATCACGACCACACCGCCGAGCGCTACGGCCATCGTGCAAGCGGTGCGCCAGGTGAGCCGCTCTCCCAGGACGACCACGCCCAGGCCGGCCGCGACGAGCGGAGCGATGGATTGCAGAACCAGAACGTGAGCGACCGAGGTGTAGTTCAGCGCGACGATGAACGCGGAGTTGGCCACAGCCATCGACCCGGCGGCCAGCAGAGCGCCGCGCCGGGTTACCGATGCCAGGGCCCCGGGCTGTGCGTACGCCGCGTAGCAGGCCAGCGTCACGAACCCGAAGACGCCGCGCCCCGCGACCTGGGTTGCCGGGTTGACGTGCAGCTGGCGCTGCAGGATTCCGGCGGTGGACCACGCCACGGCCGCCAGCACCGCGTAGATCAATCCCAGCCGGCGATCGCCAATCCGCCAGCGGTTGGCAGAGCTTCGCCGCTCAGCCTGGCCATGACCGTCCTGGTACCCGGGCGGGCGAACCTTCACGTATGACTCGGTTCGGGCGAGCCTTCAGCGCTAGGCAGCAGCACCGTCCTATCGTCTCGCCGGCGGGCTGGCTTGTATCCGGGTATGCCGGGCGCGCCGACGGCGGGCTTGGTTACCGACCCCGCGCAGGTAGCCCATCATCCACCGGAGCAGCACGCCGATGACGATATACGGCATCACCTTGACCACAAGCAGCGCGTTGCCCGCCGAGGTCGTCTCGACGATCACGACCCGTGCGGCGGCCTCGGCCAGGAAGCTCACGCCCCACACCAGCGTGACGATCCTGAAGGCCCGCGCCATGCCAGGCCGCGAGAGCCGGGCCTCCAGTTCGCGGCGGTCGGCCGGGTCGGCGCCGCGCGTCTGCAGCACGATCCGGTACATCAGCGGCTGGGCCGTCAGCAGCGAGCCGAGGCTGGCAAGCCCGAACACCGCGGTCGGTACCGATCCTTCCATCAGCACCAGCCGCGCGCTGTGCGTCGTGAGCCCGGCAACCGTGCCCACGACAATGCCGAAGAGCACCAGCGAGCCGATGGCGTCGATGCGGCGGTGCCGGATGATCCCCACGGCCACGCCAAGGGCCGGCAGGATGCCGCTGACGATCAGTGCCGTGACCTCGGCCGTCCCGGCCGCGCGCAGCAGCCAGTAGACCGCCAGCGGTCCGGCGATGTCGAAGACTGCGACCGGCGCAAGCGCCCGCAGCCGGCTGCGGTCAAAGCCGCTGCCCTGGACCTGCATGTCTGTGGTAGCCATACCTCGACGCTAGGACCGCCCACACCCCAGACGCAGTGAGCGGCGTCCCGACCTGGGCATGACACCCGTCATGCGCGCGGGATGACAGACGCCTCGCTCAAGCCCGCGTTACAACTCAGCGCGCGGTAACCGGCGTGGCAACGGCCTTGCCGAGGAGCTTCATTTCGGTCTGGACGGCGGTTCTGGCGGCACCAACCCTGGTGTTGAACGACCACAGCTGGGTCAGTGAGGACGATCGTGCCTGCTCGGCGGTCAGTTTGGCGAGGGCCTGGTCAGCCCGGATCACCGCATCGGCTATGACCGTCATCTGGGGCGTGAGCGTGACCGCGTCCGGTGGCACGGTCCCCAGACCGGTCGAAGCAGCGTTCGTGATCAGCGAAAGGGCTCTGGCCCTGTTCTGGGGCGTGAACGTGACAGCGGCCAGGCTGTTGTCGAGCGACTGCTCAACCGCCACCTCCGCCGTCAGGGCCGCTTCGGCCGTAACGAGATGGTGTACTTCGTCGGCGTTGTAGACCGCCACATCGGCGGTCAGTAGTTTGCTGGCCGGGTTCACAATCGCCTCGTACTGGCTGAGCACCATCTGCCAGGTAGTGCATGGCAAACCCGATATGAACAGGCTGGGCTCGCAGCCGGCGGCTAGAATCGCGGCCTTATGCCGCCCGCTGGCGCCCGTGGCGTATATGAGGCCCGCGATCACCAAGATACCAGCGAGGATGGAAATAGCCGTGACCAGGAAGCCGCCGGCTCTCGCCTGGACATCGCCGTATTCGGTGTACGTCTCGTCGTAGGTCGCGCTCATATCAAATCCCTCTCCTAACCATCCCCCGGGCGGGCGGCAGCAATAGGATGCCGCCCGCCCAGGCGATGACGATCGCTTCCCTACTCGGCGCTGGGGGTTTCCTTGAAGGAGTCGATGCCCTTGAAGAACTCCTCGTTGAGGATGAAGATCATGCCGAAGATGAATAGGGCGAAAATTGGCGCGATGGTTAGCCATACGAGCCAGTTCCGGCCCTCTTTTTGCCGGGCGGCGATCCAGCGCCTTACCGGCGGCAGCCGGAGCGTCAGCAGGAACAGGCTGCACGCCGAGTACTGGTAGAAGCGCTGATGGAAGACGGGGTCGCCGTCACCGGCGAAGCCCGAGCCGTCTGACCCGTGCTCAAACCCGAACCCCTCGAGCAGCATGAGGTGGCAGGCGAGCAGCGCCCAGATGACGTAGATGAGCCGGTGCAGCGGCTTCCAGTACCGGCCGAGCTTGCGCTGTGCCCACGGGTTGCCGGTGATCAGGAGCGGGATGACCAGCATCACCATCATGAAGCCCATGAGCTCGAAGACGTGCCCGGCCAGCCGGCCCAGAAAGCCGCCCGCGAAGCTGTCGGTGAGGCCCGCAGCGAGCGCGTCGCCGATGCCGCAGCACGCCATCATGATCCCGTACCAGCGCCGCAGCGGGACGAACCACCGCTGCCCGGTGAGCGTCATCATGGGGGTGACGAGCAGGCACAGGAACAGGCAGAGTTCGGCCCCGGTCCCCAGCGTGTCGTCGACCGACACACCGAAGGTGCCCGAGTTCATCGTGAAGAATGCCGGCGCCATGAAGAACAGGGGGAGCACCGCTGGCGCGCCCAGCAGGACAAGCGCGACCGCTTTCCGCTTGATCCGGGAGCCGCCGAACTTGAAGTCCTTGTCCATCCATTCGTCGACACGACTCCGGTCCGCCCGCCGTTGCAGCTCGTCTGCGGCACCGTCAGGGTACAGGCCTGGCTGGTAAGTATCCGGGCTCCCATACGGCGCCGATAATGGAGCGAACGAAGAAGTAACGTATGGTTCTCTCGTGGTGGCCATCGTGCAGAGTCTCCTTCCGGAGAGCCTGGATCGCTCCCCATCTTCACTATCCCGACGTGCTCTTCGAGTGGCGCCCCGGTGTATGCGCCTTCGCCGTATCGTTCTTTGCCGGCGCACCCTTTTGCGCGGCGGCCTTTGCCGCCGCGGCCTCCTTAGCCAAAAACTGCTGGTCAGTTTCGCTGCCTGCGGTCTCGCCCGTGCCGGCTGACCGGAAGACGAAGAACTTGAATCCGTGCATCCCGATCTCCGCGACACCGCTGATCGCGGCGACCGAGAACAGCGCCGCGGTCGCGATCGTGGCGACGCGCATGGCCTGGAGCTGCCTGGGCCGACCGTGCGGCTGTTTGGCCGTCGTCGTCCGCGGCCCGGTCGGCCGGGCCGCCAGGGCACGAGGCCTGGTCCTCCGTTTGGGCGGCGCGAACGCCGGCGCCGGCGCGGGCGCGCTGGCCGGGGCAGGCATCGTGGCCAGATCGCCGGGGCTCACGAGGCCATCCGTGAGGTAGGCCGACATCTGGTCCAGCCGGTCCGAGAGCGAAAGGATGAGCTCCCGTAAGTGCGCTGTCTCCTGGTCGGCGCCCTGCTCGGCGGGCTGGCGGGCCGTGCCGTCCTGGTTCAAGGGCTGTTGCCTGGTAAGCGTCGCCTGGCCGCCGTAGCCGAACTCAGGCTGCCCGGCGGAGCCGACGGCCCGGGACAGCTGAGCCCCGGCGTCAGGCGCGATCACACCGGATCGGGTCTGCATGTCTGCCGGGTCCTGGCGGCGCCCGTTGCCTCGCGGGGACCCGATGTTCGGCCGCGACCGGGGGATCCCGCGGCTCGGCGTGCGGGCCGGGCCGCGTCCGGGGCCGCCCGCGCCAGGCATCGCCGGCGCACGCACTCGCGGTACCGGGGCCGACGGGTGATCGGGATGCAACGGTGGCGGCGCGGCCTCCCACTGCGGCCAGGAAACCGCTCCGCTGGGCGGCCAGTCCGCATCGGTCAGCAACGTGCGCTGGTCCGCCGTGGGTAAGGTGGCGCCGGCCATTGCCCGACGTCTGGGCCGCCGGTGCTTGCCCGGGGCAACAGTGATCACTGGTCCTCCCAAGCCTGCGGGGCGCCCGAGCCAGGCGCTGGCTTCGGGCGGGGGAGCGGAATCAATTAACTAACTTCCTTCCCACCGCCGGGAGACTAGGCCATGTGGCCAAGCCCCAGACACGAAGTGATAGCTTTCGAGGGAAACAGAAATCCCTATGCGACCGTGGTTTCGCTTGGTAAGCCCAGCTCAGACGGCCTTCGGCCGCCGGTAATTGGATCGCGCTCGGCCGCATTTCCTATGTCTAGGCATTCCCGGAGCGCAAGCAGGTTGTCCTTTCCCCGGTTACATCGTCGGCAACCTGAAGTCTTGGGGAATGGCAGAATAATGACAGCCGGAGAGACGGCGCCAAGTACGGTAAAGGCAGGCCTTGCCGTGCGAAACCAGGTCCTTCACGACGCCATCGAGGTATCCGGCAACATAGCCGACGGAACGCCGCGTGACCGCAGTCGGTGGCCCGAGCCGGTCAGCGCCCCAGCGTGGCCGCCGCGACATGCCCGATGAAGGCCTGGTTGAGGATCTCGCCAAGCCTTACCTGCAAGAGCATCACCTTGCTCTGTGTCTCAGGATCCGGAATCTTCCGCCAGTCAAGCAGGGCGAGCCACGCCCCTGCCGCTCCCGGGGTGACAATCGGGCGGAACTGCGGCTCACCATCATTCGGCATCTGGACGAGCGGCACATCGGTCTGCCCGATCATGCTGTCCAGCTGACAGTTCGGGTCGAGGCCGATCTTCTCGCAGATTTCGGATGGGTCCAGCCAGACCATTCCATTGCTGTCGATGATGGCTGACAACTCCCAGCCGAAGAAATTGACAATTCGGGCGCTCACGCTGATCTCTTCTCCTGGCCGGCATGGTGTGCGCTGCCGATCGTGCAGTCATTCCTACCGCGCACCCCGGGCACGCGCAAGAAAGCGCCGGCAGCGGTTCAGCGCGGCCCTGCTTCGGCGCCGGGCAACACCGACGCCGTGCTGCCCCGGATCCAGGCCGAATTCTGATAGCGCATCAGCCCGGCCAGTGCAGCGCCGGCGGCGATCACGCCGGCGACAAGCGCCGCTACCAGCGAGCGGCCAGAAACGACGGCCGCGAGCAGCCCGGCCGCCGACCCGACCAGCACCGCGGTGATCACGGCCACCATCCCGGCGACGGTCACGAACTGCTGCCACAGGCTGATCCCCAGGCCCGGGGTGGGCAGCTGTTCCCCGGGATTGAGCAGGTAGCCGGCCAGCTCGGGAGCGTGATCGAAGTAATAGTCGCGCAGTTGCGCGATACGGCGCGCGTATCCCAGGTCCTCGATCCCTGACTGCAGCACCCGGTGGAATGTCGCCAGGCCGACGAACGCCAGCGTGGGCAGGAGAATGAGCCCGAACGTGTAGAACGCCGCCCCGATCTTGGCGGCGGTGGCGACGAGCCCGAGGGCGATCAGGCCGCCGGATACCGCGCCCAGGAACATGCTCGCCCGGCCCGTCGACTCCGAGATCGTCGACGAGCGGGCACCCTGCAGCGTGAAGTGCTCCGTGGTCACGAACGTGACGGTCGCCGGGCGCGGATCGCCATCAGCCTGGTCAGGCTCGCCGCCCCGGTCAGTGTTGTCCACGAACTTCCGCCTCCGATCCCGCAGGCATTGCTCGATGATCCCCACGCCTCGCGGAGCATACAAGGACCTCGGCCGGGAGCGCGGCGGCGCTCCGCAGCACAGCGGTCCTGGACGCCGCCCGGCCAAGGTGCCAGGCTCAGGGCTGGCGCCAGAACAGGACTGCCGGCCCGGGCTCGATTCCAGCCGGCTGAGGACCACCGGGCGCCCAGGCAGCCGGCGCTTGAGAGGAAAGTGTCATGAGCGTGTACAGAGTGACCGAGGTCATCGGCACCAGCGGTACGTCCTGGGAAGATGCGGCGGCGGAGGCGATCAGGACCGCTGCCGGCACGATCCGCGATCTGCGCGTGGCTGAGGTCGTCAAGCAAGACATTCACCTGGACGAGGGCGGGGCGATCACCTACCGCACGAAGCTGCAGCTCTCGTTCAAGTACGAGCAGGAGCGGTGATCGCCCCGTAACGACCGGCGCGAGCCGTGGTCAGGTCCGGCTGACGATGAAGGGTTCACCGTTGCCGGAGCTGTCGGTGTAGCCTCCGGCGGCCACGCAGTAGCTCGCCGAGGTGCATGACACCGACACGATCTGCGCAAACCCGCCGGTGTTCAGCGCGGCCGAGCCGGGCACCTCGATCGCGGTGCGCCACGAGCCGTTCTTCTCGCTGACGACGAACGCCTGCTGGTGACCGGAAGCGTCCTCGTAGTACCCGCCGGCTGCGCAGTTGCGCGCCGACTTGCACGACACCGAGAGGACCTCGGCGTTCCCGTCGGCGTTCAAGGCCGCCAAGCCCGGAACCCCGGTTGCGGTGCGCCACGAGCCGTTCTTCTCCCGGGCCACGAACGCCTGGTAAGGACCATAGATGATCGGCGCGTCGTTCCCGCCGGTCACGCAGTTGCCCGGCGACCCGCACGACACCGATACGGCGGCGTTTCGCGCGCTGGCCGCCGTCCCGGGAACCGAGATCGCGTTGCCCCAGGTGCCGTTCGTCTCGCTGACCACGAGCGGCCCAAAGGACGCATCGGTGGTCGGGCTGCCGGAGTACCCAGCGGCCGCGCAGTTGCCTGCCGAAGCGCACGAGACCGACGCGAACGTAGCAGTCCCGAAGGCCGCCGACCCGGGCACCTGGATCGCCGTGCCCCACGAGCCGTTGTTCTCGCTCACGACGAACGCCTGGATTGTGTTGTAGGTCCCGACGGCCGCGCAGTTGCCTGCCGAAGCACACGACACCGCGTTGACCCCGGCGTCCGTGCCGGTGTTCAACGCCGCCGATCCGGGGACCTCGATCGCCCTGTCCCAGGAGCCATTCTTCTCGCTGACCACGAACGCCTGCTGTTCGCCGTTGCTGGAGTAGCTCCCGCCGGCCGCGCAGTTGCCCGCCGACGCGCAGGACACCGAACTGAGCGAGGAAGACCCGGCCGCGCCGGTCAACCCTGCCAACCCCGGCACCTGCCTCGCCTTGCCCCACGAGCCGTTCCGCTCGCTGGCCACGAACGCGCGGCCGCGGTGGGAACTGTTCTCGTAGAAGCCGACGGCCGCGCAGTTGCCCGCCGACCCGCACGACAGCGAGGTGACGTCCGCGAGGCCGCCCGTGTTCAACGCCGCCGTCCGGGGCACCTCGATTGCCTTGCCCCAGGAGCCGTTCTTCTCGCTGACCACGAACGCCTGGTCGTGGCCGGAACTGTCGACGTAGTTGCCGCCAGCCGAGCAGCTACCCGGCGCGGAACACGACACCACGTTTAACGTGCCACCGTGGCCCGCGCTCAGCCGCGCCAGGCCGGGCACCTCGATCGCCTTACCCCAGCTGCCGGCCCGGGCTGTCGCGCCCAGGGCCGGCGTAGCCATCACTGCCAGCGACGCCGCGCAGCACGCCGTGACCGCACTTACCAAGACCGTGACCCGAGTACGCCTCATCGGTCCCCCTTTGCGCATGGCGCCGGTGCGCGAGCCCGCCCCGTCGGGCGCCATTGCCTCCGCCGAAACGGTACTCCGGCAATAGCCCAATCAACTGCCGAATCACCATTTTCCGTGCATCCGCCTGTCTGGTGCGGGTCGGCCCCACGCCCCGGGCCGCGCGGAACCGTACTATGGCCCGGTGGCATCGGCTGGATACCTGAGATTCCCGCATATAAGCAACGATCTGGCGGTTTTCGTCGCTGCCGACGACCTCTGGCTGGCGCCGGTCGCCGGCGGCCGGGCGTGGCGGTTCACGACGGACGAGGCGCAGGCTGGCACGCCGAGGCTGACGCCGGACGGCACACAGGTGGCCTGGGTCAGCGCCAAGGACGGCAGCCCGGAGATCTACGTGGCCGGTCTCGCCGACGGCACCAGCACCCGGCTGACCTACTGGGGCGCGTCGTGGGCCCGGGTCAGCGGCTGGACTCCGGCCGGGGAGGTTCTGGCCGTCAGCGCGGCGAACCAGCCGTTCGGGCACTTCGTCCGGGCCCGTGCGCTTACGACTTCGCTGTCGGGCAGCCCGGGTGCGGAACGCGTATTGCCGTTCGGCCAGGTATCCGACCTGTCGCTCGGCGCGGGCGGGGACGGTACCGGAGGCGACAGTGCCGCCGCCGGCGGCCATGGCCTGGACACGGTCGGGCTGCTCACCGGCAAATGGGGAGGCTTCAACGACGACCCGGCCAACTGGAAACGCTACCGGGGTGGCACCGCCGGGCGCCTGTGGGTTGGCCCGGCAACGGCGGTAGTTTCCGATGCGGCGGAGGCGGACGGCCGGGTCCCGGGTCCGTTCCGGCGGGTGCTCGCGGACCTGCCGGCCCAGTTCGGCAACCCCATGATCGTCGGCGGACGGCTCGCGTTCATCTCTGACCACGAGGGCACCGGCAACGTCTACTCCTGCGCGCTGGACGGCAGCGACCTGCGCCGGCACACCGACCACGAGGGCTGGTACGCACGGCAGGCCAGCACCGACGGGCAGCGGATCGTCTACGCGCGTGGCGGTGAGCTGTGGCTCCTCGATGACCTGCAGGCTGCCGGGCCGTCCCGGCTGGACATCATCCTCGGCTCACCGCCGCGCGGCCGCGCGCCCCGCCTGGTAACGGCCGAGGACCACGTCGGCTCGCTGTCGGTCGACCACGACGGGCGGGCCAGTGCGATCGAGGTCCGCGGAACCGTGCACTGGCTGACCCACCGGGATGGGCCGGCCCGGGCTGTGTCGGTCGTGCCCGGCGTCCGGGCGCGGTTCCCGCAGGTACTGGGGACCAGCGGCCAGGTCATCTGGGCCACCGATGCCGATGGCACCGACGCCTTGGAGATCGGCTCCGGCGACCCGGCGCGTCCGGCCGATCCGAACGCCGCCGCACGGCGGATCGCGGCCGGCCAGGTCGGCCGCGTCACCGGGCTGCGGGCGGCGCCGGACGGCACGAAGGTCGCGGTCGCCTCGCAGGACGGGCGGCTGCGGACCGTCGATGTCGAGTCCGGTGAGGTGCGGGAGATCGCCGCGTCGGGCAACGGGGTGGTGTCCGGGCTTGCCTGGTCGCCGGATTCTGCCTGGCTGGCGTGGTCGCATCCGACCGGTCAGCCGATGGGCGGCAACCTCACCCAACTGCGCCAGCTGCGCCTGGCGCGGTTCGCCGACGGCCAGGTCATCGACGTCACCGACGGGCGGTTCGACGACTCCGAGCCGGTCTTCACCCTCGACGGCAAGTACCTGGCGTTCCTGTCGATGCGCGACTTCGACCCGGTCTACGACGCGCACTTCTTCGACCTCACGTTCCCCTACGGCGCGCGTCCGTTCCTGCTGCCTCTGGACCGCGCGACCCCGTCCCCGTTCGGGCCCGAACTCGGCGGGCGGCCCATCGGCGAGCCCGCGGACAAAGGCGGCGCGACCGCCGATGCCCCGCCCGAGGGCGGCAAGTCTCTCGTTCCGCCCGTCTCCGTAGACACGACCCGAATGGCAGAACGTGTCGTCGCGGTCCCAGTGCGCGAGGCGAGGTACTCGCGCCTGCGCGCGGTGAAGGACGGGCTGGCGTGGCTGCACGAGCCGGTCACGGGCGACATGGGCATCGGTGGCGCGCGGCCGGACGACGACGCGCCGCGCCCGGCGCTCGAGCGGTTCGACTTCGCCAAGCGCGAGGTGTCCGAGCTCGTCGCCGAGGTCGACTGGTTCGAGGCCAGCGCGGACGGCACCAGGCTCGTCACCAGCGATCACGGGAAGCTCACCGTGATCCCGGCGGAACGCAAGGCCGACGACGACAATTCCGATGACAAGATCGAGATCGACCGGACCCGGGCCAGGTTCCTGCTCGATCCGCCCGCGATGTGGCGCCAGGCCTACGCCGAGGCGGCCCGCATCGTCCGGCACGATTTCTGGGTGCCGGACATGGCGGACGTGGACTGGGACGCCGTGCAGGACGAATACCGGCCGCTGCTCGACCGGATCACGACCGGGTCCGAGTTCAACGACGTGCTCTGGGAGCTCCTCGGCGAGCTTGGCACGTCGCATGGCTACGCACACCCGCCAGCGGGCGACACGCCATCCGGCGGACCCGGGCTGCTGGGCGCGGACATCGAGCGCAGCGCGGACGCCTGGCGGCTGACCCGGGTGGTGCTCGGGGACACGTCGGATCCCCGGGCCCGTGCTCCGCTGGCAGCACCCGGCGCCGGGATCGCGGCCGGCGACGTGCTGCGCGCCGTCGACGGCCGGCCGGTCGGGCCTGACGGGCCGGGGCCGCTTCTGGTGGGCGCGGCGGGCAAGCCCGTCGAGCTCACGATCGCGCCGGCCGACGGAAGCCAGCAGCGCAGCGTGCCGGTCGTGCCGCTGCAGAGCGACACCAGGCTGCGCTACCTGGACTGGGTCAGCGCGAAGCGAGCGCAGGTCCGGGAGCTCAGCGACGGACGGCTCGGCTACCTGCACGTGCCGGACATGGTGAGTGAGGGCTGGGCCGACTTCCACCGGGACCTGCGCGCCGAGATGATGCACGATGCGCTGATCGTGGACGTGCGCGGCAACACCGGCGGGCATACCTCGCAGCTCGTGGTCGAGAAGCTGGCCCGCAGGGTGATCGCCTGGGACGTGCGGCGGGGCCTGGCACCATCCACCTACCCCGAGGACGCACCGCGGGGCCCGGTCGTCGCTGTCACCGACGAGTGCGCGGGATCCGACGGCGACATCGTCACCGCCGCGATCCGCCTGCTCGAGCTCGGCCCGGTCGTCGGCGCTAGGACCTGGGGCGGCGTCATCGGCTACGACGACGAGCAGGAGCTGATCGACGGAACGCACATCACCGTGCCGCGGCTGGCGTTCTGGTTCGAGAAGTACGGCTGGGGCGTGGAAAACCATGGCGTCGACCCTGACGTCGAGGTCATCATCTCGCCCGACGACTGGGCCGCGGAGCGTGACACCCAGCTGGAGACCGCGGTCAGGCTCGCTCTGGAAGCGCTGCGGCAGCGGCCCGCGGTGCGGCCTCCTGACACGCGCACCAGGCCGTCGAGGCGCCGGCCGCCGCTGCCGCCGCGAGCCTAGCTGGGGCCTGGTCCCGGGTCCTCTCGTCGCAAGGTTGACCGGTTCTCTGGTTAAGCGGTACATTACTTAGGTAATGAACCTAGGTAATGGGGGCCGGGACGATGCCGGAGATGGCTGGTCTGGACGAGGGAACCCCGCTGTTCGTCCAGGTTGCTGACAGACTCGCGGGGGAGATCGCGGACGGCGGCCTGGCCGCGGGCGAGCGGGTGCCGTCCAGCAACGAGCTGGCGGCGTTCTACCGGATCAACCCCGCGACCGCGGCCAAGGGCATCAACGTGCTGGCCGATGACGGGCTGCTGGAGAAGCGGCGGGGCATCGGCATGTTCGTCGCGACCGGGGCGCGACAGCGACTGCTGGCCCGGCGCCGGGCCGAATTCACCCGGCGGTACGTCGATCCGCTGCTGTCCGAGGCGGGCCGCCTCGGGATCGACACCGGTGAACTGCTCGCCCTGATCAAGGAATCCGGAGACGAGCGGGAAGGCGTCCCGCTGTGACGCCACCTGCCGCGCGGCCGGCCGCGATGGCGCCGGCCGACCCGGCACCGGCGATCGCGGTCACCGGCCTGACGCGGAGGTACCGGGCCCAGAGCGCGCTCGATGACGTGAGCTTCACGGTGCCCAGCGGGACCATCACCGGACTGCTCGGCCGCAACGGCGCCGGCAAGACCACGCTGCTGCGCGTCCTGGCCGGCCAGGAGTTCCCGTCGTCCGGGTCGGTCCAGGTTCTCGGCGCGTCCCCGGCCGAGAACGAGGACGTGCTGCGCCGCATGATCTTCATCCGGGAGGACCAGGCGTATCCGGACAACGTCAAGGTGGGCCAGGCGCTGCGCGCCGCGTCCTGGTCCTGCCAGCGCTGGGACGCTGGCCTGGCGTCCTCGCTGCTGGAGGACTTCGGCCTGCGGGCGAGCAAGCCGGTCAAGCAGCTGTCGCGCGGGCAGCGCTCGGCCCTCGGGATCACGATCGGGCTCGCCGCCCGGGCCGAGGTCACGCTGTTCGATGAGCCATACGCGGGCCTGGACGCGGTCGCGCGGCAGGTCTTCTACAACCGGCTGCTCGCCGACTTCACCGCGCACCCCCGCACCGTGGTGCTGTCCACGCACCTCATCGACGAGGCCGCCGCGATGTTCGAGAACGTGATCGTCATCGACCGCGGCCGGGTCGTCCTGGACGCCGCGGCCGACACGCTGCGCGGCATCGTCACCCGGGTGAGCGGCCCCTGCCTGGCCGTGGACGCGCTCGCCGGGAGCCGTCCGGTCTGGGAACGGCGCCGCCTCGGCTCCCAGTCCTCCGTCGTCATGGTCGGGCCGCTGTCTCCGGAAGACCGTGAGCAGGGGCGGGCCGCCGGCCTGGACCTGACCCCGCTCTCCCTGCAGGAGATCGTGGTGCGCGCGACCGGCTGGGCACCCGGCGGCGTGCCCGAGCCCGACCCCGACGTCAGCTTCGAGACCGAAAGGACCAGCGCGTGAATACGTCGGTCCGAGTGGCGCGCTGCCACCTGGCGAATCCGGTGAAATATCTCCCGACGCCGTGGGGCATCCTGGCGTTCACCTTCGCGCTGTGCGCGGTGGTCTTCGCGCTCGTTCCAGTCAGCCACCACACCTTTCTGGGCGGCCCGGCCACCGTCCCGACCGACGGGGGCCGCTACACCAACTCGCTGTTCACCTTCTTTTTCTTCTTCTTCGTGATGGGCGTGCAGAGCATCACCCAGGGTCTGCCCTTTGCCCTCACGCTCGGCGCCAGCCGCCGCTCCTTCTACTCCGGCACGGCGCTGCTCGGGGTGTCGCTGGCTCTCGCCTTCGGCCTGGTGCTGGCCGGGCTGCAGGCCATCGAGCGCGCCACCGGCGGCTGGGGCATGGCCATGCACTTCTTCCGGGTGCCGTACCTCCTGAACGGCCCGTGGTACGCCACGTGGCTGACCTCGTTCGTCGGGCTGTCCGTGCTGTTTGTCTACGGCATGTGGTACGGAGTCGTGTACCGGCGGTGGGCCACGCCGGGCGTGCTCGTGTTCATCGCGGTGCAGGCGCTCGCATGGCTCGCCGTGTACGGCTCCGTCGCCCTCGGCTACTCCTGGTCTGCCGTTGAGGGGCGCCTGGCCGGCCTGACCGCGCTCGACGTGACCGGGTTGGCCGCCATGCTGACGGTGGTATTGCTGGCCGGCGGCCACGCCACCATCCGCCGCGTCACGGTGTGACAGAGTCCCACCCGGAGCAGCGGGCCTCGGACGCCGACCGGGACATTGCCGTGGAGATCCTGTCCGAGGCCGCCGCCGACGGCCGTCTCACGATGACGGAGCTGGACGAGCGGGTCGGGTCCGCGCTGACCGCCCGGACCCTCGCGCAGCTGGCGCGGCTGATCGCGGACCTGACCGGCCCGCGCGCCGCCGCAGCGTCACCCGGGCCGCCTCCCGCGCCCGCCGCCCCCGGAGACCGGTGGGCGGTCCTCCGTACGTCAGTCCTCGAGGTGGAACGGCACGCTGGTGACGACGACCCCGGGCAGGGTTTGCAGGGACCGCCGCAGCCTTCTGGCCATGTTGTCGTTCAGGATCCGGTGCCACCGGTGCCTGACGACGACCTCGAGCGGCCGGTGGTCTCCCCATGCCCGCCAGCAGCCGAGGAAGCGGTCGGCCTCGTCTGAGGTCGGGCTGACGTGCAGCGCCAGAACGGGCTGGCTGAGAGCCGCGGCGTACGCCAGCGCGCGCATCGCGGCCCGGTCGAGGGTCACGACGGGGACGATCGTGAGCCCGTTGATCTGCCCGGGATGCTCGGCTGGTTTCCTCGGGGCGCAGGGCCAGCTGCTGTCCGGTCCGAAGGTAGTACCGCCGGATGCGCAGCGCAGCCACGATGATCAAGGTTCAGTACGGCCATGTCCACTGCGCGACCTCGGGCAGGTCCTCGCCGTGCTCGCGGGTCCAGGCCCGGGCCCGCAGCCGGGCGTCGGAGATCTGCTGACGCAGGCCGGCTGCCCGGGGGCCGAGGCCGGGCACCCGGTCGATGACGTCCATGACCAGGTGGTAGCGGTCGAGGTTGTTGAGCATCACCATGTCGAACGGCGTGGTGGTGGTGCCTTTCTCTATGTAGCCGCGGACGTGCATCTGGTCGTGGTTGTGCCGCTGGTAGGTGAGCCGGTGTACCAGCCACGGGTAGCCGTGGAACGCGAAGATGACCGGCCGGTCCTTGGTGAACAGCGCGTCGAATTCGCTGTCGGGCAGCCCGTGCGGATGCTGCGAGTCCGGAAGCAGCCGCATCAGGTCGACGACGTTGACCACCCGAACCCGCAGGTCGGGCAGTTCGGTGCGCAGGATCGAGGTGGCCGCGAGCGTTTCCAGGGTGGGCACGTCGCCGGCGCAGGCAAGCACGACGTCGGGCAGGGCGTCCGGCCCGCCGTCCGAGCTCGCCCACTCCCAGATGCCGGCGCCACGCGTGCAGTGCAGCGCGGCGTCCTGCACCGATAGCCAGTCGGGCTGCGGCTGCTTTCCGGCCACCACGACGTTCACGTAATGCCGCGACCGCAGGCAGTGGTCGTAGCTGGACAACAGCGTGTTGGTGTCGGGCGGCAGGTAGACCCGGACCACCTGAGGGCTCTTGTTCAGCACCACGTCGAGGAATCCCGGATCCTGGTGGCTGAACCCGTTGTGGTCCTGCCGCCAGACGTGCGATGACAGCAGGTAGTTCAGGCTCGCCAGGGACCGCCGCCACGGCACATCCGCGCTGGTTTCCAGCCACTTGGCGTGCTGGTTGAACATCGAGTCCACGATGTGGATGAACGCCTCATAGCAGGTGAACACGCCGTGCCTGCCGGTGAGCAGGTAGCCCTCCAGCAGGCCCTGGCAGATGTGCTCGGACAGCACCTCGATGATGCGGCCCCGCCGGTCCAGCCGGTCGTCGTACGTGCCGATCCGCGCCTGCCAGTCCCGGCCGGTGACCTGAAGCATGTCTTGCAGCCGGTTGCTGACCAGCTCGTCGGGCGCGAACGTCAGGAAGTTGGCCGGGTTGAGCCGGGTGACATCGCGCAGCCAGCCGCCCAGCACGCGGGTGGCCTCGTGCTGCGTGGCGCCATGCCGGTCGACCGGCACGCCGAACTGGCGCCAGTCCGGCAGCCTCAGATCGCGCAGCAGGCTCCCGCCGTTGGCCACGGGGTTGGCGCTCATCCGCCGCGCGCCGGCCGGCGGCAGGGCGAGCAACTCGGGCACCGGGCGCCCGTCGTCATCGAACAGTTCTTCCGGCCGGTAGGACTTCAGCCACTGCTCGAGGGTCCGGCGGTGAACGTCGTTGGTGCGCGCGGCCGGCAGCGGCACCTGGTGAGCGCGGAAGGTCCCTTCCACCTGCTGCCCATCCACCACCGGCGGGCAGGTCCAGCCCTTTGGCGTGCCCAAAACGATCATCGGCCAGGCCGGCGGCGGCTCGTCGCCCCCGCTGCGCCAGTCGGCCCCGCTGCGCCCGTCGGCCCCGGCGCGCGCCCGGTCCTGGATCTCGCCGATCCGCTCCACGCACTCGTCCAGCGCCGCCGCGGTCGCCTGATGCACAGCGGCCGGATCGTCGCCGCTGACCAGGCGGGGATCGTAGCCGTAACCTTGCAGCAGGCTGAGCAACTGCTGCTCAGGAATCCGGGCCAGCAGCGTCGGGTTGGCGATCTTGTACTGGTTCAGGTGCAGCACCGGCAGCACGGCCCCGTCGCGGGCCGGGTTGATGAACTTGTTGCAATGCCAGCTCGTGGCCAGGGCACCGGTCTCGGCCTCGCCGTCGCCGATCACGCACAGAACCAGCAGCGCGGGATGATCAAGCGCCGCGCCGTACGCATGCAGCAGCGAGTAGCCCAGCTCGCCGCCCTCGTTGAAGGAACCGGGCGTCTGCGGGGCGCAGTGGCTCGGCACCCCTCCCGGAAAGGAGAACTGGCGAAACAGCGTCTCCATCCCCCCGGCGTCCTGGGGCACCGCGCTGTACACCTCCGAGTAGGTGCCCTCCAGCCAGGCGCACGCGTTGGGCCCCGGGCCGCCGTGGCCAGGGCCGACCACGAAGACCATGTCCAGGTCGCGCGCCTTGATCAGCCGGCTGGCGTGCGCATACATCAGGTTCAGGCCCGGCACCGTGCCGAAATGCCCGAGCAGCCTCGGCTTGACGTGCTCCGCACGCAGCGGCTCACGCAACAGCGGGTTGCCCATCAGGTAGATCTGGCCGACCGCCAGGTAATTCGCCGCCCGCCACCACGCATCGACCAGGCGCAGTTCGTCGCGGCTCAGCGGCCAGGCGGATCCGTCAGCACGTACGGCTGGGGGGCTATCGTCTCCCCGCCTCCGGTGGTCTCGAAGTCAGCGGCCGTGTCGCCGCTGGTGCCCACGGACTGGGTCATGTGGCTGTTCCTTTCCGCTGCCGATCGCTCAGCACCGCGCGCGTCTGGTGGGCGATCTCAATGTCCTCCCGTGCGGTGACCACAACGGTATGAACGGCGGAGCCGGGCGCCGAGATCTCGGCATCGCCGTGCGCGGCGCTGTTGCTGCCCTCATCGATGGCCACACCGAGGAAGGCAAGCCCGGCGGCGGTGGCGGCGCGCAGGGCGGGATCGTTTTCCCCCACCCCGCCGGTGAATACCAGCGCGTCGAGCCCGTTCATGGCGGCGGTCATGGCGGCGATCTCGCTGCGCAGCCGGTGCACGTAGACACCGATCGCGAGCACGGCGTTGTGCTCGCCGCGGCCGGCCGCGGCCTGGACATCGCGCATGTCGCCCGAGCCGCCGGGCAGCCCGGCCAGGCCGGCCAGTCCCGAGGAGCGTTCCAGGCCGTCCGATAGCTGGGCGAGACTCAGCCGCCCGTCATTGAGCAGCCAGACCAGCATGCCGGGATCGACGCTGCCCGAGCGCGTGGCCATCACCAGGCCCTCGAGCGGCGTGAAGCCCATCGTTGTGTCGAGCGACCTGCCGGAAGAGACGGCCGCCAGCGAGGCCCCGGCCCCCAGGTGGCAGGTCACCACGCGCCGTCGCTGCGCCGAAAGGCCGGCCAGCTCGGCCGCCCGCCGCGCGGCATAACTGTGCGAAAGCCCGTGAAACCCGTAGCGGCGCAGGGCAAAGCGGTCCCGCCAGGCCCCAGGAAGCGCGTAAGTGGCCGCGGTCTCTGGCATGGTCGCGTGGAACGCGGTGTCGAAGCAGGCCACGGCCGGCACGCCGGGCAGCAGCGCAGCGGTGGCGTGGATGCCGGCCAGCGCCCGCGGCTGGTGCAGCGGCGCCAGATCGGTCAGGCCGGCGATGCCAGCGAGCACGTCATCGTCGATGCGGACCGCGCGGGTGAATCGGCTGCCGCCGTGTACCACCCGATGTCCCACCGCGCCGATGCCGTCAAACCCGGCGATGAACGCAGCCATTTCCGCGGTGGGACCCTCACCGTGCCATGGGTCTATGTCGAGATTGGCCAGAATCTGATCGGCCGAGCCGAGCACGGACAGCTTGAGGGTGCTTGACCCGGCGTTGACGACCAGCACCCGGTCAGGCGTCACACGGCCACCCCCGATCCAGCGCCGACTGCCTTGCCGCTCGCGACGCGACTGGGCGTACCCGCCCATAAGCTCCGCTGAACTTAAGCCCAGCTGAACAACGCGGCTACTCCCGGTCCTGATCGGCGGCCTGGTCTGGCCACACGCCGATGTGGTCGGGCTCCTCCTGCAATTCGACCCGGTTCCGCATGCCGAGGCGCCTGGTCATCTCGCGCGGCAGCTGAACCCGGCCGGCCCGGTCCAGCGTCGCGTACTCGCGTGCGTGCAGCGTGGTCTCGCCGCTCTCGTCGGTGGCCGTGTGACGTATCGTCTCGCTGCTGGTCTTGCCGTCCCTGATCGCGATCGTCCGGCGAACCTGCGACGACACCGCGGGGTCGTGGGTGACCACCAGCATCGTGACCCCGAGCTCGCTGTTAGCGGTCCGCATCGCCGAGAACACCTCCTGGGCGGTCGCGGAGTCCAGCTCGCCGGTGGGCTCGTCGGCCAGCAGCAGCCTCGGCTCGTTGGCGAGCGCCGTGGCGATCGCTGCGCGCTGCTGTTCACCGCCGGACATGCGGTCCAGAGTCCGGTCGGCGCAGTCCGCGATGCCAAGGGTGTCGAGCAGGAAATTGGCCCGCCGTACCCGCTCCCGGCGGCGGACCGAGTTCAGCCGCATCGGCAGCAGCACGTTCTGCCGGGCGGTCATGTAGGGCAGCAGGTTCCGCGACGTCTGCTGCCAGATGAAGCCGACGACGTTGCGCCGGTAGCCGAGCCGCTCCTGTGCGCTCATCGCGCCCAGGTTGTGCCCGGCCACCCACGCCTTACCCGCCGTCGGGGTGTCCAGCCCGGCGAGGATGTTCACCAGCGTGGACTTGCCGCTGCCGGCCGCGCCGATCAGCGCGGTCAGCTCCCCCTCGGCGATCACCAGATCCAGCCCCTGCAGCGCCTGCACCTCGATGCCCTCGCCGTAGTAGATCCGGACCAGCCGGTCACAGACGATCATCCCGTCCGTGCCGGCGGGCGCCTGGTCCTGCGGGACAGGCGCGGCAGGGTTGGTCATCTGCCCGAGCCTCCTTCAGTCAGCGATCCGCAGCGCCCTGGCGCTGCCACGGTAGTAGGTGATCACGGCCTGAGCGGCCAGCACAAGCAGCGCGGCCAGCACCAGCCCGGCCGCGGAGGCGGCCAGCGGCACCACGGCGGGACTCACCGCGATCGCCGACCCGGTCCCGCTGTATGCCGCCAGGTTCAGCGACGGCCCGATCAGCGGCGCAAGCAGCCAGGCACACGCGACGCCGCCGATGGCGGCGGCCACAACCGGGGGAAGCGTCTCGGCCGCCAGCAGCAGCTGGGCCTGCCAGCGCCGCAGCCCCATCGTTGCCATGCGCGCCAGCGTCAGCTCCCGGGTCCTGGCGGTGAGCAGCAGTGAGAGCAGCAGGATCAGCACGCCGAATCCGGCCGCGGTGGCCAGTCCCTGGGTGAGCGCCGCCTGCGCCGCCTGCAGCACCGGCGCGGTGGTCAGCGCGGCCAGGGCCGTCGCATGCAACGTCACCACGGCCCCCGGCAGCGCGCGGTGAACGGCTGCGCTCAGCCGCGCCCCGTCCAGCCCCGGCCCGGCGACCAGCTCGAGATCCGGCCCGGGCGGGTTGGGCCCGAGTGCCCGCAGCGGCAGCACCACGACCGCGTTCCCGGAGGTGCCGGGGACGCCGCCGATCCGTCCGGCGAGCCGGATCGTGATCGCGGCGGACCCCACGCTGAGACTGGCCGCCGCCGTGCCGACAAGCTGGGCGGCGGCGGCGGTCGCGACCGCGGGGACGGTCGCCCCCGGCTGGCCGGACCCGGCGTTCCCGGACAGCGCGGCCAGCGGGAATCGCGGGCCCGGTGCCTGGTCGACGACGGCCGCGTACCGGGCCGGGTCGACGAACACCGCGGACAGCACGAACCCGGACGGCAGCGACCCGGTGTCGACCACCGCGGGAACGGTGGAAACCACGCCGGGCACCGCCGAGATCTGACGCTGCAGCGCCGGAGTGATCACCTGACCGGACGGGGCCTGGATGATCGCGTCGGCGCCCACCTGCTGCCAGGACGCGGCCACCTGGCTCCGGGTCACCGAGGTGCTGATCATGACCGGGAACGCCACCATGGCCAGCACCAGCACCAGCGCGAACGACGGCAACACGGTGCCGGGCGGGGTGCGGGTGGCCCGCGCCAGGCCAACGAACGCGACCACCCCGCGCGAGAGCCCCGCGATCCGGGCCACCTGGCGGGTGAGCGGGGGGTAGCAACGCAGCATGACCACGGCCACGGGGATCGCGACGAGCACCGGCACCGCGCTCGTGTACAGGCCCCTCCCCCCCGAGGTCAGGCCCTGCTTCCGGAGCGCCACAAACCCGCCGACGGCCAGGGCGACCAGCGCCGTCTCGACGACGATCCGCCGTGCCGCCGGCCTGCGACCGCCGGCACGGCGCGTTGGCCTGCCCCCGACCGGCCGGGCCGTGCGCTGCGGGACCACGCTGATCAGCACCGGGCCGACGAGCGTCACGGCGACCGTGACGCCGGCCAGCCCCCAGGCCACCGGGTCGCCGTCGCCTGTGGTCAGGCCGATGGCGAGCGCCGTGGCCGCCGCCCCGGCGATCGCCGCGATAACCACGCTGGAGCGCAGCGTCAGCCAGCCGAGCTGGCGCAGCGCCGCGCCCCGGGCCCGCATGAGCGTGAACTCCGTGGCGCGGCGCTGCGCCACCAGCCGCGCGCCGAGCAGCACCACCACCGCGCCCATGACGGCCAGGCTGACGTACAGCAGTCCGAGCACCGGGGCGGCGGCGCTTTCCCCGGTGATGAACGGCGACAGAATCGAGGGGATCGGGGAGGTGATCGTCGCCGTGACCGGGACCCCGGCAACGCTCAGCGCTTGCTGGGAGGAGAGCACGCTGTCGAGGCCTCCCAGCAGCCCGCCCGCCTGGCCCGCGGTGAGCCGGGCGAGCGTGACCGGGTACCACCAGGTCGCGCTCAGGACCGGATTGAGGCTGGGCTCGATCACCGGAAGCGCGCCCGGGGCCATGAAAAGCACCCCGGCCCAGTACGAGGGCTCGGGCGACGCGCCGGGCGTCAGCTCGGGCGCGGCCGCCGCGGGATCCGCGCTCCAGAAGGCGGAAGCCGGAAGCACCGGCTGGATGATCCCGGTGACCACTATCGGCACCGGCCCCGCGTTCAGGCGGCTGCCGACGCGCAGGCCCAGCTTGTCTGCGGTGGCGGTGGTCACCGCGACCTGTGCCACCCCCGTCGAGCCGCCGGCCGGGAGCCGTCCGGCCACGAGACGGCTGTAGCGGGCCAGCGCCGTGCGGTACGTCATCTGGAACTCCGGCGGCCCATATCCGGCGGCCCGGGCCGTCCCGGTGACCTGTATGTAGCCGGTGGTCAGGCTCGACCATGCGGGCGGGCTGCCGGCTATCGGCACCCCGCCAGCGGCCAGCCGCGACCGCAAGGAGGCGCCGGCCGCGGCGAGATCGCTGGCCTGAGCCGGGATGGGTTCGTCGGTGATGGGGTTCATCAGGACCGCCGTCACCGTGACGGTCCGGTCGCCGGGCCGCGAAGCCGCGATCACGCGGTGCAGCGCCTCGTTGCGCAACCCCACGCTCTCCCGCGGGATCGCCAGGCTGGCCAGTACGGAGGCGAACACGAGCAGGCCGAACGCGACGCTCGCGGCCCCGCCGGTGCCGGTCAGCGTCACCCAGGCCGCGCGCAGCCGCCGCCACAGCGTTCTCATGCGGCCTCCGCCCGCAACTGCGCCGCCGGGTCGGGTCTGCGCAGCACCGACAGCGCGGCGGCGGCGGCCGGCAGGGCCGCTGTGACGAGGGCCAGGGCAACGGCCGGGCCGAGCGGCACCACCGCCAGCGCCCACGGGACCGGCTGCGCCGCATCCGTGGTCAGGGTGATCGCGGGCATCAGCAACTGGGCCAGGCCGATACCGGCCAGCAGGCCCGCGGCCGCGGCCGGAACGCTGATCGCGCACTGTTCCAGGCACAGCTGGCGAGCCTGGGCATTCTTGCCCACTCCCAGCGCCGCGAACACCGCGCTCTGCGTCCGCCGCGAGCGGAGGCTGGCCGCGACGCTGACCGAGAACCCGCCCGCGCCGAGCAGCACCGCCACCACCCCGATGACCAGCATCGCTTGCCGGGGAGCCTTCAGCAGCGGGTCGTTGACCAGGGCCGCCTGCTGGCCGGCCCGGCCGGTGACGGACAGGCCCAGGCCGGCCGGGAATCGCGGCACGCGGTCGCCGGCGGTGCGCAGCCACCAGCGGGTCACCGGCAACGGCGGCGCCTGGCTGGCGATGAGCACGTCGTTGACATCCGCGAGGTCGGCGATCAGCGCCCGGTTCTGCCCGAAGACGGTCGGGAACCTGGCCACCGACGCCACGATGAGGACCGTGACCGTTGTACCGCCGACCGAAACCGACGTGGTCGACCCGATGCCGAGCCGGCTGGCCGCGAGGTACCCGGCGGTGGCGATGGCCGGGACGACCTGGGACGGCGACGGCGCCGTGATCGAGACCTGCCCGTGTGCGACCCCGGGAGCCAGATCGACCTCGAACATGATCTGCGGCGTCGGCTCGTTTCCGATAGTGAACGTGAGCTGCATCGCGCCCCCGGCGACGCGATGCCAGGCCACGACGTCCGGCGGTTCGCCGTTCGCCGCGGTCAGCCCCCCGTCCGGGCCCGATGGACCCGTCGGCACGTACGTCGCCGATGCCGTGTAACCCCACGCGTCCAGCGCCTCGCCGTTGCCGAACGGCCTGCCGAACGGGCCGGTGGCGGCCCGGGCCACCGCGACGGACTCGATGGTGAGGTTGGCGGTCGGGGCCGACGCCGACCTCGCGGAGGCGTACGAGGGCAGGGGATAAGTCAGCATGACCCCGGCCAGCCGCAGCGGGTAGCTGACCTGCCGCGGGCCCGGCAGCATGAAGACCAGGGCATGCGGCCGGCCGTCGGCGGGCAGGCTCTCGGCGGCGGGTATCTCGTACGTGGCGCCGCTGGAATCCTGGATCGCGGCCGTGACGGCGACCGAGCCAAGATCGCTCGCTGCCGCCGCCGCGCTGGTCTTCGGGCCAGCCCCGAGGGTGGCGAGGATCTCCAGCCGGTCCGCCTGGCCGGGCAGCGCCAGCCCTGGCAGCCGCGGGGTGATGCGCCGCCATAGCTCGCTCGGCGGAAGCGCCGACAGGTCGGGCCGGAGCAGGATCGTCTTACCCGCCGTGCTGGAGTCCAGCGCGATCAGCTGGCCCCCGTTGCCGATGCCGGCGACGCCGGCCGGTGTCGCGGCGGTGACACCCGGTGCCGCGGTGATCGCCCTCGCTTCGCCCAGCGACAGCGCGGCCGCGGAATTCACCTGCACATCCGAGCCAACCGCGAACGCTGCCTGGTCCGCGGCCGACTGCCGCCAGCTCGCGTACCCGGCCAGCCCGAGCGTTGTGGTCGCCGTCGCGAGCACGACGAGCAGGGCGGGGCCCGCCTGCCGGATCGGCCGCCTGGCGATCTGCCAGCTCACCATCGCGGCGGCCAGCCGCCGTTCATGGTCGGTCGCCTTGTCGGCCAGCCTGGCCAGCAGCGGCAGCCCGCGCAGCGGGATGAGCGCCAGCCCGGCCAGCGCGAGCGCGGGGGCGATGGCGACCACGGGATCGATCCCGAGCGATCCCGCCGAAGGATGCGCGACCGCCGAATAGCCGCGCAGTTCCCACACCGCGACAGCGGCCAGCGCCACAATGGCCACGTCGCCGCCCGCCCAGGCGATCCCCGCCAGCCGGGCCTGCCGGCCCCGGCGGAGCCTGGCCGCACCCGGGGTCAGCGTGTGCAGCGCGGGCCAGGTCATCACCGCGGCGCACAGCACCAGCAGGGCGAGGGCCGACAGCCAGGCCAGCAGGGTGATGCCGCGGCTCTGATAGCCGTCCAGGCGCAGGTTGCCCAGGCCGGCCAGCGCGCCGGCCAGCCGGGTGCCGGCCAGCACGCCCACCAGGCCGGCCGCG
>JASHOI010000706.1 GCA_030041195.1 Streptosporangiaceae bacterium | reverse complement strand
TGGGTGCCGGCTTCGTGCTGCTTCTGGTCGCACGCCGCCGCCGCGCGGCCGCGCCTGCCGCAATCGCGGTGGCCGCTGGCGCTCCAGCCCCGAACGTCACTCCGATCATGTGCGAGATGCCCGACCCGGCCACGGCCGAGCCGTTCACGGCGGTCCAGGCCCGGCTCGCGGCGGCTGCGCCGGGGCTCAGCCGCCGCCAGCTGCTCACGACCGCGACGGCGCTGTCCGGCGTCGCCGTGGGCGCGGCCGTGCTCCCGGTCAACCTGCGCAAGGTGCTCGCCACCACGCTCAAGGAGCAGCCAACGGGCTCGCTGAACGACATCGAGCACATCGTGATCCTGATGCAGGAGAACCGCAGCTTCGACCACTACTTCGGCACGATGCCCGGGGTGCGCGGCTTCTCCGACCCCACCGCGATCAAACTGCCGAACGGCAACCCGGTCTTCTACCAGCCGGATCCGTCGCACGCCCAGGGCTACCTGACCCCGTTCCACTACGACACGAAGTCCACCAGCGCGCAGGCGACGCCGGACACCGACCATGGCTGGGTGACCCAGCACGAGGCGTGGGACGACGGCAAGATGGACCAGTGGGTGGCGGCCAAGGGCCCGTACACGATGGGGTACTTCACCCAGGCCGACATCCCGTTCCACTGGGCCCTGGCGCAGGCGTTCACGCTCTGCGACAACTACCACTGCTCGGTGTTCGGCCCGACCAACCCGAACCGGCTCTACATGTGGACCGGGATGATCGACCCGAACGGCACCGGCGGCGGGCCAATCATCTCCAACACCCCCGCCTACGACAACGTGATCCTCTCCTGGACCACCTACCCGGAGCGGCTGCAGCAGGCGGGCATCAGCTGGCAGGTGTACCAGGAGGAGGACAACTACGACGACAACGCGCTCGCCTGGTTCAAGCAGATCGCCTTCCAGCCGACGTCGTCACCGGTCTGGCAGCGGGGCATGCAGAAGCGGGCGGCCGGCTGGTTCGAGGCCGATGCCCGGGCGGGCAGGCTGCCTCAGGTGTCCTGGATCGTGGCGCCGAGCGCGCAGACCGAGCACCCCGACTACATGCCGGCCGCCGGGGCCGAGTACATCGCGAGCAAGCTCGACGCGATCGCGTCCAACCCCGACCTGTGGTACAAGACCCTGTTCATCCTCAGCTACGACGAGAACGACGGGATCTTCGACCACGTGCCGCCGCCAACGGCGCCGGCCGGCACGCCGGATGAGTTCGTCGACGGCGAGCCGATCGGGCTCGGGTTCCGGGTCCCGTGCACGCTCGTCTCGCCGTGGACCGCGGGCGGTCACGTCTACTCCGACGTGCTCGACCACACCTCGCTGATCCGGATCCTCGAGGCGCGGTTCGGTGTCACCGAGCCGAACATCAGCGCCTACCGCAGGCAGACCTGCGGCGACTTCACCGGCGCGCTGAACTTCTCCGGCCGGCCAGCGGGCTACCCCTGGTACAACCAGGCGATCAGCCTGGCGACCGCGGGGGCCGAGCTGCTCACCGCGCAGCAAGAGGTGTTCAACAACCCGCCGCCGCAG
Organism: Streptosporangiaceae bacterium; assembly: GCA_030041195.1. The sequence goes on along the minus strand of JASHOI010000706.1, from coordinate 3,056 downwards.
ATCCCGGCGGTCAACGAGCCGCTACCGCAGCAGTAGACCGACGGTGCTGATCTAGGCGGGCGGCATCGGCGACAGGGCGGGGACGCGCCCCGCCGCCGCCCGCCTGATCACGTGCTGCCGGAACAGCTCGGCGGCCGGGAGCAGCAGCCGCTCGGCCGACCAGGTCAGGCAGATCTCCCGCGCTGCCGCTGGGTCCGGGATCTCGCGGTAGAGCACCGGCCCGCTCGCCGCTTCCGGCGATCCGGCCCGCGGCGCCGGAATGATGGCCACGCCGAGGCCGGCGGCGACGAAGCCGCGGACGGTCGACAGGTCGTCGCCCTCGAACACGACGCTGGGCGCAAAGCCCGCCAGTGCGCACAGCTCGTCGGTCAGCTTCCGCAGCGCCGACGTCGGCTGCAGGCTGACAAACGGCTCCTCGGAGACCTCGGCAAGGTGAATGCGCTCGTGCCCGGCGAGCTCGTGGTCGCGGGACAGGGCAAGCCGCAGCGGCTCCATCGCAAGCTGGCGGACCCGCAGCGCCGGGTCGCTGCGGCGCAGCGTGCCGATCTCGAGGTCGGCCTCGCCGCCGTCGAGCGCGGGGGCGTGCAGCTCGTCGCGGACCTGGGTCAGCCGGAACCGGACGCCAGGGTGAGCCGCCCGGAAGCTGCGGACCATGTCGGGGACCAGCCAGGTGCCGAGCGATTGCTGGAACGCCAGGGCCACCGTGCCGGTGTTGGGCTCGATCAGCTGGTTGACCGCGGCGATCCCGTCGTCGAGCTGGTGCAGCAGCGCGTCGACGTGCCGCTTGAAGACCGAGCCCGCGTGCGTCAGGTGCAGCGTCCGACCGGACCGGCGCAGCAGCGGCGTGCCGACCTGCGCCTCCAGGCGCTGCAGGGCGCGCGACACGCCGGACTGGGTGACCGCCGACAGGTCGCTGATCTCGGTGACCGTCGTCCCGTCGGCGACCTGCTGGAACCAGCGCAGCGTGTCGGTCTCCATATTCATGACTGTAGCTCATAGGTGTTCTGAGTAATGGTCATTGGACGCATAGGTACAGGGCCGGCAGACTGGAAGGGCAGGAAAAAATCCGACCCAGAAGGACACGCATATGGACAAGCCAACCTACGAGCTGCGCCCGCTGCTGGCTGAGGTCCGGGACGGATACCGGGACATGCGCGCGATGCGCACGTCGCTCAGGTCCGCCAAGCGCGACGTGATGCGCGCCGCGCGCGCCGAGCGCAAGACCCTCAAGCGTGACCTGGCCAGCTACACCTCGCCGAGCGACCGCGCCGACCTGGAGGCGATCCTCGCGCGGTATAGCGACGAGGAGACCGCGGACATCCGCAGGCTGCTTCCGGCCCGCCGCTGAGCCGGTTAAGCCGCGCGGGCCGCGGGAAGAATCCGGCCCTGAGCTCCCGGGACGGGGCCCATCCAGCTCAGCCGCTGATTCGAGGTCCGGATGGAATCCCAGGTCAGGATCGCCGCCAAGGTGAAGCACGCCCGGAAGATCGAGGGTGTCCTGCAGTGGCTCGGCTGGTCGGTGGCCGCGCTCGGCGCCTTCGGGGTCACCGTGTTCGCGGTGGGCTGGGCCGTCGGCGATCTGCACGGCGAGCAGGCGATAAGCCTGATCCTCGGCACATGCCTGGCGACGATCCTGTCCGGCGCGACCGCCTACGGTTCGGGCACCAACGTGGGGCTCGGCGCTGAGCGCCTGGAGATCGCGGCCCGGGCCGCGGTCCCCGAGCAGGAGGACGGCACCACGGGCCAGCGCTGACCGGAGGGCTCACCCGCCGTCCGGGCGCACCCAGATGTCCCGCTCGTGCATAAGCTCAACCTGCTTGGCGATCACCTCGTGGCGGTACTCCTCGTGCGCGTAGGGGGCGCGGTCGAGGTAGAGGTTCTTCGGGTAGACCGGCCGCTCATAAATGATCTGGTACTGCTCGGTAGTCAGATCCTTGATCCAGTTGTCCCACTGCGCGTTGGCGCGGAACCGGCGCAGGGCCTCGATGTCGACGGTCCCGGCGACCCAGGACGAGCCGCCGCTGTAGTCGTGCCGGCCGACGATCTGCCCGCGGTAGTCGATCACCGCCGACCCGCCGCCGAAGGTGTCGATCGGGATGTCGGAATCGGTGTGCAGGTAATAGGTGCCGACGTTGCACGCGATCAGGTACATGTTGTTGTCCAGCGCCCGGGCCCGGTTCTGGATCTCGAACAGCCCGTTGCCGACGTGCGGGTGCGGGTACGGCCCGCGGTAGACCACCTCGGCGCCGTTCATCGCCAGGCCGCGCGCGTTCTCCGGGTACGAGCCCTCGTTGGCCATCAGGAACCCGAGCCGCCCGACGTCGGTGTCGGCGACCGGGTAGAACGCGTCGAGGTTGCGGCCGTACAGCTCGATCCACCGGTCCCAGACGTTGTGCGGGGTCACCGAGTGCTCCACCGGGAGCAGCGGCACCACCTTGTGGTGCTTGAGGATCACGTCGCCCTCGGGGTTCAGGATGAAGCCGACGTTGAAGAAGCGCCCGGGGAACTCGGGATGGCGCGCCTTGGCCTGGGCCATTACGAACGCGTCCCACTGCCGGGCCAGCCCACCGAGGTAGTCGGTTTCCGGGCCCGGGATGTCGATCGCGCATTCCCTGGCGAACTCCTCGTGATCGAGGTCGAGGACCTCGTCGTTGAAGCCCTGCAGCGCACCCTCGGGCACCGCAATCAGCCGGACCGGCAGGTCCAGGCTGGACAGCCAGGACGCGGCCTTGATCAGGTGCGACAGGTGCTCGAGGTTCGTCTGGATCTCGTCACGACGGCGGATGCCACGCATGGTGGGCACCAGGCCCAGGGCTTGATAGGGCTCGATCATGGCTGTCCTCCGGTCCGCTGAGCCTCGGCGGTCGGCCCATTCCCCGGGCTGTCCCCTGTCTACCCCGGGACTACCCGTTCTGTCTGCACATCCGGCCCGGCTGGCCGCCGGGTCCCGCCGCGCCGCCGGGTCCCGGCTGGCCGCCGCGGAAAATGATCTAGGAGCCTCGCGTGCGGTATTTGCCGCTAATCCTCCTAGATCATCAATAAAGACCGTTTAGGGC
>JASHOI010000705.1 GCA_030041195.1 Streptosporangiaceae bacterium | reverse complement strand
ATCCAGCGTGGTGGTGGGGCCCACGTTGTTCAAAGAACGACAGCGGGGGACCCACCACCACGTATCGGCGCGTCGCGCCGCGGCGCGCCGCGGCGGTCAGCGGCGGGTTAGGGCCGGGGTCCGGGGAGCGGCGCCGTGGTCGACCTCCTCGAACAGCGCCGCTGCCCGCCCGGCGGTGCCGAGGGCCCAGCGCCCGGTGCTGACCAGCGCCAGGACCAGGATGCCGGCGCCGAGCCCGAGCACCAGCCACCACACGGTGTGGGCCGCGCCGGTGAACGCCGTCCCGCCTCGGGCCAGGCTCCGCCCCACGACCGCGCCGGAGATCGCGACGCCGAGGCTGGTGCCGGTCTGCCGCCCGACCGAGGCCAGCGAGGCCGCAACTCCGGCCATCGCGCGCGGCATCCCGGAGACCGCCGAGTTGGTGATCGGCGGGTTGACCGTGCCCAGGAAGATGCCGAACAGCACATAGATCCCGAGCACCGCCGGCAGCGGAGTGGCCGGGCCGAGCCAGAGCGACGCGCCGCCGCCCAGCGCCAGCGCGGCCCCGGAGACCACCAGCGGCAGCCGGGGGCCGCGCGTGCCGACCAGCCGCCCGGTGCGCGGGGAGAGCAGCACGACCAGCACCCCGACGGGAAGCAGGCATAGCCCGGCCGTCAGGGCCGGCATGCCGCGCACGTCCTGGAGGTACTGGGTGGTCACGAACAGGAACGCGCCGAACCCGCACAGCGCCAACAGCGCCGATACGATCGCCGCGCTGAATGGCAGGCTGCGGAACAGGCGCAGCTCCAGCAGCGGGTCCACCCGGCGTGGTTCGCAGACCAGGATGCCCGCCGCGCCGCCTGCGGCGGCCGCGAGCAGGCCGACGATGACCGGCGAGGTCCAGCCGAACCTGGCGGACTCGATGATCGCGTAGACGACGCTGCCCAGCACCAGGACCATCAGGCTCTGGCCCACCGGGTCGAACCGGCGCGCCCGGGGGGCGCGGGATTCGGGCACGAACAGCGCGGTGCACACGATGGCCGCCGCCGCGATCGGCACGTTGACCCAGAAGATGAAGCGCCAGCCGAGGCCGTCGACCAGGGCGCCGCCGAGGATCGGGCCGAGCGCCAGCGCCAGGCCGGATACGGAGCCGAACACGCCGATCGCCCTGGCCCGCTCGGCCGGGCGGGGGAAGGTGTTGGCGACGATCGCCATCGCCACCGGGTTGAGCATCGAGCCGCCGACGGCCTGCAGGACACGCGCGGCGATCAGCCAGCCGATGCCCGGCGCCAGGCCGCACAGCAGCGAGCCGAGCCCGAAGGCGGCCAGGCCGGTCTGGAAGATGCGCCGGCGGCCGACCCGGTCGGCGGTCGATCCGGCCAGCACCAGGAAGCTGGCCAGCACAAGGGTGTACGCGTCGATCGTCCACTGCAGGCCGGATTCCGAGGCGTGCAGGTCGCGGCGCATCGCCGGCAGCGCGATGTTGACGATGGAGATGTCCATCACCACCACGAGGATGCTGGCGCAGCAGATCGCGAGCACCAGGAGCCGGCGGCGGTGGCTGAGCTCGCCGTTCGCGGTGTTCGTCGGTGTGGAGGAACTCATGAGGACGACGCTAAAATTTAGAGCGTGCTCGAAGTCAAGCCGCGGCCGTGGACCGCGCTCACCGAATCCGTCCCCGCGGGGGGCCTCAGCATCGCCGAGGCCGCTCGGCGTACCGGGGTCAGCGTGCACACGTTGCGCTACTACGAGCGCGCCGGGCTGGTCGTCACCCACGTCGACCGCACCACCGGCGGCCGGCGGCGCTACCAGCACGAGGACCTCGTCTGGATCAACGTCTGCACCCGACTGCGGGCCACCGGCATGCCGATCAAGGCCATCCGGCGCTACGCCCAGCTCGTGCTGGCCGGTCCCGGCAACGAGCAGGAACGGCTCGCGCTCATGGAGGCCCACCGGGCCGAGGTGCTCGCCAGGCTCGCCGAGCTGCAGGAGAACCTCCAGCTCATCGAGCACAAGATCGACGTCTACCGGGGCCGGGTCGCCGCCGGCGACGCCGACCAGCTATGGGCGCCCAGCCGCTGACGTCCGGCGGCTGGCACCGGAGGCGGACGCGCTAGCCGAAGTGGATGACCTCCGGGTTGGCGACGCCGCGGGCGGGCAGCGCCAGCAGGAACCCGGGTCCCTGGTTCACCCGCACGGTGATCGTGTAGCGGTGCCGCGCTCCGGTCTTTGCCTTGCCTGGTGTGGCGAAGGTGCAGGAGAAGAACCGGTGCTTGCTGACCCAGCTGCAGGTCACCGTCTGGGTCTTGATCTGCGGCCCGGCCAGGGTGGCGCGGACGTCATGCCCGGCCGAGAGCGTTCTGGCTGTCGCCCCGGCGACCTCGGCACCCGTGGCCGGGTTGGTCAGGCGGAACTCGGCCGGGAAGGTGCGCGGCGACTTGCTCAGCGTGGCGCCGGACTTGGGCGTGACGAACGTGGAGAGGTCGTACCGGCGTGCGCTGAAGCAGCCGGACACGTACAGGTTGGAGTTGTTCCCGTCCGGGCAGATCGTGTTCGACCAGGTGTCCTCATAGAAGTTGCCCGCCCCGGCGTTGCTGCCCCGGAAGTCTCCGTTCGCGAGGTTGTCCTGCTGGAACTCCACGTTCAGGACGTTCGCGGACGCCAGGTCCACACCCGCCAGATCGAGGCCGTCGACCGCACCCTCGTATTCCAGGTTGGCCGTCGGGCCGAGCAGGTAACCGTCGGCGAACATCCAGTGTGCGGGCAGCGCCGTCGGGCCGCCGTCGATGGCCCCGCTGCCCAGCCCGGTCATGGTCGCGCCCGCGAGGTCGGCGCCCTCGAGCGTCGCCGCTCCGCCGCCGAACGCATCGCCCCCGATGCTGGCGTCGGTGAGGTTCACGTTGGTGAGGTTCGCGTCCCCCAGGTTGGTGCCCACCGCTTCGGCGCCGGTGAGGTTGGCCTTGCTGAGGTCGGCGCCGCTCAGGTCGGCCCCGTAGAACGAGGCGTCAGCAAGGTCGGTGCCGGACAGGTCCACGCCGGGCGCGTCGGCGTACGCCAGGCTCGCCTGCGGCCCTGCCAGGTAGCCGCTCTTCAGCTGCCAGTCGGCGGGTAGCAACGCGGTCGTGCCGGTAATGCCGCCGGAGGTGACCTGCGCGAGCGTCGCGCTGGTGAGGTTCGTGTCGTTCAGGCTCGCGTCGGTCAGGGCGGCGGCCGACACATTCGCGCCGTCCAGGTCGGCGCCGTCCAGGTTCGCGCCCGTCAAGTTCGCGGCCCCCAGGTAGGCGTCGGCCAGGTCTGCCGAGGACAGGTTCGCGTCACTGAGTCCCGCGTCGCTCAGGTCCGCTCCGGGACCGGCGAGGTAGCCGTCGATGAGCTGCCAGCCGGCCGGGAGCGTCGGCGCCGGGCTCGCGGTGATCAGGCCCGAAAACACCATGGTCATGGTGGCCCCGGTGAAGTCCGCCGATGACAGGTTCGCCGAATTGAAGATCGCCGCGTAGAGGGTGGCGTCGGTCAGATTCGCGCCGGACAGGTCGGCGTCCGTCATGATGGCGTAGTCAAGGTTGGCGCCGGACAGATCGGCCCCGGAAAGGTCCGCGTTCTTGAGGTCGCAGCTGTCCCAGTCCACGCCGGGTGTGGGAGCGGGCGTCACCACCCCGGTGGCGCTGACCGTCGGGCAGGTCACGCCCTCGACCGCCTGGGCCGCAGAACCGCCGGCCGCGACGGCCATGCCGCCGGCCAGAGCCGCGGCCCCGAGAACCCCGAATACGCGCACACCAGGCTTGCGACCCGTCATGTCGCTCCCCGTCACGAATGGCCGAGAACCGGCCGGTGCCCTATGCCTCATGCTGAGGCTGGACGGAATATATACCTGCGAAAAGGTAAAAGCAATATGCAACGGGTGAACCAGGCCGAAACATAATCAATGTGTCCGGCCGCCCGGCGGGACGGGCGTGACCGGGGCCGGCACCCGACGCGGGCCGAGGTGATCAGCCGCCGGTGTTACGGGATCGATGAGGCCTGTGCCGCCGCGACCGCCGCGTTGTAGTCGGCCTGGGTGAGGAACCCGGCGGCCAGGTCGCTGGCCGCGGCGGCCGTGAACTTCGACACGTAGTCGGCGTGCGTCGGGTACAGGGCCTGCAGCGTCGCGGTACTGAACGCCGTGTAGTACCCCTCCAGCAGGCAGAGTCCCTCGTCGCGCACGGTGGTGTTCGTGATCTCCCCGGTCTGCAGCGTGGTGAAGATGCTCTCCAGCTCGCTCAGCAGCTCGGACGGACTCAGGCTCTCCTCGCTCGGCACGTAGAAGTTGATCGCCGTGTACCTCTCGGTCGGCACCTGGATGTCCGGCAGCCGGACCCCGCCCAGCGCGTTCCCGTACTGGTCGCGCTCGACAAGATTGAAGACCGGCGTGGTCGCGATCTCGTTCCCGTGCGGCGGGGCGACGCCGTAGACCAGCCACTTGTCCATGTCGTTCAGGGCGGCGTCCTCGAGCTCGTACAGGCCCATGTTGTCGGGCAGCGTGGCGCCGTTGAACGGGACGCCGAACAGGCACGTCGGCGCCGTGACCGTGGGCTCCTCGCGTTCGATGGTCGCGCCCTCGTACAGCCCCTCGTGCAGGTCGATGTGTGACGCCCCCGCCAGCTCCCAGGTCCGCAGGTAGCCGGTGTCCGGCTGACGCGCGAACGCGTCGCCGAGTTCCTCGATGTCGCCCTCGGTGTTGATCTGGATCAGCGGCGTGGTGGTGTCGGTGCGGATCAGCGCCGGAACCGGTGAGAAGGAGACCAGTCCGCTGCCGATCGGCGCCGCGAGCACCGCCCTGCCGATCAGGATGAAGCCGTTGTACGCGTGGCTGATCGGCTGGATCGCGTTGTAGTAGGTTTCCAGCCGGAATGCCGACTGCGAGTCGCCCATGGCGATCACCCGGTCCGGCGTGAGCCCGCCCAGCAGCGTCGCGGCGTCGTCCCGCACGGCCTCGGCCGCCTGGGTGAAGATGTCGTACGACTGGCCGTCGTTACTGTCGCCCAGCGCGGCGTAGCGTTCCGAGTCCCATGCCTTCAGCTCGTTCATGCCCGCGGTCTGCGCTGTGACGCCGACGTACGCGTAGCCCTGGCTGAGGACCTCGTTGTAGATCTCCGACCACACCGGGTCCTGGTCGCCGCCGGTGGTGTCGTTCAGCCACTCGACGACCACGGTGCCGTTGAACTTCGCCGGGTTGGTCGGGTACCGCACCAGCAGGCGCGTGGTGTACGGCACGTCGCTCTGCGCCACGGACACGTTCCAGTCGCCGTTGGAACCCCAGGTGCCGCTCTCCCGGTAGATGTTGGTCGTGCCCGACATCAGGAACTCGTCCTGCGCGTAGCCGTAGGAAGCCAGGTCGATCGTTGGCGCGCCGGTGAATTCCGGGGTCGTCGGCACCGCGTCGTACGGGTAGCCGTGGATCCCGCTGTCCGCCGGGATCTGTTTGATCGTCGGCAGCGGGTCGCTGTCCGCCGCGGCCCGCTGCGCCAGTCCGGCCACCGCGGCCGGGGGCAGGCCTAATGCCGACGCAACCAGCGCGCCCGCGAGCACGCCGCCGAGGATGCCACTGAGTTTCAGAGCCCGATGCGCCATGTCGCCCTCCGCGAGCCAGCGAAATGTGTAGCACCCCGTAACCAGTTTTCTGGCCGAAACTGTAGCACTGCCATACCACTTTGCCTAGGGGCTGCCGTAGCGGCTGGTGGCGACCGGCCGGCCCGTGGCGCCGCGTTCCGGCCGCTCAGTAAAATCGCGTGTGCAGTCAGCCCGCCGGTACCGAGGCATCACCCCCGCGCAGCGCCAGGCAGAGCGACGGGAACGCCTGATGGATGCGGGGCTGGAGCTGTTTGGGACGGCCGGCTACGCGGGCACCTCGATCCGCGCGGTGAGCGCGGCCGCGTCACTGAACTCCCGCTACTTCTACGAGTCGTTCACCAGCCGGGAGGATCTGCTCTACGCCGTTTACCAGCGGATCGTCACCGGCATCTTCACCCGCGCCGCCGAGGCGGTCGCCCGCGAGCACACCCTGGAGGCGCAGGCGCGGGCCGGTCTGCGCGCTGGTTGGATCGCGGTCACCGAGGACCGGCGCAAGGCGAGGATCGTGGCGATCGAGGTCGTCGGGGTCAGCGAGCGCCTGGAAAAGCTGCGCCGCGAGACCAGGCACGCGCTCGCGCAGCTCACCGCGGACGAGGCGCTGAAGCTCGCCGCGGGCGCGCCGCTGCGGCTGAACCCGGTGATCGTCACCCGCTTCCTCATGGGCGGCGTCGTCGAGCTGCTCGCCGACTGGGTCAACGGCGACCTGGAGGCTTCCACCGACGAGGTGGTCGAGCACTTCACCGCCCTGTTTACCGCGTCCGCCTACGCATCGCTGCGGCCCGGCGCCGGCTGAGCCTTGCTGTTCGATGACGCCCCCGGGCCCGGTACCGAGCGGACGGTGCCGGCCTGCAGCTCGGCGTGACAGTGCGGGCAGGCCTGGACCGGGTGCATGACATGGCCGCAGGGCTCGTGGACGAGCAGGACCGGCGGGCCGTCCGGCCCGGGGACCCAGGTGTCGCCCCAGGTCAGCAGCGCCGTGATCACCGGCGCGAGCGCGCGTCCCTTCTCGGTCAGCGTGTACTCGTAGCGCGGCGGGTGCTCCGAGTACTGCCGGCGGGTCAGGATGCCCTGCTCAACGAGCTTGTGCAGCCGGGACGAGAGCACGCCGCGGGCCATGCCGAGGCTCTCCCGGAACTCGTCGAACCGGGTCGCGCCGCGCAGCGCGTCCCGGACGATCAGCAGCGTCCACCATTCGCCCACCACGTCCAGGGTCCGGGCGATTGAGCAATTCATCGCGGACAGGCTGGTCAACCGCATGCAGCCAGCTTACGAAGCCGTAAGTCTCTTGACAAGACTAACTGCGCGGGCGACGTTAGTCTTATGAAAGGACCAACAGAGCCCGCAATGGAAGCCGCCCCGGCAGCGGAAGCCAGGCCCTGGCGGATCCTGGCCGCCCTGTGCTTCGGCTCGTTCGCCATCCTGATGGACACCACGATCGTCAACGTCGCCGTGCCCAGCCTGATCGACAGCCTGCACGCCGGGCTCGACAGCGTGCTCTGGATCAGCAACGCGTACCTGCTCGTGTTCGGCTCATTGCTGATCACGATGAGCCGCCTCGGCGACATCTTCGGGCAGCGGCGCCTGTTCGTGCTCGGGCTGGCCGTGTTCGCGGTGTCGTCCGCTCTGTGCGGAGCGGCACAGAGCCCGGCCTGGCTCATCGCGGCCCGTGCGATGCAAGGGCTCGGGGCGGCGATGCTCGCGCCGCAACCGCTGGTCATCATCGCCGCCGCGTTCCCGGCACAGCGGCGGGGTGCCGCGCTCGGGGCGTACAACAGCATGATCATGCTGGCCGCGGTGATCGGCCCGACGCTCGGCGGCATCCTGGTCACCTACGCCGGCTGGCGCTGGATCTTCTACGTCAACCTGCCCATCGCGATCACCGGCATCGTGATGGCCGTCCGCATCGTGCCCGACCTGCGGCTCGGCCGCCGGCACCGGCTGGACATCGTCGGCGTGGCGCTGGCCACGACGGGGCTGGCCGGCATCGTGTTCGGCCTGATCGAGGGCCAGCGCTATGACTGGGGCGCGATCGCCGGGGGGCCGGTCACCATTCCCGACGTGATGATCGCCGGAGCCGTGCTTCTGGTCGCATTCGGCTTCTGGGAGCGAAGCCGGCGCGACCACGAGCCGCTGCTGCCGGCCGCGCTGCTGCGGGACAAGACGGTCGTGCTGCTGTGCGCGCTCACCGCGGCCACCCAGTTCGGCCTGATCAGCCTCATGATCCTCGGCGCGATCAACGTACAGTCCGTGCTCGGCTACAGCGCGGTCGTCTCCGGCCTCACCAGCCTGCCGCTGAGCGTGGTGCTCGCCTCGGTCGCGCCGTTCGCCGGCCATCTGTCCGACCGCATCGGCTCCAAGGTGATCTTGGTAACCGGGTTCACGATCTACGCGGCCGGGCTGTTCGTCCTGATCACGGTGCTGTCGACCCGCGACACGCCGTTCACGTTCATCCTGCCGTACCTGCTGGTGGGGCTGGGCCTGAGCTGCCTGTTCGCGCCGCTGACCAGCGAGGCGCTGCGCCGGGTGCCGCCGCAGCTCACCGGCGCCCTGGCCGGCACGCTGAACACCTCGCGGCAGCTCGGGTCGTCGGTCGGCAGCGCGGTCACCGGCGGCGTGCTGGCCGCGCTGCTGGCGAGCGGCATGCGGGCCAGGGC
>JASHOI010000704.1 GCA_030041195.1 Streptosporangiaceae bacterium | reverse complement strand
GCCCCCGTCGGCGGCACCCGCCGCCGAGCCGGCGCAGCCGCAGCGGCCGGCCGGGCGCCGGCGTTCCGCACTCCGGCGCCAGGCGACCCAGCGGATCTTCTCGGAGCTCGCCAGCCTCGCGGCGATACCGCCGTCCGCGTACGCTCTCGGCGAAGAGATCGACGGCGCCATGTGCCTGATCCAGACCCCGGACGGGTTCGAGGTCTTCAACGCAGCCGCCGGCGCCAGGCATGAGGTGCGCATTTTCGACGACGAGGAGTCCGCGTACTTTTACCTGTTCGGCGTGCTCGCTGCCGAGGCGGTCCGGACCGGCCGTCTTGCGCCGCAAGGGTAGGCGGGGCATCGCGTAACGGCCCGTGAACCCTGCTGGCGCCGTTCCGCTATCGCGTGCCTGCCCACCTGAGAACAACCTGTGGTGTTGGCGAAGTTCGCCCGCATGCCCCGCCCGGGCCGCTATGGTGCAATTGCTGGCGGGGCTGAAGGTCCCCCGCTCCCCAAGCAGCCCCGCCGGCATTTAAATAACCGGGTCCCGCCCCGGGTCAGCATGCGGAGAAAGCAAGATGGTCGGCATGACGAAGCTGACCTCGATCCCGCTCACCGGAGCGCAGTTCCGGATTTCCGCGGGCGACTACTCCGCAGCAGTTACCGAACTCGGCGCAGGGCTACGCGAATTCCGGTACCGTGATCGGCCCGTTATCGCAGAATATGCGCCCGATGAACTGCCCCCGGGCGCCTCGGGGCAGCTGCTGGCCCCGTGGCCGAACCGGGTCGACGGCGGCAAGTACACGCTCGACGGCGTCAGCTTTCAGCTGGACCTGAGCGAGCCGGCGCAGGGCAACGCCATCCACGGCCTGACCCGGTGGGCGGGCTGGCAGGAAGCCGAGCGCACTGCCGAAGCGGTGCGCCTGCGGCACGTGCTGTTCGGGCACGCCGGCTATCCGTTCTGCCTGGAGCTGACCGCCGAGTACCGGGTCAGCGCCGACGAGGGGCTGCACGTCAGCGTGACGGCCGCCAATCCCGGCAGCCGTCCCGCCCCGTACGGCACCGGCCAGCACCCGTACCTGACCACGGGCGCCGCGTTGATCGACGAATGCGAGCTGCTGCTTCCCGCCGCGCGCTGGCTCAGGGCCGGCGACCGCGGCATCCCGCGTGGCGAGCCCGAGGACGTCACCGGCACGCCCTACGACTTCCGCGAGCCGCGCCTGGTGGGCGACACCAGGATCGATCACGCGTTCACCGCGCTGACGACCGGGCCGGACGGCCGCGCCTGGGCCCAGCTGAGCAGCGCGGGCGTGCGGGTTGCGTTCTGGGCTGGCCAGGGCTACCGGTGGCTGCAGGTGTTCACCGGGGACGCGCTGGATCCGGGGCGCCGCAGGCGGGCGCTCGCCATCGAGCCGATGACCTGCCCCCCGAACAGCTTCGCCACCGGGATCGACCTGCTGATCCTGCATCCCGGCGACAGCATCACGCACGAGTGGGGAATCGCGGTGCGTCAGTCCTGATCGGCGGTGCCGGCCGGCGCGGCGGCCTGCCGGGGCCGGACGAGGGCCGCCAGCCGGTCGAGGTCGGAGCGGGTGTCCAGGTCGTCCGGGCTGCCGGTGTCGCCGCACTCGACGAGGCTCACCAGGTCCGGGTGTGCGCGCAGGAACGGCCGTGCCCCGGCATCGCCGACGGCCAGCGCGGTGACCTCGGCCCAGTGCTCCCGGGCGAGCAGGACCGGGTTCCGCGGCGCTCCGGCGTAGGCGGCTACGGCCACCCGGGCGCCGCTGGCGTGGGCCGCGATCAGCCGGCGCACCGCCTCGGGCCCGACCAGCGGCTGGTCCACGAGCGCGATCACCGCGGCGTCGCAGCCGTCCGGCACCGTGGCCAGGCCTGCCGCGAGTGACGACCCCATGCCGCTGTGCCAGTTCGGGTTGTGCACGGCCAGCACGCCGGGCAGGTCGACGGCCACCGCGCCGGTCACCACCACGATCGGCGCCGCGCCTCCGTCGCGGAGCAGCGCCACGCCGCGCTCGGCGAGCGGCTCGCCGCCGACCTCGACGAGCGCCTTAGGCTGCCCGAGCCTGCTGCCGCCGCCCGCGGCGAGCAGGATCCCGGCGACCCCGGCCGACGTCACGTTCTGCACGCTTGCCAGGCTAACCCCGCCGCCGCTCCCCCGCGCGGCCGCGATCAGTCGTGGCCGGCGGAGGCGCTGTGGTGTATGCGGCCGGTGGTGGCGGTCAGCGGGCGGCCGGAACCGCCCCAGCGCAGCTGGATCAGCTCGGCGGCGATCGCGATCGCGGTTTCCTCGGGCGTCCGTGCGCCGAGGTCGAGCCCGATCGGCGAGCGCAGCCTGGCCAGCTCGTCCTCGGTCAGGCCGACCTCGCGGAGTCTGGCCAGCCGGTCGTCGTGGGTGCGCCTGCTGCCCATCGCCCCGATGTATCCGGCCGGGGTGCGCAGGGCCACCTCGAGCAGCGGCACGTCGAACTTCGGGTCGTGGGTGAGCACGCAGATGACCGTCCGCGCGTCCACGTTCTGCCCGGCCAGGTAGCGGTGCGGCCAGTCGGTCACCACCTCGTCGGCGTCGGGGAAGCGCCTGCGCGTCGCGAACACCGGCCGCGCGTCGCAGACCGTCACCCGGTAGCCGAGGAACTTGCCCGCCCGCGCCACCGCGGCGGCGAAGTCGATCGCGCCGAAGACCAGCATCCGCGGCGGCGGCGCGAACGACTGGACGAACACCGACAGCTCATCCCGGCGCCGCTCACCGTCGGGACCATACCGGCGGACCCCGGTCAGTCCCTGCGCGAGCATCCCGCGCGCGTCGTCGTCCACCGCCTGATCCAGCCGCTCGCCGGAGCCCAGCGTGCCCGATGACCGCAGGCCCTCCGGCTCGTGCCCGTCGGCCGAGCCGTCCGGCCCGCCCTGCCCGGCGCTGGAGCCCCAGATCACCCGGCGGGCGCCCACCCGGCCCGGCCCGTCGATGACGGTCGCCACCGCCACCGGCTCGTCGGCCCTGACCGCCGCCGCCACGTCGCCGAGCTCGGGGAAGGTCTCGCTGCTGACCGGTTCCACGAAGATGTCAATGATGCCGCCGCAGGTCAGGCCCACCGCGAACGCGTCATCGTCGGAGATGCCGTAGGTCTGCAGCACCGCCTGCCCGCTCGCGCGTACCTCGCCGGCCAGCTCATAAACGGCTCCCTCGACGCAGCCGCCCGAGACGCTGCCCACGGCCTCGCCGTCGGCGGAGACCGCCATCGCCGCTCCGGGCTCCCTCGGCGCGCTGCTGAACGTCCGCACGACGGTCGCCAGGCCGAACGGCTCCCCGTCCTCCCACCACTTGGAAATCGGATCCAGGATGTCTCGCACGCTTGCCACCTCAGGTCTCGCGGTACTCCCCAGGTTACGTTCCCCCTGGGCAGGGAAGCGATCCTGCGACCAGTGGCTACGCCCGCAGACGTACCCCGGGTGCGGCCCGGCTGAGGGCTGTTGACATGATTAGTTAGGTTAGCCTAAGCTCATCAGCCGCCGGGGAAGGCTGCCTGACAGGACGGAGATCATGGCCACTCCACGCAACGCGGCCGTAGCCCGGTTTCGCGGGCCTGCGGTACTGGTACTTACCACGCTAGGGCTTTCCGCGCTGCTCGGCGCGTGCGGGTCCGCGGCGCCGAAGTCCGGGACAGGTTCTGCCGGAACGTCCGGGGCTGCCTCTGCCGCGGTGGTGCGCACGACTTGTACCCAGGTCAGTGCCGTGCTGTCGGACGGCCCCGACCCGGGCGCCGATCCGGTCGGCTACGCCGAGGCCCAGATCCTCCCGCTCGGCCAGATCCACACGTCCGACGCCCGGCTCCGGACGGCGATCGACAAGCTCGCGAGCGCCTACCGGGCGTTCTTCGACAGCAACGGCAGCTCTCCCTCGGCCAAGCTGGCGGTGGCTTCGGCGAGCAAGCAGATCAACTCGTTCTGCCCGGGCGCGGCGTCATGACCGGCAAGCGCTGGCTGGCGGCCATCGCCGGCGTCGCGACCCTCTGCGGACTGCTCGCCGGGTGCGGCACGGCCAGCGGCTCGGCCGCCCAGACGATCACCCTCTACAACGGCCAGCACGAGCAGACCGCTGACGCGCTGGTGAACGCGTTCGAGAAGGCGACCGGCATCACGGTCAACATCCGCAGCGACGACGAAGACGTGCTGGCCGACCAGATCGTGACCGAGGGCTCGCACTCCCCCGCCGACGTGTTCTGGACCGAGAACTCGCCGCCGCTGGAGAGCCTGCAGGCCAAGGGCCTGCTGGCCAAGGTGGACTCGTCGACGCTGAGCCACACCCCGGCCAGGTACAACTCCCCCGACGGCGACTGGGTGGGCGTCTCGGGGCGGGTCAGCGTGATCATCTACAACCCGTCGCTGATCTCGGCAAGCCAGCTCCCCACGCACGTCAGCCAGCTCGCTGAGGCGAAGTACAAGGGCAAACTGGCCCTGGCGCCGCAGGAGACCGACTTCCAGCCGATCGTCACGGACTACGACCGCGCCTACGGCAAGTCCGCGACGCTGACCTGGCTCAAGGCGATCTACGCGAACGCCAGCGGTCACATCTACCCGGACAACGAGACGATCGCCGACGAGGTGAACCGCGGTGCCGTGGCGTTCGGGGTCGTCAACCAGTACTACTGGTACCGGATGCGGGCCGAGATCGGCGCCGGCCACGTGCACTCGGACATCACCCACTTCGCGCCGCGCGACCCCGGCTACGTGGTCGACATCTCCGGCGCGGGGATACTGAAGTCCTCCACGCACCAGGCCGCGGCGCAGAGGTTCCTCGCGTTCCTGGTCAGCAAGCAGGGCCAGAGCATCATCGGGGACCCGAGCAAGTCGATCAGCTTCGAGTACCCGATCGCGTCCGGGGTGACCACCCAGGCGCCGGAAACGCCGTTCGACCAGCTGCAGTCCTATCCGATGACGATCGCCGACCTCGGTACCGGGGCTACGGCCATCGCGCTGATGCGCGAGGCGGGCCTGCTGTGACCGGCCACGAAGGATGGGCGGGGAGATGACGGCGTCGCAGACGCTGCAGCGCCCCAGGCCGCCGGCCGCGCCCGGCCGGGCGGCGGGCCGGGTTCCCGCCGTGC